>NZ_JAVRBN020000005.1:0-314155 GCF_034531305.2 Nostoc sp. ChiQUE02
TGGTGATCCACTCACAGAATCTATCCCATACGTTGGCGCTTTCGCGACGTTGTAAGGTTGTTGTCATTGTTTTATAAATGCGATTATTTGCAGATGAATTTTAGGTAGGTTTGACTACCTGTTACACATCTTAAAGAATTTATTGCGTTTTGTAAAGTACTTTCAGAAAAAACTTTCTCTTGGGATTTACGCACCCACAAAAAATCCCCAAACCTTTGTCCAAGGGGGACTTTGGATAATACCATTTTGGATTTTAGACTTCGGCTACGCTCAGTCGAACGATTTTGGATTGTGAAAAATGCACTTTATTCTTCAATTCGTTGCTGGCTGCTTGGATATGGAGTCTATACCCACTTCCGGCAAAGGTGGACGCACGGATAAATAAACCAATGGGCCGAATAGCGGTATCAAGGTTATTAACCAGAAAAACTGCGGTTTTTGCCAACCGCGACGTGCCATATCATCCCCCATTAATGTGGGAAATAATAGGGAGAGTAAGCAAAAATCTAAACTCATCACATTGATGAAGCGGTTAGTTTGCCACTCTTGCACAAAACTGCCCCAATCTCCTCCTCTTAAACCGTAGGTAACTAGAATAACCGTGGCTACCGTTAAGACTAAACCAGTCACACGAGAATCTAGCAGCTTGAGGAAGGTATTCTTTTGACCGATAAACTGATTATTTGGTTCTCGTAGGGCTAAGTACGGCAACAAAGCAAAAGCACCAACTGCCAAAGAAGCAGTAGAAAACAGCCAAGCAGGCATTTTTTGTCCTCTACCATCAATAAAAACTACTGCGCTATAAATAAGAGGCCAGATGCCCATGAGGTTGAATAGTGCTATGACTAATGGGTTAACGCCTTGCCACTGACCGATAGAAAGTTTTTTAATCAACTCGAACGTACCGGGTTGATCGGGAGGCGCGAGGAAAAAAGCATAGACAACAAATCCTAGCCACAGTAGACCAAAGGCAATTTTTCTAAGCATGAAAGATTTAAGTAGTATTAATTATTAATTTTGCCGCTACAAATCTGGCTATCTGCTTGCTATGGTATTGTTCACTCGCCTAGAGGCATAGCGGCTTGTTCCTAAATATCACCTGATACGATTTAAGGATTGAAATAACTGAAAGCTTCTGAGAGGTAATCAGCAGCAGATGCTACTACTGCGATCGCACTTTCATAATCTAGGCGCGTTGGCCCCAAAACCCCCACACTTCCTACTGGTATCGAACCTCGGCGATAGTTGGAAGAAATCAAGGTGCACGTACGTATCGGTTCTAATGGATTTTCTGCGCCAATGCGAACCGTTACCTTTGGTTTACCAGTATCCTCCGGTTCTGGTTCTTCAAATATTAATCGCCATAGTTGGTCTTGTTCTTCTTCCAGCAGGTGGATAATCGTTTGTACTTGCTGTAATTGGGAAAATTCCGGCTGGCGCAAAACTTCTGAAACACCCCGAACCATAATTTGTGTTGCAGTCGGTGCAAGAGTGCGACGAGTCAATTCGGCAACTGAGTTTTTCAAGAATTCCCCGTAGCGCTGGAACTCCTGATCTAGTTCGCTCCAGTTGAGGTAGGCTAATTCCAACAGACTTCGCCCCCGCAGGTGACTATTCAAAAAGTTAGAAACAATCTGCAACTCGCGATCAATTACCTCTGAATCCCGTTGTGTTTCTTCTGGTGTTGGCGACAAATCCATCAATTTGGAATGTGTCTCGTAACCATCAGTCACGACAATCAGCATGATCCGCCCCGCTTCAATTTGCACTAATTGCAGATGTCGCAATAGCGCTGTAGTGGTTTGCGGCATAGTGATCAAGCTAATGCAACCACTCAAGGTTGCTAAAATTTGCGCGGCTCCTTGCAGTAGGGTTTCTAAACTCCAATCTTCCCACTGGAGACGCTTTTGTAGTGCCATCTCTACTTCTCGCCCTAAAGTTTCCGTACCACTTCGTGGAAGCGAGCTACGCGTAGCGTCTCTCAGAGAAGGTGTAATTAGCTGATCAACATAAATGCGATAGCCTGAATCTGAAGGTACACGTCCAGCAGAAGCGTGTGGTTGGTAGAGTAATCCAGACTTTTCTAAAACGCCCATCACATTACGAATTGTAGCCGAGCTTACACCCAGGTCGTACTCTTCGACCAAAGCCTTTGAACCAACAGGCTCTGCCGTAGCAATGTAGTGACGTACCGTTGCCCAAAGTATATGCTGTTGTCGATTTGTTAGCTGAACTTCCATAGGTATGTTTTGCTGAAGCAAATTTTAATCAAACTCTGAAAAAATTTGTGGATTTAATCGAAAACAGAGAATATTAATAATTGATTAAGATAGCAAATTATACAATTATATTATGATAAGTATTTTTAAAGTTTATATACATACGGCAGTTTTTAAGAGTGCGATTGAAATAGTAGCTCAACTTTTTTTGCAAAAGCTGCTAATTCTAATGTACCCTTACTATGCTTCTTTATGACCGTATTTTTGCACAAACTTGCACTTGCAACAGTATTATTAGATACGTATTTTTTTGCAAGGTCTAATGCTGAACTGTGATTTGGACCAGTCGATAAGTTTTGTGCAGATGTACCTGATAACCAAATTTTAAGCTTTTCAGCAAGTCCCTAAAGCGATGTACTGCTGTTTTTAGCATAGCAAAAGCCAGATGGAAGAGTAAGTTCCATCTGAGGTATATGAGCAAAAGCTAATACTGGGGAATTGAAGGGTCTACTAATAAGGAATAGGCATCAATACCACCCGAAATATTTTGCACATTTGTAAACCCTTGAGCAATCAACCACTGGCACATTTGGGCAGAACGGATGCCGTGGTGGCATAACACAAGGGTTTCAGCTTGGGGATTGAAGAGAGTAGGTACTTGATCTCCCCATTCGGCAAATTGACTTAAAGGTAGGTTGACAAAGCCCTCAATGCTAGCGATCGCCAATTCTTGTGGTTCACGCACATCTACTAGCTGAATACTTGCATCACTAGAAGAAAGACGTTGCGCCAGTTCTTCTACACTAATTTGGTTCATGAGTTCCCTGTCATGAGGTTTTCGTAAACAGTCCTAATACTATTTTATGGTGACAGAAAATCTCTGCCTTGGCATGAGCATCCATTCTCAAGAGGAGACGGGGATATGGGGACATGGTGAGATGGTGATATTTTTATTCTCCGTGTCTCTCCCTGTTTGCGTCCTCTTCATCAAGAGGCTGGGCTTTCTGCTTAAATGGCTGTAAATTGTCTTTTTTAATAGGTTTAATGTGAATAGGCAACGTTCATTTATCGGTTTTATCGTAGCTGGTGCGATCGCCCTACTAGTAATTGCGATCGCTGGCTTTTACTGGTTTTTTGCCAAAAGTCCGGCTAATCTCATTGCTTCTAACTCTCAGCCTGGTGCAGCCATATTCGTGTCGAAACTTTCCCCTGTAATGGTGTCATTACTGGCAAATCCTGACCGTTTGCAGGCATTGGAGCGTGAAGAGGAACTATCTAAACTCAAAACCAGTTTATTTGCCAAGAGTGGCATAGATTACAAACAAGATATTCAACCCTGGTTAGGGAACGAAATTACATTAGCTATCACTACCTTAGATATTGATCGGGACTTAGAAAATGGACAGCAGCCAGGGTATTTGTTGGCACTAGCAACCAAGCAACCGGAGAAAAGCCACGAGTTTGTCGAGTTATTATTTTCCAAACGAGCGTTAGCTGGAGCAAACTTAGCTGTTGAACAATATAAAGGCGTAAAACTGATTTCTGACAATTCTCAACCAGAACAAGATTTGCTTGCAGGTGCTGTTGTCGGCGAAGGCTTTGTATTGTTTGCCAACGATCCTAAAGTGCTGCGAGATGCTATTAATAATGTCCAAGCGCCCGATCTGAACTTGACTAGCTCCCCCAAATACCAAAAAGCTAGTAAAGAACTGCCCAAAGGGGGTTTAGCTGTAGCTTTCTTAAATCTTCCCATCGTGGCAAAATGGCAAGGGTTAGAGCTGCCAGAACAAACCTATGACAGCGAAATCATTTCTCTAGCGTTAAACCCCAAAGGATTACTAGCAGAAACTACATTTCTGACTACATCGGAAATTGTCCCTCTATCTCCACCGTTATCTAAACCTGTAGGAGCATTGCAGTATATTCCAGGATCAGCAAGTTTAGCAATTTCCGGCTCGAATTTGAGCAATTTGGGTGACAGTGATTTAGCTAAACTCTGGAAACAAGCAACAGCAACTCTATATGGTTCTAAGGAAGATGTGGTTTCTCGTTTAGCAAAACCTTTAGCGGATGTTCAAAAACGCTGGGGCATAAACTTGCCAGAAGATATTTTTAGCTGGGTACAGGGAGAATATGCCATAGCATTGTTACCTGATAAAGAACAAACAACCCCCCATTGGATTTTTGTGGTGGAAAAATCCGAGAGTGTAGAACAAGGCGTTGCTCGTTTGGATGCGATCGCTTCATCCAACGGACTCAGCATCAGTCCCCTGATTATAGATAAGCAAAAAATCTCTGCTTGGACAGAGTTAACTACGGCGACAAAAAAAAGTGATGCCAAAGAGGGAGCATCTTTCAGCATTGAAACAAAAGTGCGAGGATTGCATACAACTTTAGGAAATTACGAAATTTTCACCTCTGACTTAGAGACGATGAATGAAATCCTTACAACGAAGGATAATTCCATAATTGACAATCCCAATTTCCAAGATAGTATCGCTGCAATTCCCCTACCAAACCAAGGCTATATCTATCTTGACTGGAAAAAGAGCCAGAATTTGTTAGAGCGACAAGTACCGATTCTCAAACTAGTGGAAGTCTTAGGGAAACCGTTTTTTAATAACTTGCGATCGCTCACAGTCAGTAGTTATGGAACTGACACGCGATCGCTTAAGGGTGGCGTTTTCTTCAAATTCCATAATTTGTGACATTTTCATAGAAGCTCAAAGTGCAAAAGGTAAAAACTTATTTTGCCTTTTGCCTTTTATTGACATGCAATATTTATGTAAATCTTATTATGTAAGTATTGTGTAATATTTATTATTCATATTTGTAATTTAGGGTTCACTTATTAAAATTAGCACATTTTGATTACAGGTTATCCTTTGTCTAAACATCCCAATTTCAGGAATTAAAATTATAAATTATATTGAAAATAATGATTATTAATTATAGCGTTTCCTAATCACATGAGGTACATCAGAGCAAGCTCCTCGCTTGCGAAGAGGGGGTTGGGAGTGGGGTTCTTGTACCTCACTCAACCGAGAACCGCATATCTTCATTAAGGAAATTATTAAATTTGCTTCTAGACCTACAAAAGTATTTTTTAATTTAGTGAGTATATCTCGCGTCGAGGGTTCTCTGTAAAAGAGAAAATCCTGCGTCCAACAGAGGTAATGACATCTAAATTATCGCTTGGAGAATTGTAGCTGCTGTCTAGACCAAGAAACAACCTAGCAATTAGCTGCCTGCTTTTCAAGCCATTACTTGTGGCACATTTTAATGTGGCACAACCAACTGAAATTTCACTGGAATTTTTTATTTAGAATATGTATATATCATTACTAATTGAAAAGCCTGTTGGAGGGCTACTATGAAATACTGTCGCCCCCGACTTCTTCACGGTGGTTGGCTGTTGGCCATACTTACCGCCATCACAGCTACGCCTGTAATAGCAGAGACAGCAAATTTTGGCAGTTTCAACTTATCAACAAACTTTAATCCAGCACAAGGAACAGTGCAGGGGTTTACTGGTGGTTCTTACTCATTGTCTGCCATAATTAACCGCGATCGCGATCAAAAAGCCTGTATTGGATTTGCCGATCCTAATCCCGATCATATTATGGTTTTGGACAAGGACTTTTCCCAGCTAACAATCCAAGTCGATAGCAACAACACCGACACCACTTTACTCATCCAAGGCCCAGATAACACTACGATTCGTTGCGGTGATGACACTGGCAAAAGTAAAGATGCTAGCGTTAGCGATCGCAATTGGAAAAGTGGCACATATCGGATTTGGGTAGGTACATTTAATCCTGGGGTCAAGCGGGATTATACTCTGACAGTGGAGCAGCAGTGAAGTCAGGAGTATGGGGTGTAACCAATGCCCCATGTCCCATGCCTAATCCCCAATGCCCCATTACCAATTTTTAGGTGTAACACTTGAGAGGATAATATGGGAGAGTAGCTTGTTGTGCTTTCCGAGGGTGCTATCTCGTGCTATCTACACTGCGTGCTGACTTTCGTATCATATTTGAACGTGACCCAGCTGCCCGTAACTGGTTGGAAGTTTTATTTTGTTACCCTGGTTTGCAAGCCCTGCTATTCCATAGGCTGGCTCACTGGCTGTATAGCGTTGGTCTTCCCTTTATTCCCCGCCTGATTTCTCACTTGGCTCGGTTTTTGACCGGAATTGAAATCCACCCTGGTGCAGCAATTGGGCAAAGTGTGTTTATTGACCATGGGATGGGTGTAGTAATTGGTGAAACTGCGATCGTGGGAGACTATGCCCTCATTTATCAAGGTGTCACCCTTGGGGGTACTGGTAAAGAATGTGGCAAGCGCCATCCTACTGTGGGTGAAAATGTCGTAGTCGGAGCTGGAGCGAAGGTACTGGGCAATATCCAAATTGGCAATAATGTCCGTATTGGTGCGGGTTCTGTTGTTCTAAGAGATGTGCCTTCAGACTGTACTGTGGTAGGCGTGCCTGGACGCATCATGTATCGTTCTGGAGTTAGGGTTGCACCTCTTGAACATAATAACTTACCAGATTCGGAAGCTGAAGTAATTCGGGCTTTAGTAGACCGAATTGAGGCGTTGGAAGAACAAATACAAACTCTTCAGCGCACCAACTCTTCTGCAAAAACTCCTGTGTTGGTAGGTTGTGTAGCTTCTAACCAAGCTGATTTACCACAAGATGCTCCTGTATGCAGCCTTAAAGATAAGGCAATACAACAGTTTCTAGATGGTGCAGGTATTTAAATAAGCAATCTGCATTTCTGTTTAGCTGCGACAAATCTAGGTTAATGACAAAAGAGCCACTCAGTAAAACTCATTTTTATCGTCAGAAGATACTAATAATTCTTCTAGTGGTGATTAGTGGCTCTTTACTCTAGGTATTCTGCAAATCAAAGACCTTTATCCCCATCCGCAATGGTCGAATTTCTTATGGCTTGACTATCCCAATACCCGATCTTGGCGAAAGTATTTTCAGGACAAAGCTAGCGGTAAGCTACCTTGGCATATTCCTATTGGCGGCGAAGTTGGGATACATGGTGTACCTGCGGGCAGAGATAACATGATTAGCGATCGCTACAATTGGACTTTGGGTTGCCCTTCCCTGAAAAACAAAGATGTACATGAACTATATCAATGGGTACAAAAAGGTACAGTTGTCGAGATTCTTCTTTAACTTGAAAAGGCTGTTCAAGGATTAATTTCTTCACAAGACCACTCTTGATTTTCGTCACGGTGATAAAGCCACCGATTTTGTGGTTCGCCGCGTAATTCTAAGTGGTCTACCTGCGCCGGATCGAGTAGCAGTAGACAAAAATTAGGCACTGGCTGTATGGGTTCGGGTGCTGGTAGTGCAAAAGCTTCTGGGGTCTGAACTCTGGGTTTACCAGGATACGGCCAACCAAACTGTAAACGCGCCGCATCACTCAATTCTTGCCACATAGCGATCCGCGCTGGCTGTAAATCCTGGTAAAAATCATCACCGCTTACCAGGGTCAAACAGCCAGCGATCCGGAATTGTTCTCGTGTATTGGGGAAGTACCAGCAAACTTCTGCCCAAGGTTGTTGCTGTATCTGGTCGGCTTTGGCGCTACGGTTATCGGTGATAAATTTTAGCTGGTTTGTTTCTTCTAGAAAGCCGCGAAAAACTAAGGTACGATTAGCGGGGTGACCATTTGCTTGTAGCGTTGCTAGTTGCAGGTAACGGGCATAAACAAGGCTGCGGTTGCGATGGAGTGCATGAGCGATCGCGCCTCGCCAAGGAGCAAGAGACATTATACAATTCTGTTGGTAATCTAGCGCCAGGTATTCCTGAACATACTACCACTTCAATACTCCTGGTTGAGCGCCAGTTAAATAATTTTGAGTCTTGCCACTCCCTACTGCTTTTTTATTTGCAAACATTGAGAAGCTCAGAACCCCGACTTCATAAAGAAGCGGGGTTCTTTTGCTGATTGAGTATTAGTTTTCCACTTGTTTGAGTTTTTGAAAAATTTCATCAAGTGGTGACTCGGATTCATCAGGACAAAATTCTAAAGCCAGTCTCACTTTTCCTTTTTTCCACCCCAAAGTACTAAATTGTAAAACTTCACAATTTAATCCTTGGGTATACAAATTTACTTCATCTGTTTCTTCTGCTCCAACATATTCCTTAATTGCTGTAATCAAATCACGAACTTTAAAAGTTTTAGCAATATTTAACTTATTAAAAGTGTCTGGTTCTATAGACACAACTTCATCATGGTTTAGTCTCTCGAATCCATCTTCCATAAAAATCTCCTGTCAATAAATCTATATTTTCAGAGATATAACAGTTCATCCGAAATAAAATGGTGATTCTATAGATTTAGTGCCGCTTAAATAAAAATTTACTAATAATTTTTGTCTCGCGCAATCTCTCTTAGCGATCTCGTAAGAGTAGGGGCAAAGAAAAACTCTGCCCTCCTCTGTGTTTCAACTTAAACACTCAACTCCCCATAGTTTTACGCAAAATTTTACTAAGTCCTGAGTTATGAGTAAAAGTAAAATACTCAATACTCAGTACTGTTTTAGTGAGATTCTTAAAAAAACCAACCGTAAGAATGCAAACCTTTACCCAAAAGATTTACACCGAGATAGCAAACCCAAACCACAAGCAAGCCGGTGGCGGCTAAAATTGCGGGACGACGCCCTTGCCAACCGCGAGTAATTCTGGCGTGAAGGTAGGCGGCAAACACTAACCAGGTGATTAATGCCCAAGTTTCTTTGGGATCCCAACTCCAGTAGGAACCCCAAGCTTCGTTAGCCCAAACGCCACCGGCAATGATGCCAATTGTCAGTAGGGGAAATCCTAATCCGATGATGCGATAACTAATGTTGTCGAGGGTTTCGGCAAGGCTAAGGCGCTGGGGTGAAAGAGGTTCAGCAGATGCTACGGCTTGAGATTCAGGGGTAGTTACTAAATTCAAAACAGCCGTATTACTGTTACCGTTGCCGTTGCTACTGCTTTCAAAACGGGCAAAGCCGTTATTTTCCACAGGAGGGGCTGATGGTTGAGAAATTAGTTCAGCGGCTTTGTGCAAGCGGTAGCCATTGCTACGATAGCCACCAGTACCAACAGAACTGCCTTGTAGTTGGATATTTTGACCGCGAGTGACAATTAAGAAAGCGATCGCTAATAATGATCCCACCATCAAAGCAGAATAACTTAACATCATGACGCTGACATGCATCATCAGCCAATTTGACTTCAAGGCAGGTACTAAGGGTTCTGACGCTTGCATCTGGGATGGTAGTGTCATGGTAGCAAAAGCTGCGATCGCCATTGCCACCGGAGCTGTCGCAACTCCTACTAAGCGGCTACGGCTACTATTTTCCGCAATCAGATGGACGGCAGTAATTCCCCAAGTTAAGAAAAACAGAGATTCATAGAGATTACTTAAGGGAAAGTAACCAGCTTCGATCCATCGTGCCCCTAGTAGAGTAGCAATGCACAAATTTGCGATCGCCATCCCAGCTGTCCCCAAAGCGGCTAGATAAGGCAGATTCGGAAAAGCCGCTCCTCCCCAATACACCAGCATTGTCAGGAATAATATGGCAAAGGACGCATTGTCCAGCCAGTTCTGGAGTACAACCAGATTCATAAAGTGTTCTCTCCGTGGATAATTTAAAATATGGATTCTGACTGTTCTGATCCTATATGTTTAAAGGGTCATGAGACAGGGGAAATAGGAAATAGGGAGTAGGGAATGGGGCAGAAGGGCGGGGAACAGGGGCAGAGGGTAAATTTCTTCTCCCTTGCCCCCTGCTCCCTTGCCTCTTTTCAATGCCCCACTCTCCTATCTAACAGAGTTGCTCTTATTACTTTCTGGACTAGGCAAGGTAGTCGTGTTCCTAACTTTTTTGAGTGCGATAAAAATGTCGTAGCGGTTACTACGACTGTCGCTGACAGCAGATGTCATCCCAATTGAGCGCGTTGCATCTAGCAAAGTTTGTTGATTGGGAATTAAAGTTGGTAAAGGGAAATTTTTCACAGTTCGTTCCACATCCAGGAAAAATTGACCATTTGTCGGATTGGGTTCTGTAGGAACTGTTTGTTGGAAGGGAAGAGTGCCACCTAGTGGGTAGTTAGGTTTGGGAACAATTTTATCAGTGATGGGAGCGCCCACTACCAAAAAGGCGACATCTTCATCTAACCAACCGTGGGTGGCGGTTAAGGTGCCATAAGGTGATACCCAATTAACAACGGGTTGACCTGCGACTTTCCCCGGTAGCACTTGGAATTGGTATTGATTTTTCATTACTTCATCCAGTTGACTGATGGATGCTTCAGCTGATTTGCGTAGGCTTTGCCCCCCGTAGGTATCGCTTGTCTGTACCATGAACAGCAAACCCGCACGAAAATCATTTGGTGAACCTTCTTTTGGAGTAGCAGGAATCACTGATAACGAAAACTCGCCTTTCATCCAACTAAGCAAATCTTTCTCTAAATCGAGATCGGTAAGCGATTTTATACCACCTCTGATCTGTTCTGGTGCGATCGGTGATAGAGGATTTCCCTGAGATGTTAAAACATAGTCTCTCCATAACCTCTGTAAGTTACCGCCAGCAAGCATCATTAAGGTTTCTGCTGGTACGCGGCTTTGCATTTTTCCAGCTTTGTTTTCCACCACCAGCACACGTTGACTATTAGGGTTTAACCAAGAAACGCCCTTGAAGCGAATTCCTTCTGACTCTAAGGTCATTGTCCCCGCTAAACCTTGGTTATTTTGCAGTTGAGCCAAAACTTGAGCAGGTAAAGGGCGATTTGGAGAAGCTGCGGCTATTTTAGCTGCTGTTGGCACATTTACATAAAACTGAGCAAAGGGTTGGTAATTGGCAATTTTTGGAAAATTCTCAGCAAAGCCCCCTGTTGTCGCTAGAGATGTTTTATTTTTGTAGGCGTCGATCGCTCGTTCTGTAGCTTTGGGACTATCAGTTATGACTAAAAAACGCTCATCTAGTAATGCCGCTGAGAAGTTTTCTCCTGCTTTTCCCTCACTTTGTTTAATGGCGATCCCTTGATAAGTACGGTCAATCCATTTGCCTTGTTTAAGGGTTTTTGGTTGTGCCAAAATGCTTTTGGCGATTTCAGGATTTTTCACTGGCAATACCATTACCATCGACTGCTGATCGCTAGCAGCATTTTCATTGGTGGTAACTGGTTTAGGTGCAGGTTTATTCCCTGTTGCTGGCGCAAGAATTGCGATCGTCACGTCATCGCCTACCCAAGGAGCGATGTCTTTCTGGAAGTCGTAACCATTATTAGTCAGAAAGCGATCGCGTAACTGGACTAAATTTTTGTCCAGTTCTGCTTGGGTATTTTTTGTCCCAAACTCCCGCAATTTCTGCCACTGTTGAGGATCTGTTGTCAGAGAAACTGCAAACAGAGCATCACCAGGAATAATATTTGCCCCTACTAGCAAATCGCTAGAAGATAGTTGTCTCTGAGCTAACAACCAGTATGCTGCACTCCCCGCACCAATCAATAGCCCAGCAGCCGAGAGCGTCAGCACCAGAGACGGTTTCTTATTTTTCTTCATCGGAACAGACACAAGAGGCAGTGCCATTGAAACCTATACCTCATACTTGCAAACTCATTACTTGCTTGATTGCTTAAGTCAACCAAAAAAGTTTCTCGTTATCTAGGGCAGCTAAGTGCATAAATTTCTCCATCCTAGACATTGATGATATTTCCGTAATCAACCTTCTCTACTGTTTCAAAAGCGTGTTTTCGTGGTTAGTTATCTTTTTTAACACGCTTTGTTTAATTTCGCAGGACACTTCCTTTTGATGGTTGCCTTTGCAAAAAGTCTCCAAGAGTTAAATCTGTCATTTCAAGCACTTCGAGGATATAACTAACTTGGGCATTGCTGCAAGTCATCAGCAACCCACACTACCTTCTATTTACATAACTTCCATATGTTGTATTGACTTTATCTAACCAAGATCAATTCAGTAATCGGGATTTCGCATTGATTACCAATCTTCCAAGTCAGATATATTCTGAATTCTCATTTTTGATATTTTCATCAAAATGATACAAAATTAATGTTGCTTTTACAGAGAAAATTCTGGTAATTCTTTGAAAAATCAAAAATTAAATACTTACATATAACACTTATCAGCCCCAGTTGCAATAACCGTAGGGTGGGCATTGCAAAAGAGGAAAAACTTTTAAATAAGGGACTTCCAGAAAATAAATTATCCAATTTACTCAGATAATATTCTTCTTTCTCCCCCTGCCCCCTGCTCCCTGCCCCCCTGCCTACACACCAATAGGATATTTTTTTAGTTGGAAGTCCCTAATACTAGGCTTGAGCATTAACAGCACTCAACTGCATAGACCCCAAATATTTGGTTAAATAAGGTGAAAAAACTTCATAAATTAATGTTAATGGCTGTCCATGATGCCAAAACAAGTAGTGGCGACCCCACAAAGGGCCAGTTACATTAAAACCCGACTCTAGGGCCAATGAGTCACCGTAGTAAATTCCTCGAACATCCCGATACAATTCTGTGCGAAGACGAGCTAAACTCGCCCAAATTGGTAATGAACGGTTTTGCAAATACTCATCTACATGACTAGCTTCCCACCATGAGGTGGCATAGGCTAATCGCTGACCAGAAGTAGTACGCAGCCACACTTGTCGTCGTAGTCGTGGGCCTGGGACAGCTTGGATTAACTCAGGAGCACCATCTAAGTCCATGCCAATCAATGACATATCAATAACATCTACTTCTACAGGCTCACCTGTGAGCAATTCTAAGTGACGTGTTGGGGAGCCGTCACCCAGAAGCATTAGCTGCCAAGCAGGTGCTAACTGAGTGTGAGGTAAACTTTGTTGAATTGTTTCCTCCCCTCCTTGCCAAATCGGAGTGAGGCGATACCAAGCTGGTGGCAGTGTTAGGTTGTTTGTCGGCGTAAAAGTAATAGTCAATGCTTTTTACAAAACTTCACCTATCTCTATAAAAGCATAAAAGACTAGTACTTTGGCAAGCCAACATTACTGTGTAGGAAGTAGGGAAAGGTTTTTTAGTTTTGTCAGATAGTCTGTACTTAGTAAGAGTTAAAGTCCTTACTAAAAACTCATTTACTTAGGGCGTGTCATCAGTTGATGTAAAGGAAGATAAAGTAGAAATGACCAAGCTACAAGGATTTGCTCGCCATGACTTGCCGTCGTTATGCTCTAAGGGATGACCAGTGGGAAAGGATCAAAGGCCTGTTACCAGGACGAGACGGTTATGTCGGTGGGACAGCCAAGGACAATAGGCTGTTCGTGGAAGCGGTGTTGTACCGCTATCGAGCCGGCATCCCTTGGCGGGACTTACCCGACAGGTTTGGGGACTTCCGAGTCGTACACACTCGTTTCAGTCGATGGAGCAAAACTGGGGTGTGGCAACGGGTATTTGAGGCGTTAGCCCAAGAGGCAGACAATGAGTACGCAATGATTGATTCCACGATTGTCCGCGCCCATCAACACAGTGCGGGTGTAAAAGGGGGGATGCAAACACCGAAGCAATTGGACGTAGCAAAGGTGGGTTGAGTACCAAGATACATGCGGTGGTAGATGCGTTAGGGAATCCGGTCAGCTTTCACCTCACACCTGGACAAGGCTGTGATCTAGATGGTGCAGATGTGCTGTTGCCTGACCTGAAAACTGACACTGTGTTAGCAGACAAAGGATACGATGCTGATGCACGGGTAATTGATGTTCTCCAAGCACAAGCCAAGACTGCCGTCATTCCCTCCAAGCGTAACCGCACCACTAAGCGCGACTATGACTCTTATTTGTACAAAGCCCGTCACTTAATTGAAAACATATGAGCCAAACTTAAGCAGTACCGTGCCATCGCCACACGTTACGACAAGCTCAAATTCAACTTTCTCGGTGCAATTTACCTCGCTGCTACCGTGATTTGGCTCCACTGATGACACGCCCTAGTAAAGTTGTGTTGAAGAAGTATTAGAACTATGTTCAGATTTAAGGGTCAATAGCCTAAGGTTTTTTAACCCTTGACTATTGACCCTATAACTAAACAATCAAAAATGCGGATGGGGAGACTCGAACTCCCAAGGCAAAGCCACACGCACCTCAAGCGTGCGCGTATACCAATTCCGCCACATCCGCATGGTTTCTCTAAAAATAGACTATAGCATAAGAAAATAATTATAGTAAGGTGATATCTAAATTCAGTTGCTCAAAAATATAAATTTTCTCAAGGCGGTATCAGACTGACAGAAATCTAGCAGCTGCACAAGTGATATTAAAAAGGGTAGAGCTACTGTATTAGGCAAGGTACGATGGCACAAGCCCAGTTACTAGGCTAGCCAAGACTTACAGCAGCAATGCTGTTAGTGTAGTAAGACCCGTAGAGCCAGCAAGCCTGCAATCTTAAGTTTGCTTAGAATCAGGGTGGCGAATCTCCTGTGATAATTTGAAATAATGCGGAAGTGTTGTTTCAAGTCGGATCAGAGAACATGTCAATCTACTGGTAATGATATCGAAACTAAAAAATGAAGTTTGACAAAATATTAATTGCCAATCGGGGAGAAATCGCCCTTCGCATTCTCCGCGCCTGTGAAGAAATGGGGATTGCAACAGTTGCCGTTCACTCCACCGTTGACCGTAATGCTCTCCACGTCCAACTTGCTGATGAAGCGGTTTGCATTGGCGAACCTGCTAGCAGTAAAAGTTATTTGAATATTCCCAATATTATTGCTGCTGCACTGACGCGCAATGCGACTGCGATTCATCCAGGCTATGGCTTTTTGGCAGAAAATGCCCGCTTTGCGGAAATCTGTGCCGACCATCATATTGCTTTTATCGGCCCAACTCCAGAAGCTATCAAGCTGATGGGGGATAAATCCACTGCCAAAGAAACTATGCAAAAAGCTGGAGTCCCGACAGTACCAGGTAGTGAGGGGTTGGTAGAATCCGAGCAAGAAGGATTAGGATTTGCCAAAGATATTGGCTATCCAGTGATGATCAAAGCCACAGCAGGTGGCGGCGGACGGGGTATGCGCCTAGTTCGTTCTGAAGATGAATTTGTCAAACTTTTCCTCGCAGCCCAAGGGGAAGCAGGAGCAGCTTTTGGTAATTCTGGCGTTTATATAGAAAAGTTTATTGAACGTCCCCGCCATATCGAATTTCAAATTTTGGCGGATAACTACGGTAATGTTATCCACTTGGGTGAACGAGATTGCTCAATTCAGCGTCGGAATCAAAAGCTATTGGAAGAAGCACCAAGTCCGGCTCTTGACCCAGACCTACGTGAAAAAATGGGGCAAGCTGCTGTCAAAGCTGCCCAATTCATTAACTACAGTGGGGCGGGCACTATCGAGTTTCTCTTGGATAGATCCGGTAAATTTTACTTTATGGAAATGAACACCCGGATTCAAGTTGAACATCCTGTAACAGAGATGATTACTGGAGTAGACTTAGTTGCCGAACAAATCCGTATTGCCCAAGGGGAAAGACTTAAACTTACCCAAGACCAAGTAGTGTTAAGGGGTCATGCGATCGAATGCCGAATTAACGCTGAAGACCCCGATCATGACTTTCGCCCTTCTCCTGGACGGATCAGTGGCTATCTTCCCCCTGGAGGCCCTGGTGTTCGGATTGATTCTCACGTTTATACAGATTACCAAATCCCACCCTACTACGATTCCTTGATTGGCAAGTTAATTGTTTGGGGGCCAGACCGAGCCACTGCTATTAACCGCATGAAACGCGCACTGCGAGAATGTGCCATCACTGGACTACCCACCACCATTGGGTTTCATCAAAAAATTATGGAAACTCCACAGTTTTTACAGGGTAAAGTCTATACAAATTTTGTGCAGGAAATGAACGGTTAAGGGAGTGGGGAGAAGGGGAGACAAGGTGATAAGGGGACTTGAGTGAGAACTTCCAACAAGTTTTTCCCCTTGTCCCCAATTCTGCTTGTTTCCTTGTCTTCTTCCCAATGCCCAATTCCCAATGCCCCATCTCTAATTCACACGAGATAGCATAGTCAGCAATCCTTGCTGACCTAATAGGATTTCTCGCAGCAGGCTGAAGATACCAACCCAAATAATAGGTGTAATGTCTACCCCACCTATAGGTTGCACCAGCTTTCGCAACGGGATTAAAAATGGCTCAGTGGGCCAAGCTATTAAATTAAAGGGCAAACGATTCAGATCCACTTGCGGATACCAAGTGAGAATGATACGAAATATAAATAAAAATGTCATTACCCCTAACACAGGACCAAGAATCCAAGCAGTCAAGTTAACACCAGTCATCGGTTTCAGGTACTATCTATCTGTAAAGAAAGAAAAAACTTAGGTGCAGACAAGCTGCGCTTTGCGTAGGCGTAGCCCGTCGTAGACATCGCCAGAAAATTTGAAGCTTTGTAAAGCACTCTCATCATCATTTTAACCAAATGCTGCCACTTCCTTCTGGAATAGAAAAGCAAACTCGCTCACAGCAGTTACCAAGTTTGGCAGTTCAGACTTAGAGGCTTCTCAAGAAAGTAATACACTATTAAAATTAGGATGAAGTGTGTAAAAAAAGGTTTAGAAGTATGACGCCTTCTTTAGCAAATTTTCTTTGGAGTCTGCTATGGGGTACTGCAATTGTTGTGATACCCGTTACAGTTGGTCTCATTTTCATTAGCCAAAAAGATAAAATTCAGCGTTCATAATCCTTATGAGAGTTAATTCAACTCTCATAATCGGTTGTCTGTCAACTATCTACATTAATTGCACCAAAACCAGCAGCTTCTGCGGCTGGTGGCAGTTGTAGATGAAAGACATAGGTGTTTTTACTTTTCGGTGAACAGCTTCAGAGCTTCTTTGCTAGAAGCTTTGAAGCTTCAATATATCGTGCCTAATTACAGTAGTGATTTTAATTGTGACTCGCTAACATAGATTTGATATTGGGAAAACAGCAATGATAAATTTTGGGCTGAACTCAGCCAGTTTTCTGGCTCAGGTAAATTTTGGGGCAAACTCAGCCAGTATTCTAGGAATTTTCCTGGCTGTGGCTGGGGCAGCACTGTATTTTCTCCGCACTGTGCGTCCGGAATTGTCACGGGATCAAGATATCTTTTTTGCGGCAGTCGGCTTGCTTTGCGGCTTCATTCTCGTGTTTCAAGGATGGCGGCTAGACCCGATTCTACAATTTGGTCAATTGCTTTTAGTTGGCACAACTGTGTTTTTTGCAGTTGAAAGTATTCGTCTGCGGAGTATAGCTACCCAGCAAGCAAAGCGCAACACTCCTATTGTGGACGAAGACCGGCCGGTTAGCGATCGCTATTCGTACAACGATCGCAGAAAGTATCAGGCTGAAATGGATGCAGACTTAGATCCATTGCCTTATGAAGACGAGGAGGAACGCCCCGTGCGTGCCCGGATTCGGGGTAGCAGGGATGAGATTTCAACTCGTGATGACTACTATGAGGAGCAACCCCCCCGTCGTTCAGAACGCCGTAACAGCAGCAGTAGTGAAAGACAGGCTCCAGCGGATAGAACGCGGCGGCGGACTTCTGGGCGTCCTGTGAATCGTCCTTCTGAAAGCTCTGAAGAAGAGAATTGGGGTTCTTCATCTAGGCAAGTTGATGATTGGCAAAGTTCGGGTGAGGAAGTCAGAAAACCTTCTCGGCGTAGTAATAACGGGTCTGGGCGTCCAGAAAGTCGTGAAGATGATGTCGCTCCCAGACCAAGAAGGCGTCGTCCACCCGCTGACTCAGCTCCTCGGAGAGGGCGCGAAGATGATGAGGCGATCCCAACTGATTATGTACCCTACAACCCGATTGAAAAGCCAAATGAGGGGCCAGATAATTCGACCGATTTTGATGATGATGTTTAAAACAGTTTGCACAGAAGTAGGTTTAAAGGCAACGGAAAACAGTTGAGGTGGAAAAATTTACGCCTACATTTTGGCTCCAAAGACCAATTCATTGGAGCCTGGTTTTTGGTTTAACAAGTTTGCTTGCATCTTGTGGTTCTAACAATATTCCCATAGGGCCTACTTCCCTCAACAGTCGCTACACCGAGGAGCAGCCTGCTTTGAGCGGAAATGGGCGCTTTTTAGCGTTTGTATCTAATCGGAATGGTAATCAGCAGCTACTGGTTTTCGACTTGGAGAGGCAACTGTTTATTGGCACACCGGGCATTAACCGAGCGGAGACAATTGCTGAAAGTCCTAGCTTAAGCTATACCGGGCGTTACATTGCTTATATTACTAGTGACCAAGGTAGACCTGTGGTGGCGCTTTACGATCGCGCTACGCAACAGTCGCAAATCGTCACACCAACCTATCGCGGCTGGGTCAGAAAACCAAATATCAGCCCAGATGGACGTTATGTTGTTTTTGAAACTGCCAGCCGTGGTCAGTGGGATATTGAAGTCCTAGACCGGGGGCCAAATATTGAGTTAGACATTCCTAATGGTGCAACCGTAGGTTCACCTCCGTAAGGGAGCAGGGGAAGTAGGGGGAGAATAATTACTGATTAATGATTAATGACTACTATATATATATGAAACGTGTTTTTTTTATACCTGTATTTATATGTTTAAGTTTATTGACTGGATGTTTTGGCTACCCTCGCATTTTGAGTTATCCCTTTGATCCGGGAGGTCGGAGTCTTAATAGTTTAGCGTCGGAATTAAACCCCCAAATTTCTGGGAGATACATTGTTTTTATAACTGACCGACGGGGTAGCCAAGATGTTTATATGTTTGATACGGTAACCCGTGATTTGGTTGATTTGCCAGGTTTAAACTCCTTTGATGCGATCGCAAATCATCCTAGCGTTTCCCAAGATGGTCGTTATGTTGTGTTTGCTGCTAGCCGTCAGGGGCGATCGGCTATTTTTCTCTACGACCGGGAAACACGCCAATCACGGAATTTGACTAATAATCTGCAAGCGGAAGTCCGCAACCCTACAATAAGCGCTGATGGTAGTAGGATTGCTTTTGAGTCCAGTAACAACGGGCAGTGGGATGTTTTAGTATATGACCGTTATGGACAGCCGTTGAATATACCTCAGGAACCGCGTTGAACTAGAGTTGTGAGTTGGGAGTTAAAAGTTAGGAATATTAACTCATAACTCCTAATTTCTAACTTTTGTTTTCTACTTGTTGCACAGATTCAATGAGTGATCGCACTTGTTCCGTCCCTTCTGAAGGTTCAAATGATAGGGGAAACTTACCCCGGAGGATCATCCGCAAACCGAGGGGTGCAAGACTCAGTAATCCTTTTAAATCCCGAAAATAATTACCGACAACTTGTAAACCAAATTGACGTTCATCAATCCAACCACCTTCTTTAACCAAATCCACCAATACTTTTCGGTGACGAATTGAGCGACTATCACTGGCTTGCTTGTGGGTGAGAATTTCTTGTTTAATTTTGGTGATTTGTTCTAATGGTGCAACTTCCATTGGACAAACTGAATCGCAGTACAAACAACGGGTGCAACCCCACACGCCTTTAGTACCTTCGTTGTAACTTTCTAAGCGATTTTCGGTGTCGCTATCGCGGGAGTCTGCTACCATCCGGTAAGCTTTGGCAAGAGCATGGGGGCCAACAAAGTTTGGATCGACTTCACGGGCGTTGCATTCAGAGTAACAAGCACCGCACATAATACAGTTACCAGTTTGATCGAGGCGCGATCGCTCTTGTGGTGTTTGCAAAAACTCTCTTTCTGGTACTTGTCGTGCTGCTGTACTTACATAAGGAGCAACTGCCTCTAGATTGTTCCAGAAACTGCTCATATCCACAACCAAATCTTTAATCACGGGCATATTGCCGAGAGGGGCGATCGTGATTTCAGCAATGGCATTTACTTTACTTTCTGATGATGGTATTTGTTGTATTCTGGCAAGTTCACTGCCAACATTTTCCTTACAAGCTAAAGCTGAACGCCCATTAATTCGCATCGCACAGCTACCACAAATGGTATTGCGGCAATTTTTGCGAAATGCCAAACTTCCATCTTGCTCCCACTTAATATGATTGAGGCAATCCAAGATTGTGTTACCTAGTTCTGCCTCTACAAGGTAGGTTTGCACAACAGGGGAGGAATTTTGTTGCTGTCGAATGACCTTAAAAATAACTTTCATGACCACTAACCAAAATTTTAAAATTGCTTCACTAGCCTCGAAAATCATGTGTCAAGGCAGGTAGTTGCGAAAAGTGAGCTATACATCTTTTTGCCCTTAATTCAAACCCTGGTGTTAATAGGCTGACGATTAAAGAGGGACTATTCTAGTTTAAGGATAACCATTAAAATTTTAGTTGTAGTAGTGCTGTAGACAAGATTTGTGTCAAATTCTGAGATAAAACGCCAAAAATCTAATTGCGGCTTTCCATTTAATTTACCTGTTTGGGAATGTAAAGGAAAGAGGGTTTGCTGAGAGAGAGGCTTAGGTTTATCTTTGAACTAGCGATAATATCCAAATTAAATGCATGTCAGGTTAGCAACACGTCTTGATGTCAATTTGAGTCAAGCAGTCTTGGCTGGAAAATTCCGTCAAGCGTTAGCGAAGCCGGAATTTTTTGATTATATGGAAGTATGAAAGCCCATGTTCAACATATATTAGTGGCAATCAAGCGCTAGGGATATGTTAAGAGATTTATTCTTCCCATAGACAGACGTGCAAAATCCTCTGATCGCTTTTGACCTTAGGATAATAAACCGAGGAAAAATCCTCACCACTTTCAAAGAAAAGTTAGAGCACCGGGAAACCTGGATGCGCGAGACTTTTCGCTTTTTGGCTTCCTCTCAATCAAGAAAATCTTGGATTGAACTCATAGGCCAAAATTGCTCGTCTCAATTACATAAATTTTTATAAAAGCCTGATGGCAATACTCGTGCTTGCAATAAAGGGTTAGGAAAATCGTCACTGCTTTTTTCTTCTTTAAGTCCAGGAATTTAAATAAAAATTTACCAGCAACTTTAATTCAAAATTAAACAACTATTTTGCTATTATTAGTCCATGCTAGTATTTAATATAAAATTACGAAGTCACAAAACCAGAATAAATAGCCGTATCAGCGCGGCTACTACTGCTTTGTTGATTCGTAATGTAGAGACAAGAAAATTCGCGTCTCTACTGGCAGGACAAAAGGGCTTATGCCCGTAGGACTCTATTGAAATACTATGCTGTCCAAAGCTTGAGAGTACGAGTAGAGAAAACTCTACTTGCTCATTGGCAAGAAAGGCAAGCATTGAAAGTGAAAAACCTGCAATTTCTTGGATCTACGACTTATTTGCAGTAGAACCTACCCAATTTGTAAAGGTGGCTGAAAGTTACACCGCTACAGTAGCGCCAAAGGAGAAAATAGTTTTCTTTCTGATGGTGAATAATGGTTAAAATTGCCGTAACATCACCAAAATAAATGTCTGTGGCAACTATGGCCTCTAGTTGGTTGTAGACAACCATAATAGAAGTGCTTTTGGCTCCTATCGGCAGGAATTCACACATTACACTAGGGTCTTAAGTAGCTCTATGCAAATGCTAAAAAGTCAAATGCTGGCATGAGACTACATCGTTTATCAGTTTGGAGAGAGTAAGGAAAATTTGAGCATAATGACTGAAACTGCAACCGCGCCATTAACCGGAAAAGCACTACTTGCTAAAGTAAAAGAACTTTCCACTTTACCACGCCGAGAAAGAGCTAAACAGTGCGGCTATTACACTGTTACTAAGAATAACCAGGTTCGTGTCAATCTCACCGATTTTTATGACGCTTTGCTATCTGCTAGGGGGATTCCTCTAAGTCCAGAAGCACCTAAAGATGGTCGTGGTCGTGAACCGACATATCGGGTTAGTGTCCATCAAAATGGTCAGATTGTGATTGGTGCTACATATACCAAAGCAATGGGCTTAAAGCCTGGAGATGAGTTTGAAATTAGGCTGGGATACAAGCATATTCACTTGATTCAACTCGGTGAAAGTGATAAAAAACTAACCTCACAAGATGTAGATTCTGACGAATCAGACGAAGATTTGGAAGACGAAGAGTAAGTTTGCTGATGGTAGGGATAAGTTTCAGGTGATGATAACTTGTCCTTACCCCGACAGCAAACTAGCAACTCTATTGAGAAAATTTTGTCTCAGGTAAAAAATACGATTAGACCCCTTGCAGAAGTCACCAAATTTAGTAGAGTCTTGATTAATCAGCAAGAAATCTATAATGCAAGAAGTCTATCGTGTTTTTTTGTTTATTTTGATAACTTTCTTTGAGCCATCGGTCAACGCCTTACTGGCCTTTATGGAAAATGCACCAGCACTAGTTATAGTGATGGCATTTTTTATTTGCTGGATAGTTTGCTGGTTACCAGTAGCAGCAGTCTCAGCAATATTGCTTAATTGGCAACCCCCTAAACATTTGCAGCCAGAGCAAAAGTTGCCGTTATTGGTCTCACTTTACCTATTAGCTTCTCTGATTCTCTGGGGAGTTATTTGGCTAACTAATAAATCTTTTTCAGATTACGGCTTTGTTGGCAATCTTTCAACTCTTGCTTCTTTAGCACTAGGTTTCGGTTTGGGAGTGCTGAGTCTAGCTATTGTATTTAGTGGGCAATTCGGGTTAGGTTGGTGTTCTTTTAAAAAATCGAATTTCAAGTTACTACTACCCATCTTGCTACCGATTTTCTTGATAGCATTGTTGGTGGGTGGGATAGAAGAGTTGGTTTTTCGAGGTTTCTTGTTCACTGAATTAGCACAGGATTACCCAGTTTGGGTAGCAGCAGCAATTTCTAGCTTGATTTTTGCCTTGTTACATCTGGTTTGGGAGCAACGCGAAACTGTACCCCAACTCCCTGGATTGTGGCTGATGGGAATGGTGCTGGTGTTGGCTCGCTTTGCCGCGAACGGTAATTTGGGTTTAGCCTGGGGACTGCACGCGGGATGGGTATGGGCGATCGCAACCCTAGACACAGCAGAACTAATTACTTACACAGGTAAAGTCTCTGACTGGTTCACAGGTAAGAATAAAAAACCCCTAGCTGGCTTGGCAGGAATCATTTGTGTACTAGGAACTGGAGTAATTATCTGGTTCTTCTCTAAGTATTTTTAATTTCGCATAATATAGAAAATGTGCGTTAACGCAATGTAACGCACCCGATTAATCTTTACTTAGTACTCAAAACCACTCACTCAGACCTTCTGATTCTGTCAATTTCCTGTTGTAATTCTTCAATTTGACGGCGTAAAGCTTCTGTTTCATTTGCGGAAGATTCTGCTGCAACATTTACTGATCCTGAAGCAGGCGATCGCTGATAATTTCCTCGGCGAATTTGCTGGTATTCTTCGGATACTGCCCACGCCCGTAAGTAATGCAAGCGCTCCACTGGGAAAGGATGAGTCAACATCGTACCCTGAGCGCCATTGTACATCAAGAATTTATATATCTGATTTAGTCCATCTTCATCCAGTGCCTGATAATTTTCTGACTGTTTGATAAACTCTTGTAAACTACACTCATTGGCATATTTGTTACTACCGCCAGAGAGTTTCATCATCGTTGACATCACGGGATTCAAGTCATCCATAACTAGTAGTGCAGCGCGATCTGACGATAGCTCGGCTTTACGCCGCCACTCGAAAAAGGCGTAAATCAAGCCTTGTGTTACAAAATTACCGATGCCGAAGGTCAATTCTCCCAAGGCGGAAGCAGCATTCATCGCCCACATCGCCATTTGAATTAAAATAGTATGACCACATTTAATATGCCCCAGTTCATGGGCTAACACCGCCCGAATCTCGGCTTCGTTTAGTAAGTCTAGTATCCCTGTATTTATGACTATGTAAGGATTCTCTTGCCCCAGTGCATAGCTATTTGCTTGGGGATTTTGCGAGACAAACAGTGTAGGTTCTGGGTAAATGTCCAAATCTCGGACGCATTCTCGAAACATCTGGTAAATAGTGGAATATTGACGCGGCCCGACTTGGATGGTGTTACCCATTAGATAGACTAACTGAGGGCGTTCGTAGATAAATTCCACAAATTTACGAGCAATTAAATCAAATCCCGGTAAATTTCGTAAAGCTTGCTCGGCTTGGCGATCTAGTGGATGCCTGAAGGCTTCGCTGGAAATTCCTGTGTAAGTTGGCATAATTCAGGGTGTTGGGTGATTGGTCATTGGTCATTGGTCATTAGTCATTAGTTTTGGACAAATGACAAATGACAAAGGACAACATAATGGAAATGGGGCTTTGTTAGTAAAAGTCACTTTGTATGGAATTAAAAGCGTGTGATTGAGGCAGAAGTTCATTTGTCACTACATAACTTTTTGCGATCGCAAGCGGGGTTCCCTTCCTGGCCCCATCATTTGACGATGGCACGGTTGGTAGCACGCGCCTTGCGCCTGGGACGTAGCGCCCTAATTCAAGTCGGGGCGGTTTGTGGCTATCAAGGGCGGTATCGTACCAGTTTCGTAGCATCAGCCCTGATGTGGCATGGCCCTGTAATTATTGTTGCTCAAGAAGCGGTGCAGCAACTTCTGCTGCGAGTGGAAATTCCCCGCCTACAGCAGTGGCTACCAGCCAACAAACCGATTAGGACAGGTGACGCTTGGCCTGGTGCTGAGTTCCAAGGGCTACTGTTGACCTCCCCAGAAGCTTGGTTAAGAGGACAATTTGCTGGTGGCGATCGGTTTCCTCAAGGTATTCCCACAATTATTGATGGGGTAGACGATCTCGAAGATTGGGTGCGTCATCAGCTTACCCAAGACATTCAACCCCATGATTGGGATCAACTCATGCTGGCTTACCCAAACCAAGCTGAGGCAATTCGCGAAGCACGGATACAGCTTACACACGAACTTTTTCAGCATCCTGTTAATCCCTATGAGTGCTATCTAATTTCCCAGCCAGAAATAGAAATTTTGAGTCGTCTGTATTTGGCTTTAGAGTCAGTACAAGCATTGCCAGAACCTTGGAAACAATTCTGGCAACAATTTCAAACCCTTGATAAAAATCTTTCTCCCCCTGCCTCCGCTGCTTCCCCTGCTCCCCCTGCTCTTTTCTGGGCGACTATTGCTCATCGACAAGGTTTATTCTCTTTGCACTACGCTCCAATGGTATTAGGCGAAATCCTCTCGCCCATTTGGCAGCGACAACCAGTAGTTTTAATTGGCAGCGCTATAGAACCGGAAACTGAGGCTCCGCTTTTTCGACAGCGCCTGGGTTTGGACGATTTAACTTGCCTGAAGTTCTCTTCGGAGAGTCAAGCGGAAGCAATTCAATTGTATGTACCCTATAAGTTACCCCTACCTAACACACCAGAATTTCAACCGGCATTTATTCACAAAGTCCGCACACTGGTTTGTCTAAGTGCTACAGCTCCAGGATTGACAGTTGTTTTGGTGGGAGATGTACCACTCAAGTCTCAAGTTGCGACAATTCTGGCCTCAGAGTTTGGTTCGCGAGTGCAAGTAGAAAAAACTTGTTTGGATGAAAATGGTATTTTGATTAGCGGTTGGGAATTTTGGCGAGAACATCAACGAGTTTTGCCCGCTCCCCATCTATTAATCATTGCTACTTTGCCCCTACCATCTTTGGAAAATCCACTCGTAGCTGGTAGGGTAGCTCTTTATAAGCGATCGCATCAAGATTGGTTTCGTTTATATTTGTTGCCAGCAGCTTTGAATGAATTACAACGTGCGATCGCTCCAGTCCGAGAAAGTCAAGGGATTGTTGCTTTACTTGATAGTCGTGTCGTTAACCGCAGCTACGGCGCTCAAATTCTTGCTGCCTTAAGTCCTCTAGCACGCATTAACTATCTCGATCCCAGTCTGTTTTCTAATACCGATGAGGAAAATTCCGCCTAAGTTCAGTTACCAATGCCCAATACCCAATTTACATTTTGTCAACCAAAGCGCGATCGCCTAAAAGCAAGCACTATTATCAGGTTATAAAAGATGATGCGATTCATCGCCTTTCTGTAGCCATCATTCCTGGCAAAATAAATTTAGAACCTAAGTAAAATTTGAGTTGCTGATTATGGGTGAAGCAAAGCGTCGTAAAACCACACAAGGGGAAACATACGGTCAAGAGACTCGAATCTTGCCTTGGGTTCCCATCACGAAAACTCAAGCCGAACTGTTTGTCAGTTGGACTACTCGTGGTGCCTGGATAGGTATTGGTCTTATGGTTGTAGGATGGGCAACTATCCGTTTTATCGGCCCAGCTTTCGGTTGGTGGCAAGTAGTCTCCTAATACTCCCACCCCTTCATGGGGTGGGATTCTTAACTAACTCATTGGGAGCGCAACCGCTTTCTCTTCAGTAACATAATCGAGTTGTTTAAACTTTTATTTTTAAGCTACTCGGTTTAATTGCAGTTGCTCAAATTCTGTATTTCGTGTTTGTTAAGCTACTTAATAATTTAAGCAAGTGATTAATAAAAAATAATTACTAACTTTTGACAAATAATAGAAATATATTATATATGCATTAAATTTAGCAAAACCAAACTAAGATAAGAATCTTTCCAAATTCTGGTAGTTTGGTTCGTACAAATTTTCGAGGATAATCCCAAATTACCTAAAAAATATTGCCTAAATGGCAACATTGCTCTGCTGAGTTTAGGTATTGTCAGTATTGAGTTGATCCATTGTAGAGTCTACACTCAGACTGATGTATTAGTTACGTAAAGTTAGTATAAAGGACTATAATTAATCTGCTTTTAGTACTTAATCTCAAATTTACACTGTTATCTGCTTGATTTTATATATACAGGAGGAACGAATTTGGTATACCTAATCATTTGTCTATACCAAAATCTACGTTAGAAAGAGAACAAATCAAACATTGATCTAAGAAACACTATAACGATGCAAAACTACGTTATAGCCTCTACACATAGTAAATTTGGCTGCATATAGTCAATAAAAGCGAAATCTGTAGCTTTTAGGTAGTTGACTAGTGCTAGATTTAAGTTACTCTTAAAGCGGATCGCTTCCTGTAAGAATCTACCCTGGCAGAAGTGTATAAAGATATAGTTAAATTTAGCAATTCTGTCCGAGATTTTGAATTTGCAAACTGAATAGTTTGATACGGCGCTCAAAACCCTGGTGCACTACCCTAAACAAGGTAGTCAATTAACGACTCAATATCATCTGTCTGGTAATTGTAATGAATAGTTTACAATACCAGTGGGTGAGAAAATCTAAAGAAAATATAAAAGAAACTCAAACGACTGTGGTGTCTGGAGGACAAAAGTGTTTCTGAGACTAGCACATCAACATCGACAATTCGTCCAAGACTTGGTAATGAACCTGCAAGCCTTGGCGGTTGTATTAGAGCGGCGCGGCTATCCTGCGTCCTGTTACACCTGTGGCGACCAAATGAATAGTGCATCATTTATGGTTAGCTTGGGTGATAACCATCTGATTCGGTTTTTAGTATCCGATTACGGAATTACTTGGACGGAAATGCGGGATGACCGCGAATTAATGAAGCTAGAAGGTGCAGAGGCAATTAGCCAATTAGACGAACTGGCTAATCTTGTCAAGCAATCTATGCAAACTGATACAGGCTCTAAAACTCTTGCCAAGAAGTATTAAGGTTCAAAGGTTGATGGCAAATTAAAAATTGATTATCGGTAACTGGTAATCGGTAATAGTGGCTTAGTTAGCGATCGCTCTTACCTATTCTCCATTACCATTAAGTGATTGGCTCGTGGCTAGCCCATCGCATATTTTTTTGTATCTGCCAAAACCTCACGAGCCGAATTTTAAGCCTTTAGCTGGAAGGTGTTAAAACACACCAAAGTCAAAGGTTGGGTAGTTGAGCGCTCCTCTTTTCCCCAAATCTCATCAAAACGCGATAACTTCTCTACGAGATGCTCTTGCTAGCTTGCTTCCCCGTAGGGGTACGTTAGCTCCGCTAACGCAGTTTTGGTTAATTATGTCTAAAATTTTTGCAGTAGCGATCGCCATTACCAGATTTTCCAATTGATCGTCAGCCACAAGCTTGAAAAAGACATCCTCTGGAAAAGCTAAAGTCCATTACCAATCAAAATAAAAGGTGCCCAATAGTACGGGTGACTAAAGCTACTAACTGCTGCTACAGTTTCATTGTGACTTAGAGACTTCCAGTCTCCAGTAATTAATGAGACTTGAGCTTGGCGTAAAGCTTCAGTTTTAGTTAACTTATCGGTGGAGAGGATACCATAAAAAGCACTCATGAGTGCTTGTGTACCACCATCATCTACAGACCACAAAGAGGCGATCGCGGCTCTAGCACCGGTTTGTTGCATCTGATAGCCAAAGCCTAAAATTTCCTCACCGTTACCTAACTTGCCCCCCAAGCCGGTTTCACAGGCGCTCAACACTACCAAATCGACATTGGGGAGTGACCAAGTAGCGACATTTCTAAAATTAACGCGATCGCCATTTCCGAATAAAATAAATGAATCTTCTGGTTTACCCACCACAAAAGCTGCATGAGTCGCTAAATGGACAATTGTATAATCATCCATTTGGGGTACAGCGACTTTAGGAGTAAAGGCATCATCTAAAAGCTTCGTAGTTTCAGGAACCGCAGCTGCTAGACTTTCCACTTCCCGCGTTGCAAAGGGTAAGCCAGCGAAAGCAACCTGCCGATTACCAACTTTGATTTGATAATTACCTTTAGTAAAAGCACCGGCTAGAACCCGCAAAGTAGATTGTTGTGGGGTATTTAAGTTAGTTAGGCTGGCAGATGTAATGTGATTCACATTGAAGCGCTGCACTAGCCATTGTTTGCCATCATATAAAGCAGTTAAAGGAATATAGCGTAACTGGTCATCTGGAGCGTAAATCAGAGTTTGTGTACCTGATAGCTTCAGGTCTTTTTCTATCGGCTTAATTAGCCAGTCATACAATTGACGTGCAGGTGCTTTGATATTTCGACTGGGATTGATTAAAGCTTGGCGGAAAGCACCAATTGTTTGATAGAGGTTTTCGCGTTTTACGGCAACGGTGCGATGAATTGGTGGAGATTCAGGAGTTACCAATACCAATTCCAAACTATCTTTTAAAATCAGTGGGTAGAGTAGTGCCGATTTTTGAGGTAATCGCGCCAAATTATCCCGAAGTTCGTTGAGACTCTCCAATTCCAAATTTTGCCGTCTAGCTGTACGGCTAATTTGCTCTACCTGTGCTTTTACTGAAGGACTATTGATAAATTCGTTAAATTTATCTAGAAGTTGCTGTTGATTTAAGACTAATTGCTCGATCCGTTGTTTCTGTTCAAGCGATCGCTGTTCGGGGGAAATTTTGCGTAGTGTTGTCAGTTCTTTACCCAGCACAACAGCATTATCCAGGCTTTGATCCAACTTTTGTTTAATTGGTTTTTCTGTTGCCGCTATATTAATACCTTTGACAGTACGTTGATTACCTGACACATTCTGGAGATATTCCTCTAGTTCTTCAACTTTAAGTAAATCCATTGTCCTTTGTGCTTCAACAACACGTTCCTGTTTGAGCAATCGTTCACCCAAAATGCGATATGTTTGGCTAACAGTTATGCTGTAAGCATCTGGTTGTGGCGCACTCAGTGTTGATGGATTCAAGCGAGCTTTCTCACGATTAATCAAGCAGTGCTTGTAGAAAAAAATTGCTAACTCTGGTTTGTTTTGGATATCGAATAAGTAACCTATGTTACTGTAGGTTTTGCCAAGTCGGACGAGATCCCCAAGTTCTTTGTTAATTAATATCGCTTGCTGATAGGATTTAAGTGCTTCGGGATACTTTTTTTGACTTTGGTAGATTCTGCCAATGTTGTTGAATGTTACCGCTTCCCAAGAGCGCTCTCCAAATTCTCTGCTGATCTCTAATGCTTTTTGTAATCTCTGCAACGCTTCTTTCAATTGACCTTGCCGAGATTCTTTAATAGCTTCTTCGTTGAGCTTTTCAATTTCTAAGAGCTGATTATTCTTGGGTAAAGCTTGAGCTTTTTCTCCAGAGTCGTACCTCAGCTTTGCATTTGTGCTTACCTGATTATTGTCTGGGTATACCATCCCAAAACCTAGTAAACTAAGTAGAGTCAAAGTAATAACACTCACATACCGGAGATTAGGCTGCATAACAAAACACTCCCTATACTCGGAAGGTAAATATTAAATCAATAAGTCCGGCAGCGCAATTAATTTTTATGCTATTCAATAATTTGGAAAATTTATAAGTGCTGAGAAATTTGAAGATGTCAGAAGAAAAACCCAGCCAACCAAAACTCCCACCAACCAGCGCCCTAGACAATCCATCAAGTCATGAATTTGGGAATTGGTTTGAATATCCTGTCAGAGTGCAACCCCACCACACTGACTATGCCGGTATTGTCTGGCACGGTTCCTATCTAGCTTGGATGGAAGAAGCACGCATTGAATGCTTGCGATCTATAGGGATTGAATTTGCTGATTTAGTTGCTATAGGTTGCGATTTACCAGTTGTGGAACTGTCAGTGCGCTATCACCGTTCAATTCAATTAGGTATGGCAGTGGTGGTAAAAACGCGCATGGCTGAAGTGACTGGTGTCCGAATTAATTGGGATTATGCAATTGTCTCAACTGATGGAGAACAATTGTACGTCACTGCCAAGGTTACTTTAGTAGCTTTAGATCGCGAAAGAGGGAAGATTATGCGTCAGTTGCCGGCGAGTGTTAAGGATGCATTAGCCAGGATTTCAGCATTAAATAACAATTGATCGAGAAAGGTTGTAAACACTACATAAACTTTGACGCCAGTTATGTCAAAGTTAAAAATTTTGTCACTTGATCTTTTATACTTCACTTTTGCATTAAAGGTGAAGTATACTTTGTTACTTTCCATTTTGGATCTGCGACAGATTTTGAGCAAACTGTGTTACGTAATGCCAAATATCTTGTGGAGTAATGCCAAAACTAATATTTAATAAAACAAGGATTGCCGCAAGAGTTAATGCAGTGCTCAGGGTTGCTTTCACCAACTTCCACAATATTATGAAAACTATCCAAGCTACAATCAACGTAACAATCATATATATTCATTCCTTAATAATTGCCCTTGTCTGAGAGTGGGTTGATTCAGAAAGGATAAGCTTTTGTTTTGGTAATAATCACTGGTATAAAAGATGCTAAACTCAATTTTGAATATCCACTAAAATGATTTTTTGTGATAACTAGCCTGGGGATATCTTACCTAAAAATGAGATAATTATTTATGTGTTATCCTGCTTTTTTTTGCAAAGCTTTTGTAAATTTTTTTAATTTTTCTTTGAATATCAATTATAAATATACATGAAAATTATGGCTGTTCCGGAAGCCACCAAGTATCTTCAATTTGTTAACTTTTTGTAGTTCAGTGAGTACGTCTTTGCGATAAAGTGAAATGATTTTCATATTAATTGGATTAGAGGTTGGGGATTAGAGATTGGGGACTAGGCATCAATTTCTAATCCCCAGTCCAATCTAAACTGAAGGTTTTTATCGCAGAGAAATTATCCGCGAGTGAGTTTCTAAATTTTCAGTCGCTGTTAAAACTTCTTGTCTTGCCCATTTATCTGCTGCCAAAATGTCATCTAAAGAGGGATTAGCACGGTTATCATTTTGATGGCGATCGCACACCCATTCGATACATCGGGGAATATCTAAAAACCGAATTTTTTCTGATAGAAATAAAGCTACAGCTTGCTCATTTGCGGCATTTAACACAGCTGGCATCGAACCACCAGCTTTACCCACAGCATAAGCCAACTGCATACAAGGATACTTTTGGTGATCTGGTTCACGGAAGGTTAAATTTCCAGCTTTGACTAAATCTAGTCGTTCCCAGTTGGTATAGATGCGATCGGGCCAAGATAGAGCATACAGTAAGGGTAAGCGCATATCCGGCCAACCGAGTTGGGCTAAAACTGAAGTGTCTTGCAGTTCAATCAGTGAGTGAATAATGCTCTGGGGATGAATGACAATTTCGATATCGTCATAATCCAACCCAAACAGAAAGTGAGCCTCAATTACTTCCAGCCCTTTATTCATCAAAGTAGCAGAGTCTACTGTGATTTTCCGCCCCATCGACCAATTAGGATGCTTGAGGGCGTCAGCAACCGTTACATCTGCTAACTTTTCTACATCCCAGTCGCGGAAAGCTCCACCTGATGCAGTGAGCAGAATTTTTCGCAAGCCTGCCTTTGGCACACCTTGGAGGCATTGAAAGATTGCGGAATGTTCGGAATCGGCTGGGAGTAATTTTACACCGTGTTTTTCAACTAGGGGAAGAACCACAGGGGCCCCAGCAATCAAGGTTTCTTTGTTCGCTAAGGCAATATCTTTACCAGCTTCAATAGCTGCGATCGTGGGTAGCAAACCAGCACAACCAACGATACCAGTGACAACAGTTTGGGCATCGCCGTAACGGGCGACTTCTATCACTCCAGCGTCACCTGCCAGTAGAATCGGTTGGGGATCGAGGTCTTTGATTGCTTCTTTGAGCGCTGGTAATTTCTCTTCTGAGCAAATTGCTGCTATTTTCGGCCGAAACTGCCGAATTTGAGCAGCGAACATTTCGACATTGCTCCCAGCTGCCAATCCCACAATCCGAAACTGATCTGGGTACTGAGTGACAATATCTAAAGTCTGAGTACCAATAGAACCAGTGGAACCAACAAGAGTAATCGCTTTCACAATTGCTTAAGGATTTACAGACAACTCCCACTATAAATTGCTGCGGACTCTTTAATAACAGCAATCACTATAATCGATACACTGACGAGGAGGAGGTGAGGGACAGAAGGAAGGTATCGGCGTGTCTCTATCTCCTCTTGTCCTCGTCCCTGCGCCAGCCCCAATCCGTTAATTTCAAGGTTTTATCACAGATAAATCTAAAATAATGGATGAATATTTACCATGACAAATAAACAACAAGATATGATAAATCTCCTGAATGAAATGTACTGGAATGAAAAATATTCTAATCCAATAGATTACTTTAGTCAGTTTATAAATGAATTAAAAAAATATGAGATTGCAGAAATATTAGTTTACCAAGATAAGTTCCCTTTTCAATATGTTCTTAGCTTTCTTTTATCGACTCCATTGTTATGGTTGAAGAAGTCTGTTATGGACTGGGTTGTAATTATGTCCGCATTGAACCCACAAAACCCTTCAGAATAGATATTGAAGATGCAGGTTATATAGATATTCATTTTCTGTGTAAATATATAAGAGCTAATGCTATAGAACTATTTTTACAACAATAAAAATTCAGCAAACAAGATAAGTAAAATCTACTTTATTACTGCAAAAAATAGCAGTAGATTTATTTATAGATGAGTTAGAAATTGAATTTCTAGATGGTGAGGATTTTGTACATCTAGATCAAATAGAAGTTGCAAGATTAAATCTTATTTATAGTGGAAGAATTAATCAACTTAAATATACTGAAGATGAACTTCGTGAATACATTCAAAAAGAGCTAAAAGCCCTTTCTATAGTTGAGGAGTAACAAGTGTGCCGTATACTGAGTGCTATATTAAACAGTATTTTGATATGCATTGCGTAATTCCTAAACTATTTCATCGGCTTTTAAAATACGCCCTAAAGCGGCTCACTTTTCATATAACTAGACAAAACCTGTATTTATAAATACTATATTTTTAAAGATAAACTCAGAAAGAATTGGCAAAAATAACTAAATAAGAAATATTTTCAAGTAATTGCCGATTTGTCCAGTTTGTTAATTATGTTGATGGAGGATTTAATATGCAAAATATTACTCATAAATTGCTGTGTTGCAGCCATAGGTAGAAGGATGCATAAAGGAGTTTGTTGAAGCACTCAACCTTATGGTGAAAGTTCAGATAGTTATAAAAAAAGTTTTATGGAAAAATGATTTCCTGTTTCCAGCAGCAATATGGCTTGCCAGCCGAATATTTATCTGGACTGCTATGTTACTGGTTGCACCAAAGCTACCGTTACCATCAGAAGAATTTTTGCCCCATTTTGGCTGGGGGGTTTTTGATGCCTGGGATAGTATGCATTATCGAGCGATCGCAACTTCTGGATATGAATTTGTGAATGACGGCAAGCAACATAATCTGGCCTTCTTTCCCCTGTTTCCCTTAAGTATTTGGGTTTTGATGAAGTTGGGCTTACCGTTTGAATTGGCAGGCACGTTAGTCAACAACTTGGCGTTTTTTGCAGCGCTTTACTGTTTGTACTTTTGGGTTAAGGAGCATTATGGCATCAATGCAGCGCAGTGGGGGACTGCTGTGGTTTCTTTGTATCCATCATCCATGTTTACCGGGGTGGTTTACACAGAGGGGATGTATTTGTTTTTGAGTACGGCGGCTTTGCGAGCTTTCGATCAAAAGCAGTATGGCTGGACTGCGCTTTGGGGGGCGATGGCGACAGCAACACGTCCTACAGGTATGGCACTAATTCCAGCATTTGCGATCGCAGCCTGGAAAGAACGCCGACCAGCCATTGCCTATATAGCTGGTTTGACTACCGCTATTGGCATACTTCTCTTCAGTTTGTATTGTGCGATTTATTTTGGCAATCCTTTAGCTTTTATCGAAGCACAGCGGGGATGGCGACCTTCCCTTGGGTTTGATTGGCAGGGTTGGTTAAATATGCTCATGCAAATTGTAGTCGGCACAAAGAATTGGCAATATGGTTGGATTCAAAACTCCTCTGGCGGCATTCAAGACCCTTGGTATCTGTTATTGTTTGGCATGATTGTTGCCAGTAGCTATCTTTTATGGCGTTTCCGTCAACATTTTCGTTCAGTGAAATTATTCTATGGCTTTTATGCTTTAGTCTTATTTTTGTTGATTTTGGCGAGTGCAGAGTGGATCAATAACTTGCTCAACTTGTTTATGGTCTTGGGTGGTGGTTATGTGTTATGGCGCTTACACACGCAACTGACCCCAGTTACAATTATCTATGGCTTTTGTGGTATTGGTTTGCTGCTAGCCTCTGGAGGTACTATCTCCTTGAGCCGTCTTGCCTATGGTATTGTGCCTTTGAATATAGCCATTGGTGTGCTGCTATCTCGCCATCCTCGTCAGGGATATTTAATATTGGGTGCTTTTGTGACATTACTAGCCAAAATAGCTGTAGGATTTGCCCAAGAGCGCTGGGTTGGTTAGAGAGTTTGATCCATTATTGCTAAGAAATTGAATTTAAATTTCCTAATGAATGTATCCAATCAAACGAAGATAGCGATCGCTTCATTATTCGTAGGTGTAGGTGCCATTTCTTTTGGCTCAATTTTTATGAAATTGAGTGAAATTGAACTCAGCCCCAGTGCCACTGTGTTTAATCGCCTTTGGCTTGCTAGTGTGGTCTTCTTGCTCTGGAATGGATACAAGGCAATACGGCAGCGATTCTCCTTAGAAAAACCTGTAGAACAGCAGACCTACACCAGTCAGGATCTATTCCTATTACTAGGCGCTGGTATTCTTTGGGCTGCTACTTTAGCTTTTTTAGCTTGGTCGCTGACTCAAACTAGCGTTGCGATTTCTAGTGTATTGCATAATCTCGCACCCATATTTACTAGCTTAGGGGTGTGGCTGTTATTTCGTCAGGGTTTTGAGAGCCAATTCCTGATTGGGATGGTCATTGCGCTTGGAGGAGCGATCGCCATTGAATTTGAAGAACTGCAAATCGCCACAGACGAAGTTCAAGGAGGCTTTGCTGCGATCGTTTCTGCGGTTTTCTTGGGTGCATACCTGCTGATCGTAGAAAAATTACGAACCAAATTTTCTCCCGCCACAATCCAGTTGTGGATCTGTGCGATCGCGTCTCTAGCCATCTTCCCCATACTTTTGTTCACTCAAGATCAACTTTTTCCCTCTACAGTCAGTGGGTGGCTTTGGGTCATTTTCCTAGCCTTGATTTGCCAAGTTTTAGGTCATGGGCTTTTGACCTATAGCCTTGCCAGGTTTTCCTCTGTAGTTGTCTCCTTAGTGCATCTGTTAGAGCCAGTATTTAGCGGCATTTTCGCTCTTGTAATATTTTCGGAAAAATTAACTGTCTCAAATTGGGTAGGTTTCGCTGTAGTTTTAATGGGTTTATACTTAGCCATATCGAGCCAATCTGCTGTTAATTTACCGTTCCAGGAATCAGTAAAAACTATAGTTAACACTTTCGTTAAAAGTATGACGACCAAACTGTCATTACTAAAGCAACAATTCACCGAAACACCAGCTTTATTAGGAACTGTCTCATTATTTATTGCCCTGATTCCCATATCTTTAGCACCATCTCTGACCAAATTATGTCAACAAGAAATTGGTGCAAATGCTGTAGTATTTCATCGCAGTTGGATCGCCACAGTTGTCTTTGCCCTGTGGAATGGAATTGAGGCTTTCCGGTACCAACAGTCCGATAACCAATCTATAGAACAGAAGCCTTTTACAAGTCAAGAAGTATGGCTATTGTTGGCAATGGGAACCGCTGCTGGAACCTACCTCCTCTTGTGGGCTTGGTCGCTGAGTCAAACAAGTGTTGCTAACGTGGCTTTACTATCTAATTTGAACTCCTTATTCGTTGCTTTGGCTGGGTATCTGTTATTTGGTCGGCGCTTCGATAACAGATTCGTGATTGGTCTGGTCATAGCCTTGGGAGGAGCGATCGCATTTGAACTCAATAAAGTGCAATTTGCAACTGACCAGATACTAGGTGATGCATTAGCATTACTAACTGCGATTTTCATGGCTACGTGTATGCTGCTGATAGAAAGACTCCGAACCCGATTTAGCACCGCAACTATAATGCTGTGGCGCTGTGGAGTCACAACAATGTTTCTACTACCCGTCCTCCCATTCCTCGAAGATAGGTTGTTGCCCTATTCGCCAATGGGTTGGTTTTTCATAATTTTCCAAGCTCTCTTTTGCCAAGTTTTGGGTCAGGGACTTTTGGCTTATAGCCTTAGCAGAATCTCTTCAGGCGTCGTCGCCGTCACACTTCTCCTCGAACCAGTCCTAGCCTCCATTTTCGCTTGGTTTATTTTTTCGGAACAGGTAGGTTTGTTTGACTGGGCAACTTTTGCTGTAGTTTTAGCGGGTATCTATCTAGCCCAATCTAGTCAATCCACAGTTCCAGTAACGAACGAAGGCTCGTAGCACTATCACAGCTAGTAAAAATTCATTTATCTCTCTGTAAAAATGAATATAAAGAAAAAAATTTTGGCAAATGGCTTATTTTTTGTCATAGCAATGTGGCTGTCTAGCAGGCTTCTGATCGCTATCGCTATGTTACTAATTGCCCCATTGTTCCCAACTTCATCAAATGGCGTTGCTGCCACGTTTAGTTGGGATGTTTTCCATGCTTGGGATAGTGTTTGGTATGAGAAAATTGTGACTTCTGGTTATGATTTCTCTAGTGACATAAAGGAAATTCACACAGTTGCATTTTTCCCTTTATTTCCATTGTTAACCCATATAATTATGTTCATTGGCTTGCCTTCTAAAGTTGCAGGTATATTAGTTAATAATTCAGCTTTTTTAGCTGCTTTGCTTATACTTTATTTTTGGGTACAGGAGCTTTACGACACAAGCACAGCACGATGGGCGACAGCTACTTTAGCATGGTGTCCCTATTCCCTTTATGGAACTGTAATTTACACTGAAGGCCTGTTTTTGTTGTGTACCACATCTGCCTTACGAGCTTTTTATAAAAAGCAATATATTTGGGCAGCATTCTGGGGAGCATTATCCACAGCAACCCGACTCCCTGGAGTTGCTCTTATCCCCGCTTTTCTGTTTGCTACTTGGAAAGAACGTAGAGGCATAAAAGCCTATATTGCCAGTTTAACTGTTGGTTTGGGTATATCTCTGTATAGTCTTTATTGTCAAATTAAATTTGGCGATGCTTTGGCTTTCATCCATGCACAAAAAGCGTGGCGTGGTGATGCAAGAGGGTTTGCTTGGGAAGGTTGGTGGAAGATGCTGATGCAAATTACAGTAGGCTTCACTAATTTTAAATCTGGCTATATTAAAGACCCTTTGCATCCGTTATTATTTTTAATAATTATTGTTAGCGGCTGTTTATTATGGCGCTTCCGTTTACATTTGGGGATAATAAAATTTCGCTATGGATTATATTTTTTATGGCTATTGTTGTGGATATTGACAGGAGATGAAATACTGAAAATTGCGCTAGTTTTTGGTGGTATTTATTTAATATGGTTATTACGAGCTAAAATTCCCCTTGTTGCTGTTGTCTATGGGTTTTCTTCCTTCGCTTTAATTTTAAACACCGGGATTACAGCCTCGGCTGAACGCTACGCTTACGGTATTGTATCACTGTCAATGGCATTCGGGTTATTACTTGCCCAGTATCCTCGTTGGGGATACCCAATTATGTACTTTTTTGGAATACTAATGTTCACTTTTTCTATTCGATTTGCCCGCGATCTTTGGGTAGCTTAGGTTGATTGGTATCATTCATTGGTGGTTTATCAATAAATAAGCTCCCAAACTTATTTGATAAGTCGAGCATCTGTAAGTTTTAGTATAATTAATTTTTGCTAATCAGTGTAAATCCGTTAGCTGTTCCTATAATTTTACTACCAGTTAAATTGATTTGCTCTAAAGCCTCATTGTCTAACAGCAAATAAGATTTATTAGATAACATTTTTTGTAAAATTGGCACAGTTGCAGCAGTTACCTTGCAATCGCTGTAAAAATCTAAACTAGGACGCCCATAAGCAAAAGAAGTATAAATTTGTGTTCCTGGTGAAACATTTGCCCGAATTAATTCCGCTACTGGTTTAACAGGAAAAGCTTCATTCAATTCCCAAATCCATGATTGCGAACTCATCAACAGTGCTAAAACTAAGTACATCCCAGAAAATAACACTGGAATAAAGTTGCGATCGTGCTGTTTCACTAGCCATGCTGCGATGCCCATACTTATTGCCAAAACAATGCTCATAACTATTAAAATAGGCTCTTTTTTAAGAAAAAAGTAAACACAACCTCCTAAACCAGCAATAGAAATAATAGCTAGAAATATTGTCCAACTTCGCACTCTAAAATTACGGGACTGCCAAACTTCGCTCAAATTAGCACCAATTGCCAAAGCTAAAAATGGATATATAGGCATGACATACCACGGGAGTTTAGTTTTCATAAAAGAAATAGTTCCTAAGTAAAGAATTGTACCCAACAGAACTAGAGAACCCCAAGTGTTATGGCGTTCTTTCCAAGCTAGATAAAGCCCTCCAGGTAAAAATAATAGCCAGGGAAAACCATATTTCAGTAATTCTAATAAATAGTACCAAATAGGCCCACTATTACCTTCAACAGGTTGTAAAAGGCGGTCAAAAGCTTGTGCTTGAAAATGCACTTGCAAGAAAGTATTACCGTAATGTTGCCATTGAGCAATATACCAAGCGATCGCTGGGGTATTTCCTAACAAAATTCCCACCCAGAGATAGGGACTTTTCAACAAAGCCAATTGTCGATCTGCAAGCAGGAATAAACAGGCGATCGCACCCAACAGCAAAACTATCGTCCCCTTAGTCAGAATAATTAATCCTAGACAAAACCCCACACCTAGAGCATATCTTCGGTTCTGACGTGCCTTCAAAAGACAAAATAACAACAGCAAGAAAAAAGAAATAGTCATCCCATCTAACATCGCCAGTCGTCCATGACGCACCACAGGCAACATTGTCAAGTAAACTAAAGCAGCAAATAGAGCCGATAAATTTTGGTTAAAAGCCAAACGCCCCACCAGGTAAAGCAAAGGCACTCCCAAGGCAGTTAAAACCGCGCCAGGTAAGCGTGTAGTTAACTCTTGCACTCCTCCTAGTTGGTAGCACCAAGCAATTAACCATTGCATCAAAGGCGGTTTTAATAAAAATGGTTCTCCTTGAAGGGTAGGATAAAGCCAGTTACCAGTACGGTAAATCTCTCTAGCGACTATAGCGTAAGTACCTTCATCCCAATCTCGTAAAGGGGAGTTTCCTAAAAATATCAACCATAGAACTAGAGATATTACCAGTAAGCTAAATAACCATTCTTTTTCTCGGAATATGACCGTTCTTTTTGTGAATAGCTTTACAATATTTGTGCGATACATTTAGGGCTAATTATGGTAGTGAATAATATTGCTAATTATGTCTCTAAAATACTCACAAAGGATACTTTTTTGATGGTATGAGGAAAAAACCAAATCAGCTTGGTTTTATTGGTTGGATAATTATCGTTAGTGCCTTAATTTTGTTTGGGTGCAGCATCTTACGACACAAGTTATTTCAATCAAACGCTTTTGACTTAGGAATTTTTGACCAAGCGGTTTATTTAATTAGTCAAAGGCAACCACCTATTAGTTCTTTCATCGGTTTTCATATTTTGGGCGATCATGCTGCTTGGATATTCTATCCCTTGGCTTTACTGTACAAAATCTACCCCAGTGTTTACTGGTTATTTGCTGTGCAAGCAGCTGCCTTGGCATTAGGCACTTTGCCTACCTGGCATCTAGCCCGTCAAGCTGGACTGAAGGAAAACCAAGCAGTAGCGATCGTATTTGTGTATCTCTTACATCCGTTGGTGTTTAACGCCAATTTATTTGATTTTCACCCGGAAGTGATAGCTGTACCACTATTATTGGCGGCGGTTTTAGCAGCACGGTTAGGTCAATTAGGGTGGTTTTGTTTAAGTATTTTACCAGTCTTGGGATGTAAAGAAGTATTGTCCCTCACTGTTGCTGGAATGGGAGTTTGGTTACTGTTGTTTGAAAAGCGGCGTTTATATGGTGCGATCGCTCTTTGTGCTGGTGTCGCCTGGTTTCTGATTGCTACTCAGATAATTATTCCTTTTTTCAACAGTGCAGAAGCAATAGCAATGGTACGTTACAGCTATTTAGGTAATTCAGTTCTAGGTATTGCTAAAAATATAGTATTTCAGCCAGGACTGATCTTGGGAAAGGTTTTTTCACTGGATAACCTAGAATATTTGGTTCTGCTGCTAGCACCTGTGATTTGGGGGCTTTCCCCACAAGGAATAAAACCTTTGGTAGGAGCTACTCCTTGTTTGGCGCTCAACATTCTAGCTGATTACCCACCTCAAAAGAACTTGATACATCAGTACTCTATTCCAGCGCTGCCATTCCTGGTGTTGGCTGTAATTTCCAGCCTCGCCGCAGGTAGGGGATGGCTACCAAATAAACGAGCGATTATCCTTTGGTCATTGGTGGCGTTTTTAAGTCTGGCAAAATTTACCTTTTTTGGAGGTAAATACTTAAAATCTATAGATACTTGGCAAGCTACAAAACAAGCGATCGCTCAGATTCAAACTAAAGGAAGCGTTTACACCACAGCAAAAATTTCCCCGCATTTAAGCCACCGAAAATTGATTACGTTTACAAATGGCGATTCCCCACCTGCTGATTTAAATACTTATAATTATGTATTGCTCAATGTCCGTCATCCAGGCTGGTCAAATAGTCAGGAGTTTACTACTAGCTTGGCCAATCAACTGAAAAATAATCAAGGATTTCAGTTGAAATATCAGCGTGATGATGTGTATTTATTTGTCAAAGTGTCTTGATAAGTTTTAGTTAAGCAGCCAATAAGTTTGCTGGATAGTCACCAGCTTCACCACTACTATAAGCATGGGATTTCCCTTCCGGCGACATTTCGACAATTTCCCCCTGAAGTAGTTCAACTTTGCGATCGCTCAAAATGCCAGCGTCAATCATACGGTGATATTGTCAATTGTCCACTTTGCCAGAATCACGTCATGACGATTGATTCCAATAATTCTTTATATTCTTCCATTTTAAAGAGACTTCAGGTCTGATCCAGAATCAATCGATTGATTGAAGATAAAGACATACCAGAAAGCATGTGATAAAACTGATACACAGGCTGGGGTTATAGCTTGGTAACTATAAAATAGTCGAGTACGCAATTATGTTAAGAGAAATTTCGTTGGCGATCGCTACTTTTGTTATTCCATTCACTAGTTACACCCATAATCAAGTAACTGCTACTACTACTTACTATCAAATTTCTCAGAATACTAATAATCAATCAACAGGAATAACTATTAAACGTCTAGGAATAGGTGGAGTGAAACTTTCTATGTCCGAGGCACAAGTCAGAAAAATTTTAGGTAAACCTGTAAAGGTAGAAAATGGCTTTATAGCCGCTATTGGTAAAGTTCGTACTCTGAAATATGCAGGCATCACAGTTGATTTAGATGAAGGTGCTAAACCAGATAAATTTACTGTTTATCAAATCAAAGCAACTAGTTCTAAATATTCCACCATAGATGGACTAAAAGCAGGTGACAGACAATCAAAAGTGATTAGAACCTATGGAAAAACTGAAATATCTCAAGATGGTAAAGTTACCAATTTAAATTACATAGTTGAAGAACCTAGCCCTGGAGGTTTAAATTTTACTATTGAAAAAGGTAAAATAACAGAAATTTTCTGTTTTTATCTGATGAATTAAGCAATTTTTACAATCAAACACCAATGCTATTTCAATCGCCTCACTTCATCTAGAGAAATCCCCCAATTCAATTTCAATATTAACGGTTGCACGTCCGTTCTTGACAATACCATAAATCACTGATAATCGCGCTCCATTTCACCACTGAAGGAAGCAGCGGCTTTGTAACCAATGCGAATGCCGAAAAGTCTAGCAAATGGGTTTTTAGTAAGTAAGTATCGCGCCGATTCTATACCTATTTTATCAATTGCGTATTCGCCTGTTTCTATATCAATAATCACCATTTTACCGATGTTTTCTTGTCGTTCAACTTGTTGACGAATACTGTTTTCATACAGTTCTTTCGCACGTCGTGCAACTTCTTCACGGCTTAAAAGTATTCTTTGCACGTTTTTGTTCTTTTGTTCCTACTGTGTACTAATTTTACTATGAAGCTATAATGCAATGGGTTTTAGTTAATCAATATCTCAGAACTTTGACAGATATTAAGCTATAAGCTAGTAGCATAGCTTACCCTTTCGACAATTTTTCCTTTGAGTAGTTCAACTTTGCGATCGCTCAAAATGCCAGCATCAATCATGTGGTGATATTCGTCAATCGTCCACTTAGCAACTATCACATTCATGACGATTGATTCCTCCCAGTGATTCTTTATATTCTCCCATTTTAAAGGCACTTTAGGTCGGATTCAGAATCAGTCGATTGATTGAAGATAAAGACACACTGAAAAGCATGTGATAAGACTGAGACACAAGCTGAAGTAACAGTTTAGTAACTATAAAATAGTCGAGTATGTAATTATGTTAAGAGCAATTTCGTTAATGATCGCTACTATTGTTATTCCCTTGACTAGCTATACCCATAATCAAGTCGTTTAATTCAACATAGCAACTATTGAGTTGTACCATATATAATTATTACTTCATACTAAAGTCGTAAAAGAAAAATTCTTATGTCAATTAAAGTTGAAAAGATTAATTATGAGCAGGTTAGTCAAATTCTCTCGTCTGAGGAAAGCCACTTTTTAGACTTGAAATCAATAGACATAAAGCCAGCGAAACTAACTCGCTCTCTATCTGCATTTGCAAATGCTAGCGGTGGTGAAGTTTATATTGGAATTGATGAAACTAAAATTGATGGAAAAAATCAACGTACTTGGCGTGGCTTTACTGATCAAGAAGATGCAAATGCTCATTTGCAAGTTTTTGAGGAACTATTTCCATTAGGTCATGACTATAACTATACTTTCTTGTCGTGTGATGGTTGTATAGGGTTGGTTCTTCAAGTAGACATTAATAAAACCCGACAAATAGTTAAAGCTTCTGACAATGTTCCATATTTGCGACGTGGAGCGCAAAATTTGCCGCAGGATATAGAAGAGAAACTTGCACGTCTCAGGCTTGACAAAGGTATAGATTCTTTCGAGACAGCTACAGTCAATACTGATATAGAAATGATTACAAACTCTCTTCCTATTCTTAATTTTATGCTTCGCGTTATACCGTCAGCAGAACCAGAACAGTGGTTAAAAAAACAACAGTTGATTATTAATGGAAAACCAACTGTTGCTGGTGTTCTTCTTTTCTCTGAAGAACCACAAGCTTTGCTACCGAAAAGATGTGGAGTTAAGGTCTATAGATATAAGACTACTGATGAAGAAGGTCGAAGGGAGAACCTAGCTGATGATCCAATAACCCTTGAAGGCTGTTTGTATGATCAAATTATTGTGGCGGTAAAGAAGACTAAGGAGATAGTTGAAGAAATCCCAAAATTAGATTCAGGAAAGTTAAAACACATCAAATATCCTGATGAGGTTTTACACGAAATTATTACTAATGCAGTGCTTCATAGGGACTATAGCATTTTGAAAGACGTGCAAATTCGTATCTTTGATAATCGTGTAGAAGTCGAAAGTCCGGGTAATCTACCAGGACACATTACAATAGACAACATTTTGAAAGAGCAATTTGCAAGAAATGGTACTATTGTCCGCCTTATTAACAAATTTCCTGAAGCACCCAATAAAGACGTGGGTGAGGGTTTAAACACAGCTTTTGAAGCAATGACTCGCCTGAGGCTTAAGGTTCCCATTATTGAAGAAAGGGAAAACTCAGTAATTATTTATATTCGACACGAACAACTTGCTTCCGTTGAATCCACAATCATGGAATACTTGAATAATCACGATACTATAAACAACCGAACCGCACGAGACATTGCGAGTGTAAGCTCAGAAAGTACTATCAAGGCCGCATTTAATAGGCTTAGACTTCAGGGGCTAATAGAAATAGTACCAGGAACTAAGACTGCTACCTCGGCTTGGCGTAAAGTTCAATAAGCAAATTATTAAATCAAGACAAAAAAACGGTAGAGCAATAAATACTCTACCGTTTTCTAATTTTCTATTTGAGACTTAAATCCCAAACCTTAAATCTTACTCAACACCTTGGGGTAACAATTCCCGACGCTGTTGAGAACTAACTTGCACAACGCCATTTTCATCCACATCAACAAGGGCTGTATCGCCATCCTTAATGCGACCAGACAGAATTTCTTCTGCTAGGCTATCTTCTAACAGGCGCATAATTGCCCGACGTAATGGCCTTGCGCCGTAGCTGGGACTGTAACCTTCTTGGATCAAACGATCCTTGAAGCGGTCTGTGACTTCTAAGGTGATACCCTTTTCCGTCAGACGACCAAATACTTCCTTGAGCATAATTTCGGCGATTTGGGTCACTTCTGGCTTGCTCAATTGACGGAAGACGATAATTTCATCGAGTCGGTTGAGGAACTCTGGACGGAAGTACTGTTTGAGTTCTTCGTTGACCAAAGAGCGAATCCGGTTGTAAGTGGACTCGCTGGCATCTTCGGAGAATTCAAAGCCGATACCGCTACCGCCTTTTTCAATTACCTTAGAACCAATATTGGAAGTTAAAATCAGCAAGGTGTTCTTGAAGTCCACCGTGCGACCTTTGGCATCAGTTAACCGACCGTCTTCCAAAATTTGCAGCAGCATGTTGAATACATCGGGGTGTGCTTTTTCGATTTCGTCGAACAACACCACGGTGTAAGGTCGCCGCCGCACGGCTTCGGTCAGCTGACCACCTTCGTTATAACCAACATAACCTGGAGGGGAACCAATCAGTTTGCTGACGGTGTGACGCTCCATGTATTCGGACATATCTAAGCGGATCATCGCTTCTTCGGAACCGAAGAAGTAAGCAGCTAAGGACTTCGCCAACTCGGTTTTACCTACACCAGTAGGCCCAGAGAAGACAAAGCTAGCTATGGGTCGATTGGGATTCTTCAAACCGACACGAGCGCGACGAATTGCCCGTGAAACTGCTCTCACAGCTTCATCCTGACCAATTAAACGCTGATGCAAGGTGTCTTCCATGTGCAGCAGCTTTTCAGATTCAGATTCGGTGAGTTTGTTCACCGGTACCCCAGTCCAGGAAGCGACAATGTGGGCAATGTCTTCTTCTGTAACTACAGGTTCTTCACCTTCTGTGCCAGTTGCATTGGTCTTGCTTTGAGCGATCGCCCGGATTTCGGCTTTGATTTCCATTTCGCGATCGCGCAATTCCCCAGCTTTGTCAAAGTCTTGAGAGCGCACCGCGTCATCTTTTTCTTTTAATATCTGACGCAGTTCTTTGTCTAACTCTTTGGCTGCGGGTGGCAGTTGGGAGTTAATCAAGCGCACTCTAGAACCAGCTTCATCAACTAAGTCGATGGCTTTATCTGGGAGGTAGCGATCGCTAATGTAACGGTCTGACAATTTCGCCGCCGCTACCAATGCTTCGTCGGAGATTTTCAGTTTGTGGTGTTGCTCGTAGCGTTCGCGCAAACCATATAAAATTTCAATTGTTTCATCAACTGTAGGTTCGCCAACCATTACTGGCTGGAAACGCCGCTCTAGAGCTGCATCTCGCTCGATGTGCTTCCGGTATTCATCTAGGGTTGTAGCACCGATGCACTGCAACTCACCTCTGGCCAAAGCTGGCTTGAGGATATTCGCTGCGTCAATCGCACCTTCTGCTGCACCCGCACCAATTAAGGTGTGTACCTCATCAATCACGAGAATGACATTACCCGCAGAGCGGATTTCATCCATGATTTTTTTCAAGCGTTCTTCAAATTCACCCCGGTACTTGGTTCCTGCTACGAGCAAACCAATATCCAAGGTGACGACGCGTTTATCTTCCAGGATGTCAGGGACATCTTTGGTGGCAATGCGTGAAGCTAAACCTTCAGCGATCGCAGTTTTACCAACCCCTGGTTCCCCAATCAGCACTGGGTTATTTTTAGTTCGGCGACCCAATATCTGAATCACGCGCTCAATTTCCTTGGCGCGTCCCACCACTGGATCGAGCTTATTGTCTATCGCCATCTGGGTCAGGTTTGAGCCAAATTCATCCAGAGTCGGGGTTTTTGTGCGCCCAGATGAACCACCTGGTGAAACTTCGGCAGTTTCTCCCAACATACGGATAACTTGGGTTCTTACCTTAGATAGATCCACACCGAGGTTTTCTAGCACCCTGGCTGCGACGCCTTCCCCTTCGCGGATTAGGCCCAACAGCAGATGCTCGGTGCCAATGTAGTTATGCCCCAGTTGGCGTGCTTCTTCCAAGGAGAGTTCTAAAACTCGCTTTGCCCGTGGCGTAAACGGAATTTCCACGGCAACAAAGCCTGATCCCCGTCCTATAATTTTTTCAACTTCAATTCGGGCATCTTTAAGATTGACGCCCATTGATTTCAGCACCTTGGCAGCCACACCAGTGCCTTCGCCAATCAGACCCAGGAGGATCTGCTCGGTTCCAACAAAGTTGTGACCTAAACGGCGGGCCTCTTCTTGGGCCAGCATGATTACCTTAATGGCTTTTTCTGTGAAGCGTTCAAACATGGCATTTTTCCCATCACCTGCGGTCGTGCCGGTATGCTGATTTTAGCACAGGCAAAGCTTTTGGATGCCTGTATAACAGATTATAGACATCCTGAAGCTATGACTTGGGTTAATGGGCTAATTGTTAACTATTGACTACTTTCATTTAGCTAGTGTACTGAGGAGCTTTAGTTCACCAGCGTTTTTGGGATTTATTACAAATAGCTGACTGCTTAGATTAAGAGTTTCTTGACTCAATCCCAAACATTTATATTTAACATATATATTTTTTTACGTCAATCGAAAATAAATTGTATAGCTTTTTATTATGCAAATATTTTTTACTATAAAATATTCAAATAGAACTAGGCAAAGCAAAGTTGCCTTTTTTTGCTGAAGCCGATCGCAAGCCTCAATAATTCAAAATTAATAATCCCCAACTACTTAAAAAGCAAGTGCCAAGAGGATTTGTTCAGGCGATCGCTGATTGTAGAATACCACTGGTCTAAAGTTGCTTGAAATTTGGGGTGTTGTAAGTCTGGGAGCCAAAGGATTAGCGCATCCTCATCGTTATCTTGGTAGTAACGCCGACGCCGCCCGGCTGTTTTGAAGCCAAATTTTTGATATAAAGATATGGCTCCTAAGTTGGAAGCTCGCACTTCGAGGGTAGCTCGCTCCATTTTGCGATCGCAAGCTGTCTTAATGAGTGAATATAATAAAGCCTGTCCTAAACCTTGACGCTGATATTGGGGATGAACCGCCAAAATTGTAATGTGGGCTTCCTCTAAAATTGACCAAAAGCAACCCATTCCTAGCAGTCTCGAATTAAAGACAGGGGAAAATAAACCCAGCAGTTCACTATTGGGGCTGTCCAACTCTCGTTGGTAGCCCTCCATTGTCCAGAGACCGCCAAAACAGGCTTGATCCAGTTCCAACAATGCACTTAGATGCTCTGGAGTCAGTAATTTAATTTCTAAGTCTAATGAAATCACATTTATTGAATAAGATTACAAACCCTTTGTAAACTGGGAATCGGGAGACGAACTCAAAGCCCGTAATTTGAACAAGGACAACTTTTATAGTTATGGTATCGACTCACCCCACTGGGGTTCAACATTCTGGAAGTCAATATTTACCTCAAAAGCGCGACACCAGCGCAAATCCATCGCCTAATCAAGAACTTTTACCCTTGACTGCCAGAGTTCATAATCATGACCTCCTGGAAATTGGTGGGTGTGATGTCACAACCCTAGTTGAGCAGTTTGGTTCACCTTTATATATTTTAGATGAAGAAACCCTGCGTTCGGCTTGTCAGCAATACCGAGATGCTTTCAAGCAATACTACAAGGGGGAATCTCAAGTATTGTATGCCTCAAAAGCTTGGAATTGTCTAGCAGTTTGTGCGATCGCTGCCTCCGAAGGTTTAGGAATCGATGTTGTCTCCGGGGGCGAACTTTACACAGCCTTGCAAGCGGGTGTTAGTCCCAATAAAATCTATCTCCACGGCAATAATAAATCTCGTGAAGAATTAATTTTAGCGATCGAGTCTGGTGTCACCATTGTGGCGGATAACTGGTATGAGTTGCGTACTCTTGTTGAAATAGCCCAACCTGCTCAACAAATCCGCATCATGCTACGGCTAACTCCTGGTATTGAGTGTCATACCCACGAATATATCCGCACGGGACATTTAGATAGCAAATTTGGCTTTGATCCCAACGATTTAGATGAAGTTTTTACCTTTGTTAGTCAACAATCTGCCCTTAATTGCGTAGGAGTACACGCTCATATTGGTTCCCAGATTTTTGAGCGCCAACCGCATCAAGATTTGGCGGCTGTCATGGTGCAGTGGCTGCGGGATGCTGCGAAGTATGGTTTAAATATTACAGAGTTGAATGTTGGTGGCGGTTTAGGGATTAAGTATACAGAATCAGACGATCCCCCCAGCATTGAAGAGTGGGTGAAGGCGATTTGCGAAGTAATCCAAGAAGCTTGTGCAGCCGAAAATCTGCCTTTGCCAAAATTACTGAGTGAACCAGGGCGATCGCTAATTGCTACAGCTTGCGTTACTGCCTATACTATTGGTTCATCCAAAGTCATTCCAGAAATTCGTACCTACGTAGCAATTGATGGAGGAATGTCTGACAATCCTCGCCCGATTACTTACCAATCAGTTTATCGGGCAGTTATTGCTAATAAAATGTCTTCTTTGTTAACCCAAACAGTGACAATTGCTGGTAAACATTGTGAATCAGGAGATATTCTGATTAAAAATGCCCTACTCCCAAAGACTGAAACCGGGGATATTCTCGTAGTTATGGGAACTGGTGCGTACAATTACAGTATGGCATCTAACTACAACCGCTTGCCCCGACCGGCAGCAGTCGTAGTGGCGAATGGCGAAGCAAATTTAATTTTGCAACGCGAAACTTATCAAGACTTAATTCGACAAGATCGCCTACCAGAAAGACTGAAAATTTAGTCATTTGTCCTTGGTGAGTCCAAGATTGCAGAAGGGTTTCCCTTCGCAGGTGACTGGCGTTAGCGTAGCATTAGCGACGCAGGAGCGTCACTCGCAGGATCATTAGTCATTAGCCAGGAACTAATTACAAATGACTAATGACTAATGACTAATGACTAAATGTAATTAGAGGTAAAAGTGTAATCCAGATGTCATGAGAGATTGGTGGAAGCAATGGCTGACAAACCTAGGATGGTCACAGTCCTTGCTACTTGGGACTCTGGATATTGTGTTAGTGCTGGCGCTGACTTACATGATACTAGTTATTATTAGTGAGCGCCGGACACTGTGGATGGTGCGGGGATTCATTATCTTAATGCTAGCCTCAGCACTAAGTGGCAGATTAGGACTTCCTCTGCTAAATTTTGTACTGGAAAAGTTGGTGATTGGTTGTGCTGTGGCGATGGCAGTTGCTCTACAGTCAGAGTTTCGGCGGTTTTTGGAGCAATTGGGGCGTGGCGAATTCCGCCAGCTGTTTCAACCCGATCGGCTGGCAATGCCCAAATCTGATAGTGTAATTGATGAAATTGTTGAGGCTGTTAAAGAATTGTCAAAAAACCGCATTGGAGCTTTACTAATTGTGGAAACCACAGGGCCAATTGATGAGCGAGATTTTTCTGTGCCAGGAGTAAAGCTAAATGCGGAGGTTTCTAAAGAACTGATCCAGACAATTTTTCAGCCGAAAACTTTGTTACACGATGGAGCGACACTGATTCGTGGCTCACGGATCGTGTCATCGGGTATAATTTTACCACTTTCGGGACGCACAGCCTCGCGCCAGTTGGGAACACGCCACCGGGCGGCAATGGGAATTACTGAGCGGGTCGAAAATTGCATTTGTGTCGTTGTATCTGAAGAAACGGGTTCTATTTCCTTAGCGGAACGGGGAACCCTAAATAGACCGCTGACGATTAGGAAGCTGAAAGAGTCATTAGAAGCTCTTTTGTCACCAACCGTCGATCGGGAAGCAGTTGCTCCTGGTCTATTGAGTTTTGTTCGTCAGATAGGTGGGAAGGCACTAGCACTGGTTTCACGTTTACTCGGATTACCATCGACCGCTTCTCGAGATAAAAAATGACAGCACAACAAACTAAACTGCAAGATTTGCCTACTGATTTAAAACGAGAACTATTGCCCCAGCACGTCGCGGTGATTATGGATGGCAATGGTCGATGGGCTAAACGTCAGGGTCTACCCCGAATTATGGGTCATAAGCGAGGAGTAGATGCTCTCAAAGATTTACTTCGCTGTTGTCAGGATTGGGGAATTCAGGCGCTGACAGCTTATGCTTTTTCAACGGAGAACTGGAAAAGACCGCAGGAAGAAGTGGATTTTTTGATGACTCTGTTTCAAAGAGTTTTGCGTCAAGAACTGCGGGAAATGGTCGAAGAGAATGTTCAAATTAAGTTTGTAGGAAATTTGCAAGACCTGCCGCGATCGCTTCAACAAGAAATTTCCCGTTCAATGGAAGAAACTAAGAATAATCGCGGTATCCGGTTTTCGGTGGCAACTAATTATGGCGGACGGCAAGAGATTTTACAAGCTTGTCAGGCGATCGCAAAACAAGTTCAGCAAGGTGTGCTACAACCTGATGAAATTGATGAACAGGTGTTTGAGAGCCACTTGTACACAGCCGGAATTACTGACCCAGATTTGTTAATTCGCACCAGTGGAGAAATGCGCCTCTCAAATTTCCTTCTCTGGCAAATGGCTTATGGAGAAATTTACATTACTGATGCTCTCTGGCCCGATTTTGACCGGGCTGAGTTTCACCGCGCCTTGTGTGCCTACCAGCAACGGGAGCGGCGGTTTGGGAAAGTATAAATTAAGTTAGAAGTTAAAAGTGAGGATTAAAAGTAATTCAGTAGGGTGGACATTGCTTTTAATCATTTTGACGCGATCGCGCATTTTTTGGAATACGCACCCGACAAAATAAGCGATCGCATTGTTATTTAGATTGTGGTGATTGCCGTTCTCGTTCTGCGATCGCGTTCTGATACTTACCGCTAGTGAGTTGGCGTTGAACTAGGGCTTCTACTTCAGGTGGCAGAACGATTTGCACGGATTTTTATCAAAGTAGGAGTAACTTTAATTGTAAGCGATCGCTTTTGTCAGCTATACCTTACAAAATCGGCGATGCCTACGGCAGTAAACTACGCACTTTTACGGTGAAATGTACTCAACACTTCCTTTATGGCCCAGAAAACACAGCTTGTTCTACATCATTCCGACTAAGAGAATACTTGAATGAACGTTGGATATCTTGTCCATTTTCCCCAGATTGGACATATCGCACTACGATTTGCTCAACATCGAGCCATAGTTCAGCTTTCCAGCTAGGTCGTTGCACATGCCAGCAATGCCTCTGTGTGTCATCTTGTTGACAGCCTTGGTCTTTTAGCCACTGTTCAATTTGTGGCAGGGGATGATTATACAAGGGGGTATCAGAGGGAAGAAGGGCCATAGAAATTTTGGATCTTAGGTTTTGGATTAGGAAATTTTTTAATTTTTAATTACCATAAGGGTAATTAGTTGCGATACATGGGTAATTTGCTGTTGTACAGATGGAGTTAGCTGTAGCAAATGCGTTTGGAAAGCAGTATCACCACGAGTTAAGCCAATGGTAATTGCTAGTAGCAGACAACCTACAAATGTTAACACCAGCATAAATAAAGCAAAAATTTCGCCAGATGAGAGGGGGCGATCGCTCGGATCGAGGTAAGCTGATTTTGACCAGTCATGAGAACGCGAGATGGGATGATTCAAGTCTGGAGGTGCTTGAATTACTCCAAAGCGGGAATAGCCAATTTTTAAATCGTAGCTTAACCGACGTTCTGGATGGCTAAGGGTGGCGTAAGCTTCGTTGATTTGCTGAAATTTGGGAGTGGCGATCGCAGTAGGTAAGTCTGTAGTATCAGGATGATAGCGTTTGCTCAGTTCCCGATAAGCGCGACGAATATCGATTACCGATGCCGAGGGATGCAGTCCTAGCAAGGAGTAATAAGTTGGTTTACTGCTTTGTGGTATTGCCCCGTTGTGATTCACGGCTGTTTGAGTCACTTTGCGATCGAGTTTTTTCTAATATTGTAAACCTGCTAATGCCATAGAGGGCTAACTGCCTTTAATTCCAAGATTTGATTTCAAACGCACAAGATTGCAGAGTTTGAGATTTACACCGTTGTTCGGGCATCAAGACCAAGATGCCAACAGCACGAATATTTTTCAGAATTTACCACGACCATTAGACTGATGGCTGATTAAATTTAAGCAAAAAGCAGCTATCAGCAATTGTGTTGTCCCTTTTGGATTAGCTGCCAAAAATAAAATCCGTTTGATGGAAATTTCACTATTCACTTGATTAATTTATACAGGATGAATATCAGATTATTGAACTAATCTAGATATACTCCCTCATCCCTAACGTATTAAATCAGCACGGGGTTTAAAGGTTTCAATTTGTCGTAACTTTTCATAAAGTTCTCGTTCTTCTTGACTAATATTTTTAGGGGTAACTATTTGAATTTCTACTAACTGATCGCCACGTTTACCGTCATCACTGGGATAGCCTTTATTCCCTAGTCGAAATTTTTGACCAGACCTAACTCCGGGAGGGGTGGTCATTTTCACAGGTCCATCAAGAGTGGGTGCTTCTACCTGTCCTCCTAAAACTGCCTCGCTGGGAGTAACAGGAACCTGGCAGAGGATATTTAAACCATCTAGCTTGAATAATGGATGAGGCTCAACAGTAATTTTTAAATATAGGTCGCCACCACCAACGCCTTGGTTTCGCAAACGGATGGTTTGACCTGTTACCATACCTGGAGGCATATTAACTTCTAGCGATCGCCCATCTTCCAAACGAATGCGTTCATTGCCACCTTGATAAGCTTTTTCTAATGGGAGCGTTAATCTGGCTTCTATATCCCGACGGGTTGTCCGAGGTGGAGTGTTAACAGTGTAGGCAACTTTTGTTCTGGGGGAACGAAACGGATCGCTATTGTTACCATTACTAGAATTACTGGCCCCACTCTTATTTTTGACGCCGATAACTTGATTAATAAAGCTTTCAAAGTCGGAGAATTGGCTGGGATCTACGTCCTGATTGCCATTGCGATCGCTAGCAGTACTCTGCCAAGTTTTAGCCTTTGGCGTCTGTTTATTGCCCGCAAAGCCTTTTTGCTTCCAGTAGCGGCTAAACTGGTCGTACTGCGATCGCTTGGCTGGGTCTGAAAGGACTTCATAAGCCTCGCCGATATCCTTAAATTTTTCCTCAGATGCTTTGTTACCCGGATTGAGATCGGGGTGATATTGCCTTGCTAACCGCCGATAAACCTTTTTAATTTCCTCACTAGAGGCGTCTTTAGATACTCCTAAAATCTCGTAGTAATCGCGAAAGTTCGGCAAATTTTGCATAGTTCAGTTATTTAAATTTTAGATTTTAGATTTTGGATTAATTAGGAGTTAAGAGTTAGGAATTAGGAGTTGAAAGATTTAATTTTTAACTCCTCACTCCTAACTCCTAACTTTTATTAAAAGTACTACAACCAATCATTGTCTTCTTCATCATCCCAGTTATCTTGGTAGCTGGGGCGTGATTTGCGTGAAGGACGGCTCTCATAGGAGGAAGAACGACTGTCGCGGCTATAGTCTCTGCCATAGTCTTTACCGTAATCTCTCCCATAGTCCTTACTGTATGAGTCGGGTTCTCGATATGTATCTCTGGGAAATTCGCGTTCCCGTTCCTTATCACCGCCAGTAAAGATGTCACGGATAGTACCAAACAAGTCGTCATCTTCATCTTCAGCATAAGTCTGGCGGACTTCCCGATTTAGCTCATAGAGAGCATCTTGCAAGTCGGCGTAGGCTTGATCAATACCGCGATCGCTATTTTCCTTAAGACTCTCTCGTAGGTCTCGGCAAATATTATCAATTCTTTGGCGGCGGCTGCGGGCAAACTGCATACCAAATTCCAGCGCTACCTCTCTGAGTTGTCGTTCCGCTTGGAAAATCAACGCTTCAGAACGAGTCCGCTTTTCTACTCTCTCTTTACGTTCGCGATCGACATCAGCATATTTCTGAGCGTCCTGAATCATCCGATTCACTTCCGACTCGTTCAATGTGGAAGCGCCTTGAATGGTGATACTCTGTTCTCGCCCAGTGGTTCTATCTAAAGCTGTTACCTGTAAAATACCATTAGCATCAATATCAAATGACACCTGAACTTGGGGAATTCCTCGTGGCGCTGGTGGGATGCCATACAGCTTGAACCGTCCTAAAGACTTGTTGTTTGCTGCCATTTCCCGTTCGCCTTGGACTACGTGGATTTCCACAGTATTTTGGTTATTTTCCGACGTGGAAAAAATATCAGAACGACGGACTGGGATAGTGGTATTACGGGGAATAAGTTTTTTCATCACGCCGCCGATGGTTTCCAATCCCAAAGAGAGTGGTGTGACATCCAAAAGCAGTATATCTTTGAGTTCGCCTGCAAGAATTCCTGCCTGAATTGCTGCACCCACTCCCACTACTTCATCGGGGTTAACGTTTTCGTTGGGTTCTGTACCAATCAAGTCCCGCACTAGCTGCTTCACCATTGGCATCCGTGTAGAACCGCCAACTAACACAACTTCTTCAATGTCTCTAGGTGAAAGTCCGGCATCTTTCAGGGCGCGTTTCACTGGTGTCCGCAAGCGCCCCACCAAATCACCACACAAACCTTCAAACTGAGAACGCGTTAGACGAGTTTCCAGATGTTTGGGGCCATCTTCAGTGGCGGTGATGAAGGGTAAGTTAATATCAGTAACGCTGACAGCAGAAAGCTCAATTTTGGCTTTTTCCGCCGCTTCCATCAAACGTTGCAAAGCTTGGCGATCGCGTCTTAAGTCCACCTCTTCTGTTTCCAGAAATTGCTCTGCTAACCAATCTACTATTTTTTTGTCAAAGTCATTACCACCAAGTTGCGTATCTCCACTGGTCGCCTTGACTTCAAATATCCCATCACCAACTTCTAAAATCGACACGTCAAAGGTTCCACCACCCAAGTCAAATACTAAGATCGTTTCCGTGTCACCCCGATCTAATCCATAAGCCAAAGATGCAGCAGTTGGTTCATTGAGAATCCGCAGCACCTCTAAACCAGCAATTCTGCCAGCATCGCGGGTTGCCTGCCGCTGAGAATCGTTAAAATAGGCGGGTACTGTAATCACTGCCCCTGTCACTGGTTCACCCAAATAGCGACTAGCGTCGTCTGCCAATTTCTTCAGCACCATTGCCGAAATTTCTTCTGGGGCGAAATCCTTATTGAGACGGGGACAGGCAACTTTAATATTACCTACTTCGTCTTTGCGGATGGTGTAGGGTACACGCTTGGAATCTGGACTAAGTTCGCCATACTTGCGCCCAATGAAGCGTTTAACTGCGAAAAAGGTATTTTGTGGATTGAGGACGGTTTGTCGCCGTGCCATTTGCCCAACCACCCTTTCACCTTCTTTGCTAAAGCCAACTACGGAGGGGGTTGTTCGCATTCCTTCTGCATTGGCAATCACCACCGGCTTGCCACCCTCCATAACGGCGACTACTGAGTTGGTTGTACCCAAGTCGATGCCGACTACCTTGCCCATGCGTTACTCTTCTCCTAAAGTGTCTTATATATTTATTATGATTGGGCGGAACTACCTCTAGCTTTGTGCTACAGGATAAAAACACCTCAATGGTATAATAGTCATCATTAAGGCAGTAAGCTAAGAAGTGCAGCTAGAGGAGATAGTTGCAAGACTAGGATAGCATTGAGATGGTTGGTGTGCCCAAGCAGCCTCAATTCTTGTTATCCGCCTAATTCTATGCACTGTCTCTGCAAGTTGCTAAATGCACCTTAATAATACTTGCTCTGCTTTTTTTAGTGACTGAAAACTCTAATATTGCCATTATTTTAAAGATTTGAATTTAACAGAGCGATTACAAACTTCCCTGAGTGAGATAGCACGAGAACGCGATCCTTACATGGCAACGGCTGGACATTTTTTTGTCCAAGAATACATCCGCCAGGAATTTTCCCAATGGGGGAGTGTGGAAATCCACACCTTTGAAGTCAGAGGTAAAGCTTGTAAGAACTTGATATTAAATTTACCTTCCCAAGCTAGACAGCAAAAAAAGGATTTGCCACCTATTTTAATTGGCGCTCATTATGATGGCGTTCCGGGAACACCAGCGGCTGATGATAATGCCACCGGGGTGGCGGTGTTACTGGAACTAGCGAGAAAGTTTACTGCCGAACCTGTAAGATATCCATTAAGGCTAGTTGCTTTCGATATGGAAGAATACGGCTTACTGGGTAGCGCTGATTATGCAGCTCTGTTGCATCAACAAAAGCAACAGCTACGCTTAATGATCTCCTTAGAAATGCTGGGCTACAAGGATTCTACACCTGGTTCCCAAAGTTACCCTCCTCCTCTGGAACGCTTCTATCCAGATAGAGGTGATTTTATTGCTTTAATTGGCAATTTGCGGACATTGGCTGACTTAATTAATATGAGCCGTAATATTCGCAAAGCTGGCGTACCTAGTCAATGGCTACCCGTGCCGAATCGAGGTTTAATAGTTCCCCAAACCAGACTTAGCGATCATGCACCTTTCTGGGATTTGGGTTATCCGGCAATGATGGTGACAGATACGGCATTCTTGCGAAATCCCCATTATCACAAACCTAGTGATGCGATCGCTAGTTTGGATTTAGATTTTCTTACTGGTGTATGTGAAGGGTTAGAGATAGCAATTCGGCAGTTATAAAAAGATATTAGGAAAGTTTTATCGTTTTATAGTTCGCTAAACAAGACAAAGCGATCGCACCTCTTTCTCGAATATGGTTTATCTGGCATTATGCTGACAAATACAGCATTCTTGGGTAATCTATACTATGCACAAACCGAGTGATGCGATCGCTACTTGGATTTATTATATTTTTACTAATCAATATTCTCGACTTTTTTCAATTGTTTATACTATCTTTATGCGATCGCGCATTTGGAGTCAAAGTAATTAAATCGTCAATATTACGTTTCATTGTCTCGCAAATTGTATCTAATGGTAAGTCGTTAGCATCATAACCAAAGGGATTTTCTATCTCCAAGCCGATGGCTTCAATGCCAAATACTGTAAAACCAACCAAAGCAGCAATTAAACCTGTCCACCAACCAAGACTCTCCACTATTTGAAACGGTAGAAGGAAGCAATATAGTATCAACAATTGCTTTAGATGAATGGCATACGCCAGCGGCATAGGTGTTTTTAAAATCCGTTCGCAGGAACCTAAATTATCCACAAGATTATTCAATAATTCTTGCATAGATGTTAGCTGGTAGCTATTAAGGCAATTACGATGATACTGTTCTTGCAAATAATCTCCTATCCAAAAGGCAACCTCTATAGGAGGATTATTCATAATCTTCAGTTTTATATACTTCGTAGATGGCATTAAGTCTTCTAACTCGCTATTGACAGCTTCTCCCCGCAAATGTAGTTTAGTTGTCACAGCAAAAGCTGCCAATAAGTTTAATGCCGTAATTTTATTGTCTTTATCTTCTGGGGAAATTTCCTCAACTGATACCCAAATTTGCCGCGCTAGATTTCGAACGTTATTTACTATAGAACCCCAGCATTTTCTCCCTTCCCAAAATCTCTCATAAGCAGTATTTGTACGAAAGACAAGTAACAAACCTAAAACAATACTAGGAATAACACTTCCTAAAATAGGCTGGGATACAGGTTTATCAAAATGGTAAAGCAGAGAAATCAAAAATCCAAAAGCTCCGCACCATAAAATATGTTTGAAAATTGCTTTCATCACTGAACCTTTAGGTTGTAATGCTGTACGGAACCATTTGATTTTTTCGGTTATCATGTAGTCACCCTAATAAAATATTTATTGAATCGATATGTTAAGCATTTGCTAGCTTAAAAATAATCACTATAGAAGTAGCGCGATTAGCAAAAAGGATACTTCAAAAAGTAATTTTAGTAAAGAACATTATATGCTAGCGGCAATGATTGTATTCTAGTTTCTGTTATATAATATCGAGTCCAGTTGAATACTTATCATGATGACTGACGCAAAGAGTTTTCTTGATTAGCAATTAGGCAGACATTATATATATAAAGTCAAAAGCGACGCTTACACAGTAATTATAAAGAAATGTAAAGATTTCTCCGTGGCTGCATAAATACCGCATTCCACCTTGATAAATCTATAGAAGAAAAGGTATATGCTTATCGATGATGCTTATACAGCATTGGTCGCTATCATATATTCGAGTAAATCAAAAAGTTCTAACCTGTACAAATCCTGCCCTGTAAATTAAATACTTAGGCATAACTAAGTAAGTTATGTCTTTTTTTTGGCGTTAGTCTCGAAACGTTGAATTTCAATCAAATAATTACTGGGATCGCGTAAAAAACAGTGGTAAATGTTGTACTTTTCATTTAGTGTAGGTGGCTTTTCAAATTCGACGCCACGTTCTTTGAGATATTCAAACCACTCATCCACCTGCTGTGTTACCAAGGTAAAAATGACACTTGATTGCTTGTCGGCTGGAGGATCTGATGTTTTAGTTACTTGGCACAATCCCAAGTATCCAGAGCCACTAACAGTATAAATTCGACAGGTACCTTGGTCAAGCCATAACTCCAAGCCCAGCTTTTGTTCATAGAATTCTGTGGATGCATTGAGATCATGGGTATAAAAGAAAGTAACCTGCTGTACAATTGGCGGATGATCAGACATAAAGTGCATTTGAGTATATACCCCAACGACATCTAGCGATCGCATAGGTAAAAATTGATTGATGTTAGAAACCTGTTACTGCTCCAGAATGCCTTAAGTGCATCTGGAGTTTCTTTTTGGAAAAAGCGATGTCTACGACGGGCTGCGCCTACGCAATTTTCCAAATCATCCGGATATGTCAAAACATGGCTGAATCAGGATGCATACTGAATTATCTATATCTAATATGGGGCATCAGTTATTGATGTACCCCTTCTGCCAAACAACTCTCGCAAAACAGCCTCAGTTTACCTGGGGCTGTTTTGCGTGACTTCCAACAGAAAAGGTGTGTAGACGAGAGCATAGTGAGTTATCCTCAGGTACCTTTATCTACATTTGAGTGTATACCCTGATGACGTAGGATTGTCTCACAGTGAAAATTTGGTATAGGTAAATGCGTATCTTTCCTGACTCCAGATTTGTCACAAACTTTTCTGGAGTTTTTTCATTACTAGAATTTAATATTACCCATCTAGTCTAAACTCCAGTGAATATTATACTTTGCTATAGATTAATAGGATGTTCCCACCTCCCAGATAATATTAGGCGCAAATTAACTACCCTATATTGATTTAATTACAGTCTTGTTGTATTTACGATTGTTGCAGCCTTAACAAGACAAAGCCAAGTTATCCAGAGTCGTATTTCCACCTTGACTTTTGGGTATTGATATATGCCACTGAAAATGGCTTGCGGACTCGCTAACGCTGCGCTATCGCCCTTGGCGTCTTCCCTTGGGAGAAGACCTCGCTGCTTCACCGCTGCGTGTCTACGCATCTAATATAAATGCTTATTTCGTTGTATAGGTCACAAAAATATCCTTTTTCATTTCGACTTCTGCTGGGGCATCTGGATTATAAGTCGGTGATAATAAAAAACTAGCAAAAGACGGTAAAGGAACTCCAGTTTTAGAACTACATGAGGGATAAAATAATGTGTAAAATGGTTCGGCTACAGAAGGAATATCAAGTTTAACGCCCATAGCAGTTGCTAAAGCCTGAGCGCGGCTTTGAGCATCTTTCATTGCTAATTGATAAACTGAACTCTGCAAAGTTTGACAGTCATTTACTGCATACTCAACGCCCACGCTCTTGACGGAAAGGTTTTTGAGTTCACTTGTCGCTTTGTTTGCTGTAGCAACAATTTCCTGGACGCTATCGCGTGTTGGTTTTTCCAATTTCACTAATATCTTGGCGTTATTTTCATTGGAATTAGTGCTAATTTGCACTTGAATTTTATCAGCCCTAATTCCTTTTGCAACTAGGCTATTAACTATAGGCTGGAGAGTTGCTTTAGTTAGGGATTTTGGGTTTGGTAAAGATTCTGCCGCTGTTTTGTAATTTAAGAGTAGAGTCCGTGAGGACAAGCGATGGGCTTCAGGTAGGGCTGATGGTTGCGTTTCTAACTCATCATTGCTACCTCCACTACTGAATACCAATTCAATATCCGCTGTATCTGCTGGCACTCTTACTACCCCTTGACCGATTACCATTAATGAATGGCGATCGCTTGCTGGTGGGTAAAATAATTGGGCATTAGTGACTTTGGGTGTTAATGCTCCCACCCCGACAGTCACGGTAATACTTACCAACATTAGAGCAGTTATTTTTCTCATGTCCTGGGAATTTCCTTTGAACTTAGTAATTGTCAAAGTTTACACCTCAAGAGCAGGATACTTAAAAAATATTGAGCAAATCCCACAACTAAAGGCTGTAGGATTAGCTCAAAAATTAAAAATTCACTGCGAACTATTAACCAAACCAGTGAGAGGGTTCAGAAGTTGGTTGAACTGTTTCACAAACATGATGGCTAATCCAATCTGACTTTTCTTGAACGATTAAACAAATGCCTTGGTGAATCAAATTCTGGAGGTGTAGTTGCTGCTCTAAGGGTTTACGAGGCAATTTGTAATAAGCCAAGCTTTCTTGTTCAGTCTCCGCTAACGGAAGATGTTCGTCAGACATCGCGGTGTAAAAGGAGGGAATACGATTGAGGACGAAAGCAATTAGCTCTTGGCGTAAGTCAGGAATCGCAAAGGCTTGTTGATATGGATGGTATGGATATGTATCCAAAACGCTTTCAATCTCTCCTATTACTGATTGCTGTGTTAAATTGACTACCGTTTTCATAATTTTTAAACTCCTTTTTTAATCCAGTCAATGGTTGGTGGAGAAAACAACTTTTTTAGATGGCAACGTCGTCATGACAATCAGTTAGAAGTGATTCAACTGATAGATGCAATAGACACTGAAACTAGCCTTTTACCTTAGTAGAATATTAGACATTTGGGTTTGCTTATTTTAGTTAAAGTTTATACTGTTTCACAGCATGACTTATTAAAGCAGCGTCCAATATGCTGGTAAGTTTGCGACATTTTATATTTATAATCCTAATTATTTCAAATTTCTGCCTTTTTGGCAGAAATCTACATAAAACGCAGCAAGAAAGCTAAGGGATCAATATTAACGGCAATAAAACAACTTGAATTAGGAACAAGTTTTTAATGAAGTTAAGCTTTGTTGGTAATTTACATCACATTTTACGATTACTGCAAAACTTGCTGTTTTATCTAAAAAACTTATTTGTTGCATGTTGATTTAGCAAGTCAGAAAAATAGCGACTCGCTAGAGTGCAAAATCAGTCTAGCGACAGATGAAAAGATCAGGTAAAAACGTTTAAAAAGTTCACATTATCTAAAGGTAGATGGTGCAACTGATGATTAATTTCATTAGCAGCAGCTAATCCAGAAAGCATCGCACTTTCGACAAGATTGCCGCCACACCAATCACCACAGCAAACTAAAGGTAGGGGAGTTCCAGTAGACAAAAAAGCTTCGTGCCAAGGACGGCTAGGAAAGGCATAACGCCAACGATGTACTTGCATCCATTCGGGAGTATTCAGCCAAGGAAGGGACAAAGATTCAGCTACTCGTTGCAACATATACTGTCCTACAGGTTGCAAATCCTGTGATTCTAGATGATGTTGAGCAAAATCAGCACTACTTTGCACCACAAAATGTGGTTGTTGAGGATTAGGACGCTTGCTACTGTCCAAACCAATCCATGCTAAATCAGCATCATCCACAAAAGTTACAGCTTTCCACTGAGGGAGGGGTTGCGATGTGGGAGGATATCCAGCGATCGCACTAATTGAGGGATAAAATTCTACAGAACGCAAGTTATCAAGAAAGACTGCATCCAATACACTTTCACCCAAAGGTGCCAACAGCATCTCAGCTTGGGGTGCAGGAATGGCGACGACTAAAGCTTTTGCAGTTAATTCTTCGTTACTAGATTCGAGAGTCAAACGCCAACTATCTTCCGGAGTTGAGGTAATACCAACGACACGCTGATTCAGTAATATTTCTAAACCTGGGGCAAGGGATTTAGCGATCGCACTCATTCCCTCAGGTGCAACATATCGGGGGCTGCGGTTTTTGGGTTCAGATAAAGGAGCATCTGCTGTGAGTTCGTAAACCTCCTCTGTCCAGACTTCGAGGATATGGCGCGATCGCAATATCTCCACAAAACGTCCCAATAATTCACCCTTTGGCTTCAGGTAACAAGCCCCATGATCCGCGCAGGTTCCATGCAAGCGGCGTGTAGCCAGTCTTCCTCCCAAACCACGGGACTTTTCCACCACTAGCACCGAATATCCAGCTTGACTTAACTCCTGGGCACAGACTAAACCCGCTATTCCGGCACCAATCACTACAATATCAGTCATGAGTCAATAGTCCCTAGTCATTAGTTATTAGTTATTGGTCATTAGTTATTCGTTATTATCAAAGGACAAAATTACTACTAATGACTGCTGAAAGCTAATAGTAGAATAAGGTACAGAAAGCTGCACGGAAGGGAGGATGGGAAATTGGATGAAATGAGGGCGGCGCTAGAGTTAGCGACCGAAGAAGAATTGCAAGATTTAACGGCAATTTTATTTAGTCGTAAGTTCAATCCCCTAGACTATGTACATACACCCGAACCCATCGAAGTACAAAGCCAAGACCGCAAAGCTTGGTTAGACGCACTAGAGGGTCGCTTTCGCTTTTTGGCAGCAGATGGGATGACGGTATTACGGGGACGCACAGGGCAGGTAACTTACCGACAAGCCTTAGTTCAAGTATGTAAGTATCTAAAAATTCCCTATTCTAATCAGCTGGCAACAATTGATTTAGAAGCAGAAGTATTTTTACATCTTTTAGGACAGGTGTGGAAAAAATTGCCGGAACAGGAAAAGCAAAAATTAACTGTACGAGTGCAACGTCAGCTGCTCAAGTCAGAACTAAAACAACCGTTACCACTTTTATTGCAACGTGACCCCTTGGGGTTACTTTTCAAAGGCGGTAGTGCGATCGCGGTTACTTCTCTTCTCCAGCCACTTGTACTTAAGCAAATTGCCCGTCAATTTGCCATCCACTTTGCCACTTATGAAGTAGCCAAACAAGCGGCGATTAAAGGCTCAGAAGCAGCTACAAAGCAATTTCAAAGCTATGTAGCTATGCAAATGGCTCGACGGGGTATGACTGTAAGTGCAGCTCGTTATGGAGCAGCCCGTAGTATGTTTGCTGTGATTGGGCCAATAATGTGGACTTGGTTTTTTGCGGATTTAGGGTGGAGAGCGATCGCCACTAACTATGGTCGGATCATTCCTACCATCTTCGCTTTAGCTCAAATTCGCCTCACTCGTGAGGAATGTTGGGAGCCAGCTTGAACAAGGTTTTTGACTATTTCAAGTCTCGTTGGCAATCTTCTTGGAACTACTCTCTATGGGCACTATTCATCTTCCCATTGAGTCCTTTAGTGGGGGCTGTGACTGTAGGTTTTGTGTCATTAATAACTTGGCTGAAACAATCCCGCAAAATTAGTCGTCGCCCCCTCAACTGGGGATTTGCCCTTTTGAGTCTCTTGCTGATCGTGAGTGCTGGGTTTGCCCAGGATAAGACAGCTGCTTTCCTCGGCTTATTTAATTTATTACCATTCTTTTTACTTTTTGCTGCTCATAGCGCTCTGATTCAAACATTTGCCCAATTGCGGCAAATGGCTTGGATATTGGTGATCGGTTCCATGCCAGTGGTAATTATCGGCTTGGGGCAGTTATTTTTAGGCTGGAGTTTGAAATTCGAGATTTTGTGGGTTGTGTTGAATTGGAAGATCGCACCAGGAGGAAATCCCCCAGGTCGCATAGCCTCACTTTTCTTGCACGCTAACACCTTTGCAGCTTATCTAGCAATAGTTTTCATCCTTGGTCTAGGGTTGTGGCTCGAACAATGGCAATTGGCTACAAGAGGCAGAGGAGCAGGGGAACTCGTGGCCCCCACTGAGTGGGGATTGGGGGAGAGGGTGCAGAAGAGAGGAATTTTCCCCCTGCTCCCTTCTTCCCCAGTCCCCCTCCTCTTCCTAACTGTGGCGGTGATTACAAATTTCATTGCCTTAATTTTCACGAACTCGCGTAATGGATGGGCGATCGCTATTTTTGCCTGTTTAGCTTATGCACTTTACCAAGGTTGGCACATTCTTGTGGGTGGTGTCGCTGCGATCATCTCTAGTGTGATTTTGGCAGCTTTTGCACCCTCACCAGTCGCTCAATTTTTTCGCCAGTACGTTCCTGCCTTCTTTTGGGCAAGGTTAAATGACGATATGTATCCAGATAGACCAGTTGCTTTAATGCGAAAAACTCAGTGGGAGTTTGCCTGGTCTTTAGCTCAACAACATCCTTGGACTGGCTGGGGGTTACGCAGTTTTAGTGGACTCTACAAAGCTCAGATGCATGTTCCCTTGGGTCATCCCCATAACTTGTTTTTGATGTTATCTGCTGAAACTGGTTTTCCCAGTACTTTTTTATTTTGTGGCTTACTCGCTTGGATTTTGATTACAGGTGTCCAATTACTACGAAAATCAAAATATATAAATACAGAAGACAGATTGATATTTTTCAGTTATCTTCTGGCTTTTGTGGGGTGGATTGTATTGAATACAGTAGATGTAACCCTCTTCGATTTTCGTTTGAATGCACTTTCATGGTTAATTTTGGCTGCCATTTGTGGAGTAGTACATCGTTATAACCAACAAGATAAGCTTGCATCTCATCCAAATTAATTAGGCGTCGAGAATAGCTATTAATTCATTTTCAGTGTATGCACTGGGGACATTTAGAGTTTTAAATCAATAAGATTACTATATTCACGTCTGTGACTGTGAGTGTGACTAATACCTAATTAGTCACTGTTGCTGATTGTTGGGAAGGTGTAGGGACATCCCTTTGGGGTTTTCCTGCATGACGGGCATCTCTTGTAGATGCCCTTTTGTATATTTATTATTTTTCTCTGTTAAACACAATTAAAATAAATATTTAAATTAATAGAAAACCAAAATTTATTCATGAAAATATCCTTACAAAGCTATACACTTTTAACTTCTTCATTAGGGTTATTTCTAATAAATTTTGCTTTTCCTCTGCCTGCTAAAGCAGCAATTGAGTGTGAAGCAGGCAATATGATTTATTATCCCAATGGTTCGCTGTTAACTTGCGTACTTGAGCAAAATATTACTGTGCAAGTTTCCAGTTCTCTTTCGGGAACATCCAATTTTTCCTGCCGAGGAAAAACTTATATATCTTTCAATGAAAAAGGACAGTTTCACACTTGTGAACTTGCCGATGACATCCAAATTAGAACAGGTAATTCATTTGAAAAATGTCCGGCAGAATATAGGATATATGTTTCAACTTCAGATGATGGAAATCAATCGATTATTTGTCGGCAATATTAACACTATCAAAATAATTTGTAATGACACTCGTGACGCTCGTTCGCGTAGCGCCTCCGACAGGAGAAGACTTGCTAACGAAACTCGTAGTTGCGATCAGTGCTTGCTCTGAACTCTCCACAGTTTTGTTGACCATTAAAAATCTTTCTCACTTTTTCTAATACACTTACATCAAGCGATGACTGCGATAACCCTTATGGTGTAAGCTCTCGGTAAAATGGGTGTGTCGGTAACGAAAAAAAGACGCCTCCATAACCAACCTTATGCTCACAACAGCTAACTTTCTTCAGTACACCCAATGGTCAGGTATAGCTACCTTGGTATTTGCTGCCTTAACAGTTTTGGCTTTTATTCTCAAATGGGGCATCCGCTTTCGGCTGGTGGGTACAACTGGCTTTATGCTGGTGCTAACGGCTGGTTTATTTGCACTCTCGATAGTCCCCCTGAGTCGGACTGTGATTCCAGGAGCAGCCAGGTACACTCTAGTTTATGACAATGGGTCAACACAAGCGGTGATTGCCACATCACCCCAAATTACACCCACACAATTAGAAGCAACTTTACGTCAAGCAGCTAGTAATTTGTTTTCTTACGGTCGTTCAGGTACACGGGAAGACGACAAGTTGACAGTTCGCGCCCGTACCATTATCCACCCAGAACCAGGGACTTCTGTACCAGTTTACTTGGGTGAGGTCAAGCGATCGCTCGTTTCTCATCAAAATTCCCCAGTCACAGTCAAAATTTACACAGACAATTTCGCCCAATTGCCAAAACCTACCGCTTAAGAAGCACGGGGGCAGGGGAAGCAGGGGAAGCAGGGGAAGCAGGGGAAGCAGAACCAATGCTCAATACCCAGTCCCCAGTCCCCAATCCCCAATCCCCAATCCCAGAAAACAAAAGTAATTTACCTGTTATCAGGATGACAAAATTTATTTTGTATTTACTGATACAATAATAGTTATTTTTAGATTAAGATATTCACACTTTAGTGGTTCTAGTGTGGAAAAAGGTTAATCAGCGTACGGGTAATGGGTACTGACAGTTGTGATTTGTCAGTTGTTGTCCTAGTTACCACTGTTGCCATTTTCAGAAATCTTTGCAGCAAATGAATAGCTTGTAGGGGCGTGAATTTGCACACCCCTACAAGCTATCTGTAGCTAAAGATTGTATGAAATAGTGTGAGCACTTACAAATTATCAATTCTCGACTGCTTTTCTTGAGAATCTGACAATGGTAATGTTAGTTAATTATACGGTTATTCAAAACTTTGATAGTTCGGAATTTCAGATCAATGGGCATCATAGATTTAAGCAACGTCGTCAAACTACTCAATAAGTCGGCAATAGGCTTTGTCTATTTCATTGCTTGGCTCAAATCCAGATGAGCGGTGTGTAAGCTTGGAGCCATCCAAAAACCAGCTTGGCAACAAGTATCGCTCCTCACTAGTCTATTTGATTAAGAAATATCAAGGTTTTGGCAAACTAGATTATATGCCCAATAATTTTACTACTCAACCTTCTTTGTCTACTCAAACCTCTAGTCCATTATTGACGCTCACAGTTGCCCCAGCAAAAGTAATCCGTGGTTCTGGGGTGTTGCAAACAGCCGCAGCAGAGATCGCCTGTTTGGGAAGTCGTCCCTTAATTGTGGCAGGTGAATCTACTCTCGCCATCAGCCGAAAGAATTTGCAACCAGTTTTAGAAACGCAACAGTTACATACTGCCCAAGCATCTTATGGTGCAGATTGCTGCGAAGCTAGCCTGAAATCTTTACAAAAAACAGCAAAAGAACATAAAGCTGATGTAATTATCGGTGTTGGTGGTGGCAAAGCCCTAGATACAGCGAAATTAGTCGCGCAGCAGTTAAAGTTGCCAGTGGTGACAATTCCGACTTCAGGGGCTACCTGTGCAGCTTGGAGTGCGTTGTCGAATGTTTATTCGGAAGATGGGGCGTTTCTCTACGATGTGGGGCTGTCTCGTTGTCCCGATTTATTGATACTTGATTATGACTTGATTAAAACTGCACCACAACGTACTTTGGTAGCTGGAATTGGTGATGCGATCGCTAAGTGGTATGAAGCCTCAGTTAGCAGTGGACATTTGCAAGACACTTTAATTATTGCTGCGGTGCAACAAGCAAGAGTTTTGCGAGATATCCTCTTGCAAAAGTCAGCCGCCGCGCTGAAAGAACCAGGTAGTGAGGTTTGGCGAGAAGTGGTAGACGCCACTGTGTTACTGGCTGGGGTAGTTGGAGGGCTTGGAGGGGCGCAGTGTCGCACAGTTGCTGCCCATGCCGTGCATAATGGTTTAACGCACATTTCGGGACACGGCAGTATTCATGGCGAAAAGGTTGCTTTTGGGATTTTGGTGCAACTGCGTTTAGAAGAAATGCTACAAGGCAATCAACTAGCAGCATCTGCACGACAACAGTTATTAAAGTTCTACGCAGAAATTGGACTACCCCAAAAATTAAGTGATTTGGGATTGGGCAATATTACATTAGGCGAGTTGCAAACAGCCGCTGAAATTGCTCTAGTTCCTAATTCTGACATCCATCGACTACCGTTTAAAGTCGCGTTGGAACAGTTGATGGCGGCAATGGTTTCCACCACCGCACCTATAGATAGTAGAGACACTACAAATCGAGTTTCGCCCAAGGGAATGAGTGACGAGGTTTTATGAGTTTAAATTGGATTGTCCCAGCAGAACGTATACAAAAACTACCACCTTATGTATTTGCCCGTTTAGATGAACTGAAAGCTAAAGCACGGGAACAAGGATTAGATTTAATTGATTTAGGTATGGGAAACCCGGATGGTGCAACGCCAGCACCAGTAGTAGAAGCGGCGATCGCAGCTTTAAAAGATCCCGCCAATCACGGTTATCCGCCTTTTGAGGGCACAGCTAGTTTCCGCCGCGCCATTACCAACTGGTATCATCGTCGCTATGGTGTGGTTCTCGATCCTGATAGTGAAGCTTTACCGCTACTCGGTTCTAAAGAGGGATTAACCCATTTAGCGATCGCCTACGTTAACCCTGGTGATTTAGTTCTGGTTCCTTCCCCAGCTTATCCTGCCCATTTTCGTGGCCCTGCGATCGCTGGTGGCAAAATCCACAGCTTGATTCTTAAACCAGAGAATGACTGGTTAATCGATTTAGCTGCGATTCCTGACGAGGTTGCTAGACAAGCCAAAATTCTCTATTTCAACTATCCCAGTAATCCCACCGCTGCCACCGCCCCCCGCGAATTTTTTGAAGAAATCGTCGCCTTCGCCCGCAAACATGAAATCTTGCTGGTGCATGATTTGTGTTATGCCGAGTTAGCTTTTGATGGTTATCAACCCACTAGCTTGTTAGAAATTCCTGGCGCGAAAGAAATTGGTGTGGAGTTTCACACCTTATCTAAAACCTATAATATGGCTGGTTGGCGCGTTGGATTTGTAGTGGGTAATCGACATGTAATTCAAGGTTTGCGGACGCTGAAAACTAACTTGGATTACGGCATTTTTGCCGCCTTACAAACAGCAGCCGAAACAGCTTTACAACTACCAGATGTGTATTTGCACGAGGTACAACAACGCTACCGTACCCGCCGCGATTTCCTCATTCAAGGGTTAGGAGAGTTGGGTTGGGATATCCCCAAAACCAAGGCGACAATGTATCTTTGGGTGAAGTGTCCCGTTGGCGTTGGTTCCACAGATTTTGCCCTGAACGTGTTGCAGCAAACAGGCGTTGTCGTTACTCCAGGTAATGCCTTTGGGGTTGCGGGTGAGGGTTATGTAAGAATCAGTTTGATTGCAGACTGCGATCGCTTGGGTGAAGCTTTACATCGCTTTAAGCAAGCTGGCATTCGCTATCAACCTGAAGCTGTAGTCTCTGCTTCACAATAGAGATAGCATCTCTTATCGAAATTTGATTCATGCAAACCCCCGCTGCCACTGTTCCTCATTTAATTGCTGCTGGCTTTCATGCCCTTTCCGATTCACTCAGGATTAGTGTGCTGGAATTGCTACGAAAGCGAGAATTATGTGTGTGTGATTTGTGCGAGATATTGGGGGTAAGTCAGTCGAAATTAAGCTTTCATCTGAAAACCCTCAAGGAAGCTGGCTTAGTTAACTCCCGTCAGGAAGGACGCTGGATTTATTACAGTTTAAATTTGCCCCAATTCATTATTTTAGAGGAATATTTGGCAGATTTTCGCCAAAATCAGGTAATTTCATCTGCGCGTCCCTGCTGCGATTAAGAAAGAGTTTAGATGAGTTAATTCATTGAAACCAGAATCTCACAGCTTCAAACCCTAAAAGTGTCAACTAGGACTGATTCCGTTTGCGCTGAATTAATTTATTTAGCTATCAAAGATGGTGATGGTTAATACCGCAACTGTAGTACTTAATGCATCAACTTTTTTTGATGTTTTTTATGTATAGTGCTATGCTTGGTATTGACACATCAAGTTTTTTTGAAATGAGATAAACATACTTCCAAAATTACCGATAACGGTGAAGTTAATGAATGCAATAGCAAAGAAATTGGCTCTCTTATTTAGAGTGTTGACTTTTGTCGTTGCACAACAACCACATCTAATTCTTCTACTTAACCTCAGTCGTTGTCAAAGGTTAGACAAGTCACATAATTCGAGAAAAGTGACGCTATTAAGATTGATGGTTCTTGCACAGTGTTATCTGAATAACGCAGGCGATCGCTAAAGAGACTTTGAATAATGTTAGCTGTATGAACTCTGTAATGAGCAAAAAAACTTCAAAACGCCTCTCCTTTATTGATCGCTTCCTGACCTTGTGGATTTTTTTAGCAATGGCTATCGGTGTTAGTCTGGGCTATTTCTCTCCGGGAGTAGAAGCATTTATCAACCAGTTCCAAGTAGGAACAACCAATATACCAATTGCCATCGGGTTAATTCTGATGATGTATCCGCCTCTAGCCAAGGTGCGATACGAAGAGTTAGGAGATGTGTTTCGCAACGGAAAAATTCTTGGTGTGTCACTACTTCAAAATTGGATCATTGGGCCAATTTTGATGTTTGCTTTGGCGGCTATCTTCTTACACGGTTATCCAGAATACATGACGGGATTGATTCTGATTGGATTAGCCCGTTGTATTGCAATGGTAGTTGTGTGGAGTGATTTGGCACGAGGTAATACAGAGTATACGGCTGGATTAGTTGCCTTCAATAGTATCTTTCAGGTCATCTTTTATAGTCCTTATGCATGGTTCTTCATCACTGTACTGCCGCCACTATTTGGGTTACAAGGCAGTGTTGTTAATGTCAGCATTGCCGAGATTGCCAAAAGTGTGTTTATCTATCTCGGTATTCCCTTTTTGGCTGGATTTTTCACTCGTTTCTTTTTAGTGAAAGTGAAAAGCAAGCAGTGGTATCACGAGGAATTTGTGACTAAAATCAGCCCGATCACGCTGATTGCTCTGTTATTTACAATCATGGTTATGTTCAGCTTAAAAGGGAATTTGATCGTTCAGATACCCTTGGATGTGGTGAAGATTGCAATTCCGTTGATCGTTTACTTCGTCATCATGTTTCTGGTCAGCTTTTACATGGCTTGGCGGATTAAGACAGACTATTCTATATCTGCCAGCGTAGCATTTACAGCCGCCGGAAATAATTTTGAACTGGCGATCGCAGTGGCGATCGCAGTGTTTGGCATTAATTCGGGTGTTGCTTTTGCTGCCGTTGTCGGGCCTCTGGTAGAAGTGCCTGTGTTGATTGGTCTGGTTAATGTTGCTTTCTGGTTTGAAAAACGTTGTTTTGCAACACCTGAATCGAGAAGCTTATAAATATTTCAAAAATCTACAAGGAGCAAAATTATGGTACTGCTGAAAACTCATGTGGCTTTGAATGTTACTGACATTGAAAAGTCTGTAGCATTTTATCGGGCAATGTTTGGTGTGGAACCTGTGAAATATAAGCATGACTACGCCAAGTTTGATATTTCTAGCCCAGCGCTAAACTTAACATTGAATTTAGCTCCCAGCATCCAGACTGGTGGTGCATTGTCTCATTTGGGCGTACAAGTTGAAAGTACAGAAGAAGTGCGATCGGCTATACAAAGGTTTACGGACGCTGGATTGGCATTATTTGCTGAGGACAATACTGATTGTTGTTACGCTTTGCAAGACAAAGTTTGGGTAACAGATCCAGATGGGAACCGCTGGGAAGTGTTTGTGGTGAAGGTGGGAGATACAGCGCCAGAACAAAATTTGGTGGTGGGACAGGCTGTTAATAAGTCGTGTTGTGGGTAAAGAAAAACCGTAGACGCAAAGCAGCTTGCCGCAGTCTACCGCAGAGAGTTTGAGAGGAGCATTTATGAAGAAGGTGATGTTTGTTTGTAAGCATAATTCCCGCCGATCGCAAATGGCAGAGGGATTTATGCGAATCTTCGGAGAAGGTAAAGTTGCTGTTGCTAGTTCAGGTTTGGCAGCAAGTGAGGTAGATCCTGTCACTGTTGAAGTCATGGACGAAGTTGGTATTGATATTAGCAATCAAACTTCTAAACCTTTAAGTGATTTCAATTCTGATGATTATAATGCTGTGATTTCATTATGTGGTTGTGGTGTTAATTTACCTGAAGAGTGGGTGTTAAGAGATGTGTTTGAAGATTGGCAACTTGATGATCCAGCAGGGCAATCAATTGAAACTTTTCGCCGTGTTCGAGATGAAGTTAAGGAACGAGTTGTAAAGTTAATTGATTCCCTCAATTAACAATTGATATCAATCCAATCTAGACACCCGATTTATCAAATAAGTCGGGGATCTAATCCAGGTTGCTACAACTATAAATAAGGTTAATGATCGCTTGAACTAACTTAGCTGGCTCTACAGGCTTGGTGATATGCTGACCAAATCCGGCGGCAATTGCCTGTTGGTAGTCAGCCTCACCAGCATAAGCGGTAAGAGCGATCGCTGGAATTTTCCCTCCAAGTTCTGGTGACATAGCTCTGATTTGGCGTATCAGCATATAGCCATCTACTTCCGGCATTCCAATATCGCTTAATAGCAGATTAGGCTGGAATTGAGGCATAATTTGTAGTGCTTCCAGAGCAGATGCGGCCTGGATTACTTGAGCGCCAGACTGCTCCAAAATGAAAGCAATTAAGTCTCGCGTATCACGCTCATCATCCACAACCAGAACTTTTACCCCATTTAGATTAGGCGAATCATCAGGTTGAGAGACAATCTGGTGGCTATTTAGATGAACCTTCATCAGCGGTAGCATGACTGTAAAGGTTGCTCCCTGTTCTTCACCCAAACTTTCTGCCTTAACTGTTCCACCATGTAGCTCGACAATGTGACGAACAATAGCTAATCCTAATCCCAGTCCGCCGAATTTCCTGGTAGTTGCACCATCAGCTTGTCGGAAATAGTCAAATACATAAGGTAAAAAGTTAAGGCTAATTCCCTTACCCGTATCACGCACTTGAAGTTGAGCCTGAGAACCTAAAGACTCTAAACTGATTTCTACCTCTCCACCTTGGGGTGTAAACTTTATAGCATTGGAAAGTAGATTCCAGATAACTTGCTGCAAGCGACTGGAATCACCTGTTACTAAGAATTTGGGATTTGAAATTTGAGATTTGAGATTGTCAGGTTGCTTGTTAAAATCGATAGATTCTAAATTTATTTGAGAATTTTCTAATCCAAAATCGTTCGACTGAGCGACTTGTGCCGAGCAAAGCCGAGGTAAGCCGAAGTCTAAAATCGTAAATCGCAAATTGATAGATTTGGCTTCAGCGGCTAGACGTACAGTTTCTATGGCTGCGGCGATCGCAGTTTCCAGATTCACAGGAGCAATATTCAGGCTAAGTTTACCTTGCAGAATGCGAGAGACATCCAACAAATCTTCGATTAATTGGGTTTGAAGTTTGGCATTGCGCTCAATGGTTTCGAGAGCACGAGTGGTGGTTGCTTCATCATACTTTTTAGTTTGTAGTAACTTCGACCATCCCAAAATAGGGTTTAGCGGCGTGCGAAGTTCGTGGGAAAGAACCGCCAAAAATTCATCTTTGATCCGATTCGCTTGGATCAATTCTTCTTTCCGTCGCTGTAACGAAGCCATTAACTGGGCCCGTTCCAGAGCAACTGCCACCTGATCGGAGGTTGCTTGTAATAAAGCTATTTCCCCAGAAGTAAAGTGGGTACGGGTGCGACTGGCAAAAGAGAGGACACCAAGCAGTTTTCCCTGAGCAATTAACGGTTGACCTGCATAGGCTGTGATTTCCAAAGCACGGAGAATGTGGGCATTTGGATGGGTAGAGTGCGGCACATTATTGACGACAATTTGATGGCGTTCTTGCACCACTAGTCCGCACATCCCTTGATTAAATTCCAGATATTCAATTGCTTGAAATACTTCATCAGTGATGCCGTTCCAAGCTACTAACCGAAGTTTTTGCTTATTTTCGTGTGTATCGATTAGATAGTGGAAGTAAAAATGCAAATCCATCTGCGCCGAGAGTTTGCTAAACAAACTGTTCATTAGATCCAAGGGGCGCTCGGTTGAAAGCAAATCACTGGTTGTTTCCGAAAGCAGTTTGAGTCGTTCACTGCGCTCTTGCAAGGCAAGTTCAGCAAGCTGGCGTTCACGAAGGATCCGTTCACGTTCGGTGATATCAACTGCAACCCCTCCTACCAGGCGTTGCCCAGAAGCATCGGCAATGGGAAACTTATATACCAAAAATTCCCCTAGAGTACCATTTGTGCGTGGGGCAGACTCGATCGTTTCAACAACCTGATTCGTCTCGGCAACCATTCTAATGTTATCGAGGAAGGGTTGAGCGATTTGGGCTGGGTATAGGTCAAAAATGTTTTTATTAATCGCCTTGTTTGTTGCTAAATCGAATGTGCTCAGATAAGTTGGACTGAGGTAAAGTACACGCCCGTCTGCATTCGTAATCCATGTTGCGGCGGGAATGTTGTCCATAAAAGCTTGAAATTGCTCTTGACTCTGACTCAGCGCTTTTTTCGCTTGTTTAAGATCGCTGATATCGAGAATGAATGTAACTGATTTTTGCCGAGATTCTCCTAAAAGGGAATAGCCAACTACAACTGGGACAATGGAACCATCCTTGCGAATACATTCCTTCTCATAAGGAGTACAGGTTCCCTTCGCTGTTGCCTCGGCAATAGCCAGTTCATCTAAATATTGATACTCTGATGGCGTGATATCAGCCCACCCTAATCTACCTGTCTGGATATCTTCCTGGGTATAGCCGACAATTCGCAAAAACTCATCATTGGCTTCAGTGATAGCACCATTCACATCACCAAAGAGAATGCCAACTACATTCGCTTGGAAAAAACTCCTGAGCCGCTCCTCACTTGCTTGGACTGCCTTCTCTGCCTGCTTGCGTTCGCTGATATCTGTAGTGCTGCCAACTAAGCGTAGTGGTTTTCCATCAGCATCTCGCTGCACCACTATGCCCTGATCCAATACATAGACGTACTCATTATCCTGGTTGCGAATTCGATACTCGGCAGTATAGCGATCGCTATTTGCCAAAGCACCTCCCGCCCCTTCTTGTACACGTTGCAAATCCTCTGGATGGACAAGCTCACGCCACCAATTACCAGAAGGTTCAGCTTCTGCGAGGGAATAGCCCAAAATTCGGGTTAACCCCTCGGTTCTTTCAACGGTATCTTGCTCTAGATTCCAGTCATAAATGAGACAGTTTACCGCCGATGCTGCTAACTCAAACCGCTCGTTAGCTAACCTCAGACGCTCCTCCTTTTCACGCAAGGTTTGTTCTACTTGTTTGCGTTCGCTGATGTCACGGAAGAAAATGTCAAGACCATCTTCACAAGGGTAGGCATGAATCTCCAGCCACAAGTCAAACTTTGGAGGTAAGTAGTAGTGATGCTCGAAGTGGACAGGAATTTGCTCTGCCATCGCCCATCGGTACTGGCGCTCTAGATTCGTGCCTACCGATACAGACCACTCCTCCCAGTGCGACTTGCCAATAACCTCTATCCGGGGTTTGCCATTAATTCGCTCTGCTTCGGCATTTTGGTAGATGATTCGCCAATCCCGGTCTAAAGTAATAAATGCATCACTCATGTTTTCCAGAGTGCGTGTGATCCGCTCATTGGCTTGCTGTAATGCCGCTTCTGCTTGTTTACGTTCGCTCAAATCAACAACAAAGCCAATCACCGTTTCTTGAGTGTTTCCCAGGACAACAGAACCCAGCAGAACGGGAATGCGATCGCCATCTTTACGAATGTATTCTTTCTCAAAGGGCTTACATACTCCGGTAGTTTTCAGTTCTTCTACTGAACGCTCACTCAAAAGAAGATACTCAGGTGGGGTAATCTCACGCCAATTCATCTGGTTAGCAGACAAATCTTCTCGCGTATAGCCGATCATCGTTAGAAAAGCCTCATTGGCTTCTACGATCGAGCCGGTGTTTATATCAGTGACAATCGCCCCAATGATGTTGGATTCTGCCAGTCGGCTAAACCGCATTTCGCTATTTTGCAACAACTTTAGGCTTGTCTCTGCCTTGCGTCTGGCAGTTTGTAACTCTGAAGAGAGGGCAGTAATTAAGAAAGATACTAGTGAGAACGTGGTTAATCGTACCAAGACGTTCTGGCTGAAGAAATCGAAGGAGTAGACTGGCTCGATCAAAAAATATAGCGCAGTTGTCACAGAAAGAGCGATCGCCAACACTCCAAGCCTCATGCCGCCATACCAGGCGCTGACTGCCACAGCAGCATAAAATAATGTAAATACGCTCGGATCAAAGACTGGCAGCAACAATTGCGTCAGCAGCAGCGCCACTATAACTGCCACAATCATCACACCATAAGCTATGAACCGAGAACGCATCATCAAAATTTTTTCAGGTACTTTCACCATCATCTTAAGAGTCCTCCCGATGCTCCGATTTTGGGAGATACTCGTTCACTAGTCTTTTACCTGGTTCACCCATTTTCTCTAACATTTCTTCAATAAGCTTTAGTGCCATCTGTGAAGGCACTGTAGATCCGTTCTCCCAGCGATTGATTGTTCGCAGAGAAACTCCCAACTTGCTTGCAAACTTCTCTTGAGAGAGATCGAGTTGCTGCCGAAGTTCACGGATTAAATCTGAAATTTTTAGTGGCTTTCTTAGTTCCATAGTAGGAACAGTAAGACAGGTGTCTCGCCATTTGTCTCCAGCTTGAGGAAGAATTTAAACAATCATTAGTTGTTATCAATTTCATCTTTTGGCGAAACGCCAATATTCACTTATCAATTTTCACTGCTTACTGTTCACTGAAAAAGGCATCTATAAAATAAATATTAAATTTGTCTAATATGTGATGCCACAATAGTATTATCTAAAACGGTTTGATAACTCTCAGCTATCACGCACTGCCAAAAATTCATGGTAAGTGCGTTATGTTTTCATACTTTATACCAACTTAATTTTTATGTATAGATACCCTCTATATATAAGTTTTGTTTAATATTTGGTATTGAGAAATTTATCTAAGATAATTGCTAATTTTGACAGCCAAATCTGAAATGGGTTTTGAAATATGTAGTTAATTTTACTTCTATGGTAGGATGCCAATGGCAAAATTATATAGCTATCATGCACTTTTAATAAAATTTTTGCCTAATCTTTAACTGTTTTGATTAATCAACACTCCGAAAACCTTCTAAACACCCAACTAGAAAATTTACCAGGTGAAGGTTATATATTTAGCTGGTTTGATTGGTTTTGTCTTTGGTATCCTCCAGGCTGGCTAATTTTATTCAACCGCCATTGGCAGCACTATCACACCGATCCGGATGGTTGGAATTGGCTAGAATATGGATTATTTTTAATTCCTGGCGGATTTTATCTAGCCCTGCTGAGTCGCTGGTTGCGTCTAGGTTTTCGTTCACCCCGAAAAGAAGTTGGTGAATTTGATCCCAAATATCAACAAGCTTTTCGCGAAGAAGTTCTTAGCCCCATCGTTAAATACTATTTTCGGGGAGAATTACAACAAGTCGAAAACTTGCCGCCAACAGGGCCATTGATTGTGGCAATGAATCATGCAGGGATGTGTTTTCCTTGGGACTTTTTGACCTTGGGTTATTTATTAAGTGAAGCCAGAGGATGGGTGGTACAACCCGTAGCAAGTCCAGTACTATTTGAGCATCCTTGGGTGGTTTGGTGGCTACCACCTAAATGGTCGCAGGTTTTGGGTGGTGTGCGAGCAGAATTAAATGATTTTGAGGCCGCAATCGCCCAAGGTAAAATTCTCTTATATGCACCCGAAGGTATCCGCGGCCCTCTGAAAGGTTGGAGAAGACGCTATCAACTGCAAAAGTTTGATGTGAGTTTTATTCAGTTGAGCGATCGCTATCATATTCCCATTCTTCCAGTAGTTTGCATTGGTAGTGAATCTTTACATCGTTGGGCTGTTAATTTCACCAAATTGCAACGACTAGTCAAATTACCATTCTTGCCTTTCTCGCCTTTGATGTTTGTCTTACTTCTGTTTCCCTCAATGGGAATTTGGGCAATGAGAACTCGTCTGCGTTACTTTATTCAGTCTTTAGAACCAGCAAGATTGGATAACCACTCAAACAAAGGGCGTGCAGTAGTCTATCAACAGGCGCAACAATTACGAGAAAAACTACAAATTCAAATTAATCAGTTTTTAGGTAAATCTTAATACTACAATCTGAAATTTGTTGATTATAAAACAATACAGTTCAGTGAAGGATAATTGTAGGTTGGGCTTACCGTTGTCGTACGGTAAGTAACAACAACGGTAAGCCCATTTGTTACAAACAAAGAAGCAGACGTTACAAATAAAGTTGCTTTAGTGACTACAGCTTACCCAGTAGTGACTACAGCTTACCCGGTAGTGACTACAGCTTACCCGGTAGCGACTACAGCTTCCCCGGTAGTGACTACAGCTTCCCCGGTAGTGACTACAGCTTACCCGGTAGCGACTACAGCTTGTCCGGTAGTGACTACAGCTTACCCGGTAGTGGCTACAGCTTGTCCGGTAGTGACTACAGCTTACCCGGTAGTGGCTACAGCTTGTCCGGTAGTGGCTAATGCTTACCCGGTAGTGGCTAATGCTTATGCTGGAGTGACTACAGCTTAAGCAAAACTTATCAATGAATTTTACAGATGATTAGACACCGACTCAAACAAAGGACGTGCAGCAGCTTACCAACAGGCACAAAAATTACAAGAGAAATTGCAACTTTAAATTAATCAGTTTTTGGGTAAAACTTAATACTACAAGCTGAAATTTGTTGATTATAGAAGATTTAGGATGTGGTTCAATTAAATGAAAACTGCTGTAAGTTTGTAGTGGATTTATGGAACCTGTGACGCTGACGGCTGTTGTAACTGCGATCGCTACTATACTTTTGACTAAGCCACTAGAGAAAATCGGTGAAAATATTGGTGATGCTACATGGGCGCTAGGTAGCAAGTTGATAGAATTACTGCGCCAGAAGCATCAAGCACCATCTCTCAGCAGTGCTGTAGAAGCAAATGAACCGCAACGATTAAATTATGATCAAGCAGTGCTGGAACTTAAAGCCGCAGCAGAACAAGACCCAGAAATTGCTCAAGCTGTTATGGAAGTCGAAGCACTAGTCAACAAAGACCAGTCTGAGACTGCTAAGGAAATTCAAAAATTAGCAGCAGAAATCAAGTCGCAGCCATCAGTTGTTAACAACTTTGCGAAGTTAGCAGAAGAAATTAAAGCAGAGAAAGGTGCAATGGTTGCCCAACAAATCATAATTGGGACACAGAACAATACTTACAACTGACTGAAGTCGTCCCCAGGGGAGGATGGGACAAAGTTAACTCCCGATGACTGGTGCCAAATCTGCCGTGAAATACTGGCACAACGGCGAAAGCTGACTACAAATCCTCTGACATCAACTGAAGGAGTCGCCTTGCAAGTTGATGATGTTTACGTACCACTCGGATTAGTTGAGCGCAAAAAACCATCCAAGCGTCAAGGTGATATTTCTCCAGAACAGGGGTCAGAACTGTACAAGGAGACAGAAATCACCAAAACATTTGAGCATGATGCTTTTCTTGAAGAAGTTCTCAAACAGAAGAACACGCCTAAAAGTCAAGGTAAGCGAATTGCAATTATTGGCGAACCAGGTGCAGGAAAGACAACACTATTACAGCAGATTGCTGATTGGATATCTCGTGAAATTGACCAGTCAATTGTCATTTGGGTCTCTTTAGCAGATTTGCGAGGTCAGGAATTAAAAGCTTATCTGTTTGAAACTTGGTTGACTCAGGTGGCTGAAAAAACAGGTAAAGCTGAAACCACTAAGCAACTAAAGGATAATTTTGTTGCTCTGTTTAATCAAAATAATGTGTGGCTGCTGCTAGATGGATTAGATGAAATGTCGGCATCTTCAGGTAATCCTCTAACCGAAATTGCCCGACAATTCCGTGAAGGAGGATTAATTTCTCAAGCGCGAATTGTGCTGACCTGTCGGGTTAATCTGTGGGATGGCAGCAGTAATGCACTTGATGATTTTGATACTTATCGCAGTTTAGATTTTGCTTATCCACAACAGGTAGAGAGATTTATTCAGAAATGGTTCGCTGCTATTCCCGAAACTGGAAAGCAGTTATGTACTGCATTGAAAGAACCAGGTAAAGAACGGATTCAGGATTTAGTAAAAAATCCTCTACGGTTGACGCTGCTGTGCTTGAATTGGCAATCAGGAGAAGGGAAGTTACCAGATACTCAAGCGGGACTCTATCAGCAATTTGTTGATGACTTCTACAAGTGGAAAAAGGAGGAATTCGCTACAAACTCTCACCAGCGTCAGCAACTTAATGTTAAATTGGGGGAATTAGCTAAAGAAGCAATAGACAAAGAAACAACCCGTTTTCGCTTGCGGCAGGATTTTGTTAGTCAATTCTTAGGGGATGCTGATGATAAAAATTCGCTGCTGAAACTGGCACTAAATCGTGGCTGGCTGAACTGTGTCGGGATAGATACAAATAGAAAACCTGTTTACGCTTTCTTTCATGCTTCGTTTCAAGAGTACTTTGCTGCTAAAGCAATTGATGACTGGCATTTCTTTCTTAACCACATTTCCAAAAATCCTAGTCAGGGAACTTATCGCATCTTTGAACCGCAATGGAAGCAAACAATTTTACTTTGGTTAGGGCGAGAAGAAGAAAATCTCAAACAGCAAAAGCAACAGTTTATCGATGCTTTAGTGAACTTTAAAGACGGATGTGGTAAGTGGAATAGGGAAGATGTAGATCAAAGATTTTATGAATATCGTGCTTATTTTTTAGCTACCACAGGAATTACTGAGTTTAAATATTATTCTAGAGTGGATAAAATAGTAGAACAAATTGTCAAATGGGGCTTTGGTTATTTCAACAATAAAAAACAGAAGTGGATAACATTTACCAATGTAATTGAAATCGAAGCTAAGTCAGCACTAGAACAGACAGACCGTACAAAAGCTATCAACGCCTTGGTGCAACTGCTGCAATCAAATCATGTGACTGACTACACCCGTAGGCAGGCAGCATCAAGCTTAGAGAAAATCGATCCAGGCAATGAAATTGCGATCGCTGCCTTGGTGCAACTGCTGCAATCAAATCATGTGGATGATGACACCCGTACGCAGGCAGCATATAGTTTAGGAGAAATCGGCACTGGCAATGAAATTGCGATCGCCGCCTTGGTGCAACTGCTGCAATCAAATCATGTGACTGAATACACCCGTAGGCAGGCAGCATCAAGCTTAGAGAAAATCGATCCAGGCAATGAAATTGCGATCGCCGCCTTGGGGCAACTGGTGCAATCAACTACTGTGGATGACTACACCCGTGAGCAGGCAGTATCAAGCTTAGGGAAAATCGCCATATACAATGAAATTGCAATCGCCGCCTTGGTGCAACTGGTGCAATCAACTACTGTGTCTGACTATACCCGTAGGCTGGCAGCATCTAGCTTAGGGCAAATCGGCACTGGCAATGAAATTGCGATCGCCGCCTTGGTGCAACTGCTACAATCAACTACTGTGGATGACTTAATCCGTAGGGAGGCAGCAGAAAGCTTAGGGAAAATCGGCACTGGCAATGAAAATGCGATCGCCGCCTTGGTGCAACTGCTGCAATCAACTACTGTGGATTACTCCACCCGTTACCAGGCAATATCTAGCTTAGGGAAAATCGGCACTGGCAATGAAAATGCGATCGCCGCCTTGGTGCAACTGCTGGAATCAAATCATGTGACTGACTACACCTGTAGGCTGGCAGCAGAAAGCTTAGGGAAAATTAATCCTGGTAATAAAAAAGCTATCAACGCCTTGGTGCAACTGCTGCAATCAACTGATGAAGACATCCGTGGGTGGGCAGCATCTAGCATAGGGAAAATCGGCACTGGCAATGAAAATGCGATTGCCGCCTTGTTGCAACTGCTGCAATCAAATCATGTGACTGACTACAACCGTTGGCGGGCAGCATCAAGCTTAGAGCAAATCATACAGAATAATAAGCATCGCTTTGAGGTAGTCAAAGCTTTAAGTGGTTATTGGCGATTGGTTGATGATTTCTACGATTTAGCCTGGAAATGCGCCCAGAATATGCCTTACTCCGATTTCTATCTAGCTTGGCATCAGCATAATATTGTTACTCGTGCAATGCGAAGCTTAAAGAAAATCCTCTTCACAAGAATAATTTAAGTACTTTTGCAGCAGTGACGTTACAAATGAAGTTACCGTGATAACAACAGCTTGTCCATTTGTTACCAAAACAGAAGGGGACGTTAAGAATAAAGTTGTTTTCATTACCACAGCTTGTCTGTTCGTTAACAAGACAACTTGTTTCGTTCAGAATGCTTATCCGTTAGTAACGAAAACTTGTCTGTTCGTTACCAACACAACTTGTTTCGTTCAGAATGCTTATCTATTTGTGACAAAGCTTATGTCTTAGTTACCAACGCTTAAACAAAACTTATCAATCAACAGCAAAATATAGCCATTGTCGTTTTGATGCTTGCTTGTGCGTGAACTTCGAGAGTAATTTCTTTCCCTCCAAAAATAGATTCACAATCTGTAAGGCATTTTTGATAATTATTGTAGAGACGGCGATTTATCGCGTCTTTGTGATTTAGAATTTTTATCAAAAAGCCATAACCGAAACGTATTGGGGCTACGCCTACGCACCACAATTTGACTGCATACTGAAGCGTTTCTAACGGGACAGGAAATATTTCACACCCTTCTGCAAAATCTTCAATTAAGTTTTGAATCTGCGAGTTATCAAAACCTGTTTTGCAGATTAAATTTGTACAAACCTCATTGATAACTTGTCTACTAACAACTAGGTTTTTTTGACTTGTAATGTTTGTGGCTATTTAATGATGATCAATAATGTCTGGTATTTCTTTAGGGCCTACGACAGATGTAGTTCAAATAAATAAAACCTACTGTAAATTGTTATTTGCAGAAATTATTTCATAATTCACTTAAAAAAGAATGGAAATCAAACAGATTTGCGTTATTGGGGCTGGAATCAGCGGTTTGGTGACAGCTAAAACTTTTATCGAGGAAGGCTACGACGTTACTGTATTTGAGAAACAAAAAGGACTTGGTGGTGTTTGGGAAAAATCTCGAAGTTACCCAGGATTAACTACTCAGAATACGGGTGACACATATAGTTTTTCAGACTATCCCATGCCTGCGTCCTACCCAGAGTGGCCCACAGCAGAACAGATGCGGGATTATTTAAATTCATACGCCCACAATTTTGGGGTTGTTGAGAGAATTCGCTTCCAAACGGAAGTGACCAATGTTTCCCGAAAAGCTGGAGAACGACCAGGATGGGTAGTTACCATCAGAGTGAAGGAAGGTAATGAAGGTGAAACAAAAGAAGAAAAGCACGAATTTGACTTTGTGTTAGTGTGCAATGGCACATATAGTATCCCTAAGTTACCTTCCTTACCAGGTAGGGAGGAGTTCGCCGCATCTGGAGGGCGGGTACTGCATTCTACCGAGTTTAACGATGCTTCAATCATTGAGGGTAAGCGGGTAGTGGTAGTAGGTTTTGGCAAATCTGCCTGTGACATTGCGACTTTGGCGGCGAACATAGCCAAAGAATCCACCCTCGTCTTCCGTCAACCCCTGTGGAAGATTCCTAGATTTTTCCTGGGTTTAGTAAACCTGAAGTATGTTTTATTAACCCGCTTTTCAGAAGCTTGGTTCCCTTACCGTAAGATGGGACGGATTGAAAAAGTGCTGCACACTCTGGGTAAGCCACTAGTGTGGGCTTTCTGGCGGACTAACGAGATGGTGCTACGCCTGCAATTCGGTCTTGATAGTTGCGGTATGTTGCCCAAACAACCAATGAATCAGGCTAACTGTGGCATTAGCATAGCTCCTCCAGATTTCTTCAAGTACGTACACTCTCGTAAAATTCAGGCAATTAAAACCAGCATCGCCAAGTTTATCCCTGATGGCGTGGAATTAGCCAATGGTCAGCAGTTGCAGACAGATATAGTAATTTTTGGAACAGGATTTCGCCAAGAACTTCCCTTTCTCGAAGAAGAATATCGCCGACAAGTAGTCGATGAAGATGGTAATTTTAACCTTTACCGTTATCTGATTCACCCTAATATTCCACAGATGGGTTTTGTTGGCTATAACAGCAGTTTCTACAGTCAGTTGACATCAGAAGTTGGTGCTTGGTGGCTACTAGAGTATGTTAAAGGCAACTTGTTATTACCTTCGCCGCCAGCAATGTATCAAGAAATGGCAGCAGATATCGATTGGATGAAAACTCAATACCATAGCGTTGTAGCGAGGGCGACATGCATCTCCTCGTTTTCCTTACGTTATACTGATCAACTCATGGAAGATATGGGTGCAAATAATCAGCTTGGTGTCTGGAAGGGGATTTCACAAATTATGATGCCTGTGGATTTATCTCTCTACAACAAACTTCGACAGGAATTAAAGTCGCAAAGACTGAGAAATATCAATGATTCTCCTAACCAATTAACCGAATTATTGTGAGTTGGAAGTAGACGGTTAAACTGACTCCACTGAAGAAGCACCGAAACGATAGCCTTTGCCGTAAACTGTGTGAATCAACGCAGTTTCTCTACCAACCTCAATCTTACGGCGCAGTAAACGAATTAATGCCGCGATTACATTACTACTGGGTTGTTCTTCCTCTTGCCACAAATTTTGCATAATCTGGGCATGAGTTAACAGTTGTCCAGTGTGTTCCATAAAATATTGCAACAACTGGCTTTCTTTTTGCGATAGCTCAATTATCCGTCCTTGGCGATAGGCTACTTGATTTTCACAATCGAGTTCTAAATCAGCGACGGTTAAACGTCCGGTGGTGGTTTCATAAATTTGGGAACCGGAACGACGCAACAGAGCACGGACTCTTGCTAGTAACTCCCGCAGTTCAAAAGGTTTAACCAAATAGTCATCAGCGCCAGCATCTAAACCTTGTACGCGGTCATCGAGAGTATCTTTAGCTGTGAGAAACAGAACGGGAGTGGTTTTGCTTTGGCGTCGCAATTCCTGACAAATCTCTAATCCCGTTTTTCCTGGCAGCATCCAATCTAAAATCAGTAAGTCATAACTACCTGCTTGTGCAAGTTTGCTGCCAGATGTCCCATCATAAGCGGCATCTACAGCGTAACCCTCACGAGTTAATAAGCGACTCAAGGGTTGAGTTAGTTCAATTTCATCATCAACTAATAAAATTCTCATGCTGCTTGTGGTAAGCATATAGAGATATTCTCAATATTATTCAACTGCCAAGACGCTAAGGATACCAATAAAAAGAATGCTGACTGTTGCATTGCCAAAAGGGGAACTACTTAAAAATAGCATCCGCTTGCTACAAGCTGTCGGGTTAGATTTTAGTGCTTTTTTAGATTCAGGAACTCGCCAACTTCAAATTCCTGACGCTAGTGGCCAAGCCAAAGGTTTGCTGGTGCGGGCGCAGGATGTGCCAGTTTATGTGGAATATGGTCAAGCACAACTGGGTGTTGTCGGTTACGATGTGCTGCGGGAGAAGCAGCCGCAAGTTGCCCACTTAGTGGATTTGCAGTTTGGGCATTGTCGGATGTCGGTGGCGGTAAAAGCATCAAGCTCTTACCGATCGCCTTTAGATTTACCACCGCATGGTAGAGTTGCTTCAAAATATGTGAATTGCGCTCGTGAATATTTCCACAGTCTGGATTTACCTGTAGAAATAGTGCCGTTATATGGTTCAGTAGAACTAGGTCCAATTACTGGAATGTCAGAAGCGATCGTGGATTTGGTTTCCACAGGGCGGACTTTGCGCGAAAATGGTTTGATTGAAATTGCTACTCTGTATGAAAGCACAGCGCGGTTAATTGCCCATCCTCTGAGTTACCGCCTGAACACGGGTAATCTAAGTGATGTGATTGCCAAGCTGCGGGAAGCCGTTTTGGTAAAGGTTTAATACCAATTTGTAATTCGTAATATTCCCTAGAGAAATCGGGAATGTTGTTGTACAGACTTGCATAGGGGTGCAGTTATGTGCATACACGTCAACGTAAACTAAAACTGCTTTAAAACCTTGTTTTCAGTCAGAGGCTGGAAATGCTGCTCATTGGGCTGCTGCCGCAAATAAGGGAGGCGGAGCCTCCTAGTAGGCATTCCCAGCCATAGTCTGGGAACGAGGTAATATCTCAAAGCTATGTTTAACCTGGCTTTCACATTAAATTAATACTAATGGGTGATGTGCCCCTACCTTGTGTTGCATATATTGCCTAGCCACTTCGCATATACAAAAATTAAATTTTTCATTTAACCCCTCAGCAAATGGAATCAAAGCCTCAGTGATTGCCGCAACTCCTCATCATACCTTTACATAACTTTAGTCATATCAATATAAACCTTGAAACACTTACCGAAAAAAGACTAGAGCACTTAGGTAACAATACTAACCCTAAAAATGTTCATTTTTAACAAAATACTCACGGCAAGGGTTATATATTTTTATTTGCAAAAAGAAATTAAAACAAGATTACGCCTCTACTTTTGCTAGTCGAGGTTGAGTCTGCATTCCCAAGCAAAATCTGGGAATGAGCCTAAGGCGAAAAGTATGAGGAGTTAATAATAAAATCATGAATAATTTATCTAACAAATTATCTATAATTCTCCGAGGAAGTATCTGCATATTTGGTTTAGTCAGTGCAGGAAATTTTTTAGCCGCGCCAGCAAATGCAGAACAAGCTACTGCTCGTGGTGCTGTTAGTCTGATTAGACCTTCTGGTACTTTTCTCAGTGTTAGTGGCGAGTTAATTTTACCTTCCGGCTCCTACTTTGATGGCGGTATAACAATTGCACCTATCTATGGAGGGATAGCAGGTGGAAATCAGGAAACTATCACTAGTCTGACTATTACTCCAGGAGTAGTTAAAACTACTACACTCTCTAGCCCAAACATATTTATTGATACAGCCGCGAATTTATTAAAAAATAGTGCCTCAATTGAAGATATGACAACCATAATCCAAGCAGGCACCAATAATAATGGCTTGGGTGCTTTAGATTAATCTGAGTTCGATGGGTAATATAGTGTTCGTCTAACCAGCTTAATAAAAAGACCTCTCCCAGATTTTACTACGCAAAAACTGCCTCTCTCCGATGCCGAGAGGGACAGACTTGAACAAAAGTTCAAAATAGGACGGGTTTGTCGAATTCACATTAGATTAAATGGGACTTACAAATCGAATGGTTTAGAGACGTTACAATGCAACGTCTCTATTTTGGTGCATTACATCAATACCATCAAAATCGATAACCCCCTTGAAGTTTTAGGTCAAACCCATTTTCGCCTGTACCAATTTGAGTTTCTATAAACACACTATTATCTGGAAAATTGTGCCTTACAATGAGTCCATAGTTGAAGCCAGAAACTCGGCTGCTCAAACCCACATTATTAATACTATAATTTTTTAGATAAGCACCAGCAGAAATATTCTTGCTGACTCTATGTAAACCCTGAAATTCAAAGAAAAATTCCTTGCCAATTTCTAGATTTGTTTTCAAATTCAAACCAGGACTAGTACTAAATTCTCCATTGAAAAGACCTAAAAACTCACCATTGCTGTTATTTTCAATAAAAGCGACACCAGGAGCTAAGGAAAAACCGAAATTCCTTTCTTGATGCTGATATAAATAACTTAAGAAAGTAGAAAAAGGATTGTTTTTATTAGAGGCACTATTCCAGTCAAGTCTCAAGTACGGTACGTGAGTATTAACAGCTACAGGCTTTTTGGCTGAATTTAAACGTACATCAGTTTTAATATAATTGAGTAGTATGTTAGTATATATACCTAGCGTTGGTTCTTCTATTCCTAAATTATTATTGGAAACACCTGGTGCCGAGTTAGCATCTATATTAAACCACGTTCCTAAATTAGCACTATAGTTAAAATTTCCAGAAGAACCCGCTGCTAATAATTCAACTGTCGGTAAAGATAGGTAACCGTTAAAGTTATTAAAACTGACACCTATTTTGTCAACTCTAGTGAGTTCCATATAATCGAATGCTAAATCAGCTGCTCGTACCTGGAGCGGTACTATCGTATTATCTGCTGAATTAAATTTTTGTACAAATTGTTGCCCTTGGGGATTTGTTAAAATTATTTCTACAGCAGAGGATTCATTAATAGGATCAATAGAAGTATCATTTAAAGGAATTGGGATTCCAATGTAAGTCAAAGGCCCAAAGTTTTCATTAGATAGTCTGAGATCAGAAAAAAAGGTATCACCTTCATCTAAAATAGAAACATTTCTTTCAAGAAACTGAACTGCTCGTTTGTGGTTTCCCGCTCTTACTTGCAATATGCTGGAATTATTAGGAGTGACTTGACTGGGAAGTGTGTAAGTTCCAGATACCTGTTCTAGTCCACTGGCTGCATTAGCATAAGATAAAGTACGATTAAGCCTGTTATTGATTTGTCTTCTTTGTTCAGCCGTAGCAGGTGTCTTTAAAGGAATAAAAGTTTCTCCATTCTTAAATTTATCTTTAGCTTCTTCTAGACCTTGTTGAATATTATCAATTTTTATAGCTTCAAAAACTCCACCTAATAGCAAACCTAAGGTAGAATTCACTGATTGAATAGCATCAATACTAGTATCGCTGAATTTAGCTGTTATAGATAATCCTGGAGCAGAGAAAATATTAGAGTAAGTAGCTTTAATTGCCGTTGTGTCATATTGAATTAAGCTGCGATTATGAGGATGGCTAACATAAATTCTATGCCAATCAGAAATTTCTTGAGTTTGAGATAGTGTCTCAAATACAGGATCTCTTCTTCCTAAAGATAGCCACATTAAAGAGTTAAGATAATGATAGTCTTTATCAGATTGAGAAAGAAAAGGATTGACTGCTACGTTTAACAAATCAAAGTTATCAAATTTTCCAAGTTGAGCAACCTTAATACCTGGGAAGGAAGAGACAGGAGCAGTAAAATCAAAACCTTTTCCCGTCAAAATATCTCCCCAGAAAATGCCAGCAGCTTCTAGAGCACTCTTAGGAATAATTTTACCTTCTTGGAGTCTAACATTTCCGTTATCTAGTATAGGTTGTATATTTGTTGTTGGAAAGCCTTGCAGAACCTTGGGAGCATTTATAGCATCTAAAGCTTGAAATAAAGCTTGCCCACCATCAACACTCAAAGTAGAGCCACTACCAATAATTGGAATAGGATTTTTGAGAACTGTAATATTAGGATTGTTTAAATCAATGCCGCTATTAATAATAACCCTGCCAGCAGGTACACCTTCAGGATTTACCAATTGTCCCGCTATGGAAGTTATAGAAAAATTATCAGTAGCAACTTCTCCAGCTAAATTCTGAAAATCTGTTGGTATGGCGAACAGAGTTTGCAATCCCCAAAATGCCTGCTGGGAGGTAACATTTTGGGTAATATAAGTATTAGTTTGTCTTCCTTGATAGAGAATTCCTGCTTGGGTACCTTTAGTTTCAACTACTATTCTATTGTTATCAAGAACCCAGTAAAACTGGTCAGTTTTAGGAAATTTAGCATAAGTAAATTTCTCAATAGTCTGATTTTCTGAAGAAAATCTTACACTTATATTCGTATCTATATAATTTTCATCTTCATTTGGCTTAAATAATTCTGTGGAAAAAGTAAGGTTGTCTGTTGGGTTAACAATCCAAGGATACTTATCAGCACTAAATGTAAGGGCGTCAAGAATTATTTGTTTTTGTTTTACTTGTTGTTGCTTTTTTGAACTCCGTAATTTTTCTATTAATATTTGTTGTGTTGGTGTGTATGGTTTAGTTGTATTTGGTTGAGTCTCTTCTTCAGCTTCATCAGGTGGTTTAGTAGGTTCTACTTTATATTCTTCAATTGGGATAATGTCAGCTATGGTAAATTCGGATAACTGTTTGGTTTTCTGTAAGTTAGAGTTATCATCTTTTAAAGTCTCTTTTAACAGAGGTTTGCTTTGATAATTATCTACTTTATCCGACTTTGATAAACTCTTATCACTAGCAGCTACATTATTTGCTCCAATTAAATTAATTCTGCTAAGTTCGGATAATTGTTTAGTTTCTTGTAAGTTAGATGTAGTATCTTTTAAAGTTCCTTTTAATAGTGTTTTGCTTGGGGAGTTATCTACTTTATCCAACTTTGATGAACTCTTGTCACTAGCAGTTACATTATTTCCTCCAATTAAATCAATTCTGCTAAGTTCGGATAACTGTTTAGTTTTTTTTAAGTTAGAGGTAGTATCTTTTAAGGCTTGTTTTAACCGTGTGGTACTTTTAGATTTACCTACTTTGTCCAACCGAAGTAAATTATTAGTATTTGGATTATTTTCTGCAACCAAACCAATATTGTTTTGACCATCCAACTCTAAGGCGATCGCAGAAAATTGAACTAGTATTATTTTGAATAATATAGTTGAAGACAAAAAGCAACTTACAATTATTTTTAGATTTTTTTTGAATCTCATTAGTGAGATTCTTACAGTTCTTCGAGTTGAAATTTTACAGGTTTCCACAATAGAAATATGCTGTTTGGTAGATTCAAGAGAAAATCAAATTAAATTCAAAGTAATGAAGATTAGCTACTATTTGTTTGGGCTAACAGGATAGATTTACATGCTTCAAACATTAGTCATAATTTATTTCCAAAACTCAGTTTTTTGTTGGTTAATTTAGACGTATTCAACAGTCATTTCGGTTAATTCGATATAGATAGCCAAAGAAAACCGATTTTTTTCCTGACTGTAAAGAATAAAATAGGATTAAGCAGATTTACTGCAACAAGAGTGTAATTCTTGAGCAAAAATTAAACCTCAGCAAAATCACCAGAGCTAGAAAAGTGAGCTAAGTTTTAACCGTATAAACACTTAATGTGAAGATATTTCAGTCAAAAAAGTAGGTAAAAAACATGTTTCAGGCAACTCGCCGCCGTCTTGCAATTTGGTACACAGCCGTCACTGCTGTATTACTACTACTGTTTGCCAGTGGCGTTTATTTATACGTCCGCAGTACATTAATTGAGCGGATTGATGATACCCTTAACCATGTAGTGGAAATAGTAGAGCGTTGCCTCACAACCACTCGCTGTGCATCTACGCTCATATTTGAGCCAATTAGTGCTGATGCAGATAAATTTCGCATTAATCTAGAAGCTAGTTTTCGTGACAATACCGAGACTGTAGAAGATGACCATATCGACCTAGAATGGTTTAGTCCGACTGGTAAATTACTTTGGTCAACGCTATCCGAACCACTGAATATTCCCATTCGTGCCAACCGCACTGGTGAAACTGTGCGTGTAGTCAAGGGAGAGAAAGAAAAAGGTGAAGATAATAAACTTCCCACTCTTAACTCCCTACTCCCCACTCCTCACTCCCCACTCTTATTGCGACAAATCACACAACGGGTAGAAGTGGGGCGGCAAGTATTAGGATATCTGCGTGTTAGTCATCCCTGGTTTGAAGTCACTAAACCCAGTCGGCAGTTAATTTTTGATTTGGCGCTAGGTATTGGGTTAATGGTGCTTTCCGTAGGCGCAAGTGGCTGGTTTCTTTCGGGTAAAGCGATGGAACCTGTAGGTGAGTCTTACCAACGCCTCAAACAATTTACTGCTGATGCTTCCCACGAACTTAGAAGTCCCATTACTTTGATTCAAACCAATGTGCAAGTTGCTCTTGCTGACTTAGATTTAACAGAGGCAGAAGCGACTACTTCTTTGCAGTATCGGCAACAGTTAAAGGTGGTGGAACGTTTAACTCAGCGTTTGGGTAAGTTAGTCAACGACTTACTCTTCCTAGCACGGCAGGATAGTGGTATCAGCAAAGATACTTTTTCACCTTGTCCGCTGGACGCTTTGCTGATGGAGGTAGTTGAAGAACAACAATTGTTAGTCCCTGAAAAAGAAATTGCACTTTCTCTAGACTTAGTTGACCCTCCTTCCTCCGAAACTAGCCCCGAATTACTGGAAAATTGGTTTACCTTTATCGGTAATTGGGATCAACTGGTGCGGCTGTTCACAAATTTAATTGCTAATGCTTTGCATTACACTCCATCAGGTGGACGGGTGAAAGTAGAATTGGCGCGGATAGAGGGAATAAATCGGGTTTCTGGACTACGTCACACCAGTGCCCAGTTGCAAGTTAAAGTGAGCGATACTGGAGTTGGAATTCCACCGGAAGCACTACCACGCTTGTTTGACCGCTTTTATCGGGTAGATCCAGCACGGACTCATCAGACTGGGAATACAGCTACAGCAAGCGCTACTGGTTCAGGATTGGGATTAGCGATCGCTCAAGCTATTGTCGAACATCATCAGGGTCATATTCAAGTTGAAAGTACCCAAGGCATTGGCTCCATATTTACTGTCACCTTACCAATAACTCTTGAGTCTTAATTTGGCAACAAATTTTTGTTTCCTGTGATAGATACAGAAAAATAAATAAATTTACTACTTTATATAACAATTGAATTGTTACAATTGAAAATTTCTGCTTTTCTTTGTTTAATTAGTTATAAATATTGCTATTTTTTTTGTCAAATATGCGTATATGAATAATATTTTGGATTAGTCAATAGCAACTTATTCCATTAATATAACAGCTATTGAATGATTTGAACTAATATTCTTAGGTTAGAACTTATGAATTTTTAATCCTTACAGTATAGTTTATAACCAAGTTTTTTTAAAGTTTACTTGTGCAGTTTATTACTAATGACTTAGCTGATCAGCCTTATGAATGAAATAGTTATGTCTAATTCTAGATGATTTTCTAGTCTTTAGCTAGATAAAAAAAATAGAGTTAAGAGTTAGGGTTATATATATCAATTCCAGATAAAACCCAATTTAATTTGTTGTTTAAAACTTCTTGCAAGAAGATAATTTGATGTTTTCCTATATGGCAACAAAAAATATGAATTATCAAAATTTTCGCAAGTCTGCTGAGTTATTTGGCGCTATTTGTGGAGGATTACTGATTAGTCTGCCAGCAATTCCTCAAGCAATAGCACAAGAGTCTACTCCAAAGATTAACCCTTGTCCTAGAATTTTCTACGAAGAACCACATAATAGTCGCGTTGTAGTGCCACAGGGATGTCCTCCTAATGCGCTAACACAAAGACTAGCGGCTCAAGGGCTTCTTCCCGTCCCTGCTACTCCCTCACAAGACCAAACAAGGTTGGGTGTCGGCGGTGAAGCTCCACAACCAAGTGCTATACCACCACGCCCAGCCACTGGAGATCAAACTCAACAGCCCTCACCAGGGGCGGCTTCCACTGACCAAACACCACTGCTACAACCACGGCAAACCCCCAGCGCGACGATCGCACTCGCTAATGGTAAGGTTAATATCAGGTTGAGAAATGACACTGCGGCTAATGTAACTTTCCAGGTGATTGGTGATACGGCACCGCGATCGCTACAAGGTAAATCCGATGTAACACTGCAAGGTCTAGACGCACCAGTAACAGTGACATTTGAACGAGAAGATGGCGGACAGTTGATAGTAACTCCACAACCGTCTTCAGAGCCAGGAAGTTTGGAAGTTACATTTAAGGAAGCTACGAATCCAGCACAGGGTAGAAGTGCTATGAGAATTGAGCGAAACGGTTCAGTGTTCTTGAATTAGCAGGGACAGGGTTGAATTATAGCTATTCTCAATTCAATAGGGGGGCACAGCTGCTGTGCCCCCCTATTTTCAACCATTAATAGAAAAGATTTCTGATGCGGTACTGCTACTTCCGCTGAAGCATTTTAGTTAGCTGATCCAGCAATTGCACTTCTTGCTTGCTGTCTTCCAATCTCCGCGCCAGTATAATCGCCCTTTCATAAAAATTGCGCGCAGTTAGGTAATTACCTTGTTGCTTGTATAACTGAGCATAAGACTCAAAAGATTTTAATTCTTCTCGCAAATTTTGCAATTCTTTAGCGAGTGCTAAACGTTGCTCTAGTAAATCAAAAGCCCGTTGGTAACGTCCTACAGCAGTATGAGCTTTAACTAAACCGTCAATTGCCCGTAATTCATTAGTGCGATCGCGGTTGGTTTTAGCTGTCCCCATTGCTGCACCATAAGTGGCAATAGTATCCTGATAATTCCCAGATGCTAGATAGGCATCACCTAAATTATTCAAGGTATTTGCTTCACCGATGGCATCACCAGTCTGACGGCGGAAAATTAAAGCATTTTCGTAAAGTTTAATCGCCTTGTTGTAATCTCCCAACCTGGCAGTTACCAAACCCAAATTACTCAAAGATAGTCCTTCACCTTCAATATTTTTGACATTATGAGCAATTGAGAGTGCATCTTCAACAGTTTTACCAGCAGCAGCGAATTCTCCTTGTTGCAGCAGAAATGTACCAATATTATTCAGCACAAAAATCTGAGATTGGAAGTCTTTAGTATCACGAGCGATCGCTAATCCTCGTCTTAAAGCATCTTCCGCCTCCTTGAAACTACTTAGCTGGACATAAGCCTTAGCAAGCAAATTGTACGTTAGACCTTGTGCTTTCAGGTCGCCAATTGAATGATATAGTTCTAGTGCCCGCAAGCAAGACGCAATCGTTTTGTCGGCATATCCTGAGGCGTATTGTTGTTCACCTATACGCAGCAAACTGTCTGCTTCATCTCTTGATTGTCGCCCAACGGAATTATTTAAAGGGCGGTGGAGTTGTTGCGTAATATCAACCGCACCCGCAGCTATCGGACTCAGCAAAAAAGTAACCAGTAAAAAGCTGTGTAGAAGAACCTGGGGACGAGAAATTGCACCTACACAAATTAAGCCTACCTTTTGCCTTGGAAATACAAGCGGTTGTTTCATAAAAATTACCCGTAAAGATGCGGGTTTAATTAGAAGGTTTAAGAAGAAGTTTTAATTTTTTTAAATTGAAGACAATGAATATACGCATTTACACTTAATAAATAATTAAGTAAAATCTTCGCCAAAGTATATGGAGCGGATATCCGTTGGTAATTTGTCCTCTAGCATACGATAGCCTTCCTGGAGAAAATTGGCTACTTCGCTAGGTGCGATCGCTTCTCCTTCGGCTTGGAGATAGGCAGCAATTCTAGTTTCGCTCCAGTGGAAAGTCTGAGCCATTAAAACGATTAATCGCAAAACTGGTGGTAGTTGGTCTAATGCCTGTTGTACATAACACCAGAGTGGCGGCGAAGTCGCTTGCAGAGAATAATGAATTGCTTCTGTGGGCGGTAGTTTAATTTCGTTAATACAGAATGCTGTCATATTAATTAACCAATTTTGCATGGTTAAGGTTTCCTCGCCGGATTCAGAATCGGTTAAATTTAGTCCACCGAGTTCGTAGTAGATATGCCGCCAGGTGAGGGCAAACAGATAATCAGCCTGCACAGGCGATCGCGCCGAATGCCGAATTAAGGTGTAGACTATGGGGCTATAGCGGCAAAAAATCACCGTAAAATACTTTCCGGCATCTGGATAACGCTGAAACAGAGTCAGTAGTTCATGGTCGCTATGATGGAACAGCGACTTCACCAGCGGGTGATTAGCTTCCGGAAAATGAGGAATTTGCATAAGCCTTTCGATTGATAATTGTTAAAATAGTTTTGGGAATTGCACTCCCCTAGTTAATCGCATAATATCTTGGTGTTGCTCAGTTTGTAGATAAGACTCAGACTACTTGAGTATTGATAAACTAGAAACAAAGACTTAATTTTAGTCTTAATCGACAATCATAAAATTGACTCCCTTATAGAATCCTTATTTGTTCATGGTTATAGCAGTTAGTGTGATATCGTTCCTGCTCAGTCCCCTTACCTTAGGCTCCTTTTTGCCTTCCCTGCCCTTGGATAGCCTGTTCTCCACCCAAGGCATTATGGTGATGCTGCTAGCAGCTTACGCTGGTGCCATGTGGATGTTTCTCACCAGTGCCCCAAAAGTACACACTGTAATGGTGTCAGATTTGGAGATTGCCCGACAGTTGTATGAAGGGCTGCTAGATTTGCCAGCAGCTGAGGTGCCCTTGCACTACTACTACAATTACGAACAAACTATAGGCGCAACTGGCATTGATCCACTATATATGTCTACTGGGCCGAGCTTGTCTAGCAAAATGATGAATAATGCCAATGATGGGCTGTGGTATCAATTGAAGAAAAATACTCAGCTACACGTCATTACTGGCGCGAGTTTAGGTAGCAAAAATCAGCAACGCCACGTTTGTTTTGACCACGACTGCCTGGAAATGATTTTAATGCGAGTCGAAATGCGCGGTTTGAAATTGAAGATTCGCAACCAGAAGCCCTTGAATTTTTTGGTCAAGGACTATGAAGGGCGGGTTATTGAGGTGGCTGAAGTAGCAAATTAGTTGTGAGTTACAGCAGAATTCAGGAGTAGAACAGGCTTTGAGACTTAGCTTGTGTACTTTACCTTCGTTGAAATCTCCTGTATTAGATTATTTGGGGTTGGGTGGTGCAATCGTACCACCCAATATTTTTGGATTTTAGATTTTGGATTGGCGTAAGCAACAAATGGAAGTATATCGACGCGAACAAGCGAGTTTAAAGTTAGTTGCTACATTATTCAATGGTGATGAATTGAGTCCACCCATATTGCCTGATTTTACTTGTGCGATGTCTACGTGGTCACTGAGCGGCTTGCCCTGACTTGTGCCGAGCATCTCGACTTACTTCGACTGCGCTCAGTACAAGTCGCTCGATGGAATCGGATCCGAGGTAGCGTAGTCGTTGGCGTTGGCGTTCGCGTCTCTGAAAGAGAAGCCTCTCGTAAAGAAGGGAGTCGAACCATGCCGTATCACTTGCCTACGGCACGCTACGCACAGCGTTTCGTAGAGAAGTACGGGCTACACCTACGCTCAATTATTTACTTAACATAAATTACGAATTACGTTAGCGAGTCTACGTACTAGTACGGAGAGCAAGCTACGCGCAGCCTCTTGTAGAGAGCGTCATTACGAATTATGAATTAGTTAACTGTGCTGTAAAAACTCAACTTTGGGCAATAACGGATCAGTCACAATACCCACACCGTTAAAACCCCAACGTTTGAGCAAATTTCCCAACTGTGTACGCGCAATAGATTCCACAGCAAAGCGATTTGCTACTTCTCCTGCGTGGGTGTTGAGATAGCTAAGGGCATCAAAGTTTTCCTGAAACAGCAATAAATAACCCGATGTTTCGGCGTCAGGACGAGCGATGAGATAATTACCGTCAGTTTTTGAGCGCACTAAGTAATAGATTTCGGACACCATGAAGATGAGAATGGGGAGAGTGGGGGAGATGGTGAAGCAGGGGGAGAATTCCTAACTATTGACTATTAGACCTCTTGCTCAATTATTTTATAGTAAGATATAAGGTTTTTAGCTTGATTCAACTTCATCCTGAAACGGAGAGTTGAGAAGATAGCGGCTACCAAAAAATTGCCAAGTTACATAAGGAATTGTCACTTGCCAAAAAAACCCAGAGGTCGCAAGTTGACAAATGTTGATAAGCAGTACAATCGTTCCTTGGCTAGCCGTCGGGTTGTTATTGAATATGTCAATCTACGGAAAGAAAGTTTTTCGGATTTTTAGTCAAGTTATCGCAATCATAGGAGACGCTTAAGATTACGTTGTCACTTAATAAGTATGATTTATAATTATCATGTTCACAAAGCTAATGAACCTAAGATTTATTAAGTTCGATATTATACCAGATTTTCCGCAATAATTCTAATTCAGCGATCGCCAAGGTTGGCGAACAAATAAAAAACTAGAGGAATATCTTACAGTTTTAATTTCCGAGTATCCCTCATTGTTTTAACATCAACAAGTTAAGATATTTATCCAAATCTGCCACTAACGTAATCTCGGGTGTCTTGCTGTTTAGGATTATTGAAAATTACTTCTGTTGCGTCGTACTCTACCATGTAGCCGTTACGACCACCTGTCTCTGTAGTTCGGACATTAAAAAAGGCTGTCTTATCAGAAACCCGTGCTGCTTGCTGCATATTATGGGTGACGATAACGATGGTATATTGCTCTTTAAGTTGGTGAATTAGTTCTTCAACCCGCAAGGTGGAAATAGGGTCGAGGGCGGAGCAAGGTTCATCCATCAATATAACTTCAGGTTGTACTGCGATCGCTCGAGCAATACATAACCGCTGTTGTTGTCCACCAGATAAAGACGAGCCACTTTGTCGCAGTTTATCTTTGACTTCATCCCACAAAGCTGCTTGCCGCAGACTCCGTTCTACTAATTCATCCATATTACCTTTGTAGCCATTGATCTTGGCTCCAAAAGCAATGTTGTCATAAATTGATTTTGGAAACGGGTTTGGTCTTTGAAACACCATCCCAATCCGACGCCGCACTTCTACAGGATCAATGTCAGATGCATACAAATTTTTATCGTAAAAAAGTATTTTACCTTCTGCCCGAAATGACTCAATCAAATCATTAAGGCGGTTATAGCATCGCAACAACGTACTTTTACCACAACCAGAAGGGCCGATAAAGGCTGTCACCTGATTTTTTGGTATATCTAGCCAAATATTCTGCAAGGCCAAAAACTTACCGTAATAAACGTTGAGGTTTTCGGTGTGTAAAACTGTTTCAGTATCATTCACGGTGCTAATATTAGTAGCCATAAATTAAGTTTAGTGTTAGTTTGATCGATCAGGATCTGCACTGTGGATGTTTGTTTACTAAGCTCTTTTACGAGTTGCCCAGCGAGCGATGATACTTGTAATTAGAACCATTAACACCAAAATCAAAGACGCTGCCCAAGCTAGTGATTGCCAATTTTTAAATGGAGAAATGGCATATTTGTAAACCAAAACAGCAAGGGAAGCTGTTGGTTGGAATAAGCCATCGGGCCAAAAGTTGGAAAACAGAGCAGTAAATAATAAAGGTGCGGTTTCTCCAGATGCTCTGGCGATCGCTAGCGTTGCCCCAGTTACAATTGCTGGTAAAGCTGCTGGTAAGACTACTTGACTCACTGTTTGAAAGTTAGTCGCTCCTAACCCTACAGATGCTTGTCGCAAATCTTGTGATACTAACTGCAAAGCTTCATCAGTAGTTCGCAAAATAATTGGCAACATCAAAATTGCCAGTGCAAACCCTCCACCTAGAGCTGAATATGATCCTAAGTTCAACTTTACCAGTGTCAAAACTACAATCCCATAGGCAAATACCCCAGCAATAATTGAGGGGACTCCACTAAGGACATTAGCCGCAAAACGTACCCATCTGGCTACTTTAGCCGAACTAAATTCTGTGATGTAAATCGCCCCCAAAACTCCAAACGGGATGCTAATCAAGGAAGCAATTCCTACCATCAGCAGCGTGCCTAAGATTGCATTACCAAAGCCTCCTCCCTTTTGTAGAGCTTTGGGTGGCAGTTCAACAAACACGCTCAGACTCAAACTGCTAAAGCCTTTAATAATCACGTAAGAGAGCACTGCTAGTAAAGGTAAAAGTGCCAATACTCCGCAGGTAAATGCCACTACGGTCATTACTGTATTAAACAGTGTCCTCTGAGACATAGGGGAGCGAGTTAAACTGCGCTCTGGAAAACTAGAAGTCATAATTTAACCCAAAACTAAGCTATATTCGCTTGACTCTCAGAACGATCAACTCTGCCAGAATATTGACTACCAGCGTCAAGAAAAATAGAACTAAAGCCGCGTACATTAAAGCCGCAACTTGTAAACCACTCGCTTCTGAGAATTGATTTGCCAGTAGAGAAGAAATCGTATTAGCTGGTGCTAAAAGAGAGATACTGATGTTGTTGGAGTTGCCAATTAACATCGTTACAGCCATTGTTTCTCCCATTGCCCGACCAAGCGCTAACATCACAGCACTAACTATGCCTGAAAAGGCTGCTGGGATGAGAACTTGCAAAATCGTTTCCCAGCGCGTTGCTCCTAGTCCTACGGCGGCTTGACGCAAACTGGGGGGTATAGAAATCAAGGCATCGCGGGATAAAGCTGTAATGATGGGCAAAGTCATAATTGCTAATATTACTCCCGCCGGCAACATTCCTGGCCCTGTAGGAGAAGTACTAAAAAATGGCAGCCAGCCAAAATAACTATTGAGCCATTTTCCCAAGTTGGTTAATATTGGCACCAAAACAAAAATACCCCACACGCCATAGACAACGCTGGGAATAGCTGCAAGCAGTTCTACTGCGAAAACTAGTACTAGCTTCACTTTAGCGGGCAAAAAATCCTCGCTCAGTACAACAGCAGTACCAACCCCAATTGGTACTGCTATCAGTAGACCAATAAAAGAACTCAAGAGAGTTCCATATATTTGAGGTAGCACCCCGTAGCTATCATTAACCGGGTTCCAAGTGGTGTTGGCTAAAAAGCTGACACCAAATTTTTGGATGGCAGGCCAAGCGCCAATAGCAACTTGCGACCCGATCCATAATAAAGTGGCAGCAACCCCAAAAGCGAAAATTTTAGTCAGCCAAATAAAACCCTGATCTAGGGACTTTTCTGCGTCAGAGCGATTTTTCATCGCTGATGACAGATTTTGAGAATTTGTAGTCATGAATACCGACTTTAACAATTAAATCAGAGAAAAATGTAGGAGGCAACTATATTAAGTAAATTGTCGCCTCATCATCTATCTAATACTGATACAAGTAACTACCTATTCAAGTTACTACTTATTAGGCGTGTTTAATGCTTACTTGTTAGCGCTAGTACCATTGCCAACAGCGATTTTATACTCTGGACTGATTTGATCGGCAGCAGCAGCCACCTTTGTGATGACGTTTTGAGGTAGAGGAACATACCCTAGTGTAGTTGCCTGCTTCTGACCCTCAGTTAAAGCGTATTCGATCGCAGCTTCAATCGCCTTGGCTTTTGCCGCATCGGGATATTTCTTGTAAGCCAAAATCCAGGTATAAGTAACAATGGGATAAGAATCAGCCCCTTCGGGATCGGAAATGAAGGCGCGGAGATTTGGCGGTAGAGTTACTGATTCGAGAGTTTTGGAGGCTGACTCTTCAGTAGGTACAATAAACTTACCGCCTTTGTTTTCCAAAGCAGCAAACTTGAGACTATTTTGTTTGGCATAGCCGTACTCGACATAACCAATAGAACCTTGAGTTTGTTGAATTTGAGCGGTAACACCCTCATTACCCTTCGCACCAACTCCCACAGGCCAGTTGACAGTTTTGCCCTCACCTACTTTACTCTTCCACTCCGGGCTGATAGCGCTGAGGTGTTTTGTAAACACACCCGTGGTTCCGCTACCATCGGAACGATAAACAACTGTGATCGCCTCTTTAGGAAGTTTTGCACCTGGGTTAGCCTTGGCAATTTGGGCATCATCCCAAGACTTGATTTTGCCTAGTAGAATATCGGCGTAAACGGCTCGTGGTAGCTTGAGTTCTGGAACATCTGGCAAGTTGTACCCCAGCACGATGCTACCAGCAGTCACAGGCAGTAAGATAACACCCTTATCTGCTGGTACTTTCTGGATTTCTTCATCCTTCATAGCAACATCGCTGGCACCGAAGTCTACAGTACCTTTGATAAATTGCTCAACTCCAGCACCACTACCAACTGATGCATAATCCACTTGCAGATTTGGATATTTTTTGTTCAAATCCGTGAACCAGGTGTCATATAGTGGTGCCGGAAAAGACGCACCAGCCCCGGTTAACTTTATGTTTCCGCCAAGGTCTAATTTGGCCGGGCTAGAGGCAGTAGTATCTGTAGCAGTGCCAGAAGGCGTATCTTTGGTGGCTGTACTATCTGGTGTTTGCTGTCCGCCACAAGCTGCTAGGCTGATTGTCAGTGCTAACACTGAAATTGAACCTGTGAGGCGATGAGTTTTTATTGCACTAAGACGTGAGAGCATCGCTATCAATTTTGTAGTAACTTTTCAGGTGAGCGTTTCTAAGATACTTCTAAAGGACAACAATAAAGATTAACAATAGGTTAATAAAGTAAAAAAGATGCTTGTTTTTTTGATGAAGAGCAAACTCTTATTTCTAGTTTTGCTTGATAAATTTTATACTTTTGCTTTATTTGTAAGATACAAATAGCACTATAGTAAATTGGTTCTACTTATTTACAAAACTTTATTGTTGTTGTAATTTCGTTGGTCGAGTCATAAAAAAATAGATATAAGCACTTTGTAGCCAATTTTAGGCAATGCTTTGAAATATTAGTATAAATACTAAACTCAATGATATCGATTTTACTATATTTTAGGTCAAATACCAGAATCCAGGATATGCCTCAGTCAATAAAATCAGACAATAGACACCTCAGTCGCAATTTACAAAACTGAAAAATTACATAAAGAAAAGGCAAAAGAAAATATGCTAGTTCTTAAGATGTCAGCACAAATTTCATTTCAATATTAATGAATATACTGGTTGGTGTTGGTTTTCCCTTTTGCTTTTCGTTGGTTGCCTGATAAATGTTTGCTGCTTCCAATCAATTACTCTGGTCTATGATTGGCTTACTCCTGACAATGGGTGGTACCTTCCTAGAAGCTTATGGCATCACCTTACCTTGGACTTGGAGTCAGCACGGAATTCAGACTTTTTCTTTAGGTGTCACTTTTCAAATTGGCGCAGTACTGTTGGTGGGCTGTTTAGGGGGCAAAAATGCCGGTGCGCTCTCACAAATTGCCTATTTAGTCATGGGATTAACCTTATTACCTGTATTTGCCGATGGTGGTGGTATTGGTTATGTTAAGCTATCTCAGTTTGGCTATTTACTAGGCTTTATTCCTGGAGCTTGGATTTGTGGCTTAGTTGCCTTTAAAGCTAGACCTCGACTAGAAACTCTTGCCTTTAGTTGCATCTGTGGCTTGTTAACTCTCCACCTATGCGGTATTACTTATTTGATTATTAGCTATCTTTTTCAGTGGAAAGGCACAGAAAATTTACCCTTAATGCAAGCAATCCTCAGATATTCCTGGTTTGCACTACCAGGTCAACTAACTGTGGTCTGTGCAGTTACTGTAATAGCATATGTATTACGTCACTTAATGTTTTATTAGTTTATTGTCCTTCGTCCTTTGTCATTTGTCAAAAACTCATGACCAATGACCAATGAATGACCCTTACGGGTGACGCTCGATAGCGTTCGCGCATAGCAACTGGGCGTAGCGTCTGACTCTCTAACGCTACGCTATCACCAGTAGCTGCCCAGGAACAACTGCGTTGGGTGCACAATGCCCGACTGTACTCCTTCCCTACGGGACGCTGCGCGAACGGAGAAGCAAGCTACGTGCAGCGGCGACCAAAGTTGTATCAAGCCGTGTGGAAGCCACGTCACTTACTACAACTTTGGGAAAGTTTGCAACGCAGTGGCTCCGGTTCTTCCAAGGGGAGAGACTAGCGTTAAGGGAGAAGACTGCGCTGGCTCATCAATGACCAATGACCAATGACTAATTCGCCATGCGTTTAAAAAATCGCCTTTTCTGGATCGCTGCCTTCATAGCTTTTTTCTTAGACCAAATAACAAAATATTGGGTGGTGCAAACCTTTAGTTTGGGGCAGACACTACCAGTCTTACCTGGGATATTTCATTTCACCTATGTCACTAACACTGGTGCCGCTTTTAGTCTGTTAAGTGGGAAAGTAGAGTGGTTGCGCTGGCTATCTTTAGGAGTGAGTTTAGTATTGATAGCGTTGGCCTTGTTTGGCCCAACGTTAAATTTGTGGGATCAGTTGGGCTATGGCTTGATTTTAGGTGGAGCGATGGGTAATGGTATTGATCGCTTTGTTTTAGGCTACGTCGTTGATTTTCTTGATTTTCGCCTGATTAACTTTGCTGTATTTAATGTGGCAGATTCATTTATTAGTATCGGTATTGTTTGCTTGTTAATTGCTTCCTTGCAAAAAACGCCAACTTCAACTGGTAGGTCGCATTAAACTATTAAGCCTGGGATGATTAATCCCAGGCTATTGATTATTCAAACCCTTGCTCAGTGCTATGTGCGAAGACTTGATATATCAGATTTTTAACTGTTTTTATTTGTTATCTTGCATACATAACTAGTGCAAGATGTCAAGAAAGATGCACCGACGATCGCTGATGGCAAACTAGTATTCACATTATGCCCCAGCTTTTAATTTAATTACCTGTGGTAGGAGTTTTTGGCGAACTAGAACCGGGAGTACTGGGAGAGCTACCTGGTTCGGTAGTGCTGCCAGGAGTGCCAGATTCAGGCGGGGTAACGCTTCCTGGTTCGGTAGTGCTGCCAGGAGTACCAGATTCAGGTGGGGTAACGGTTCCTGGTGCTGGACTTAAGTTACTAGGAGCGCTAGGTTCAGGTGGGGTAACGGTTCCTGGTGCTGGACTTAAGTTACTAGGAGCGCCAGGTTCAGATGGAGTAACGGTTCCTGGTGCTGGACTTAAGTTACTAGGAGCGCCAGGTTCAGATGGAGTAACGGTTCCTGGTGCTGGAGTGCTTTCGGGAGTGCCAGATCCAGGTGGTGTTATGGTTCCTGGTGCAGTTGTGCTATCTGGAGTGGTGGTGCTATTGGGCGTGGTTTCTGCTGGTACCGTAGTGCTACCAGGAGCGCTAGTAGGGGTGGCTGCTGTACCGCCGGGACAGCGGGAGTTGAGCGGAAAATACTCGCACAGAATTTTCATCCCTTCTGGCGACATCTTAATTTCCGTTGGTGCACTAGTGGAGTCGCTACTGGATTGGGCTATGGGGGATTTACTGGATTCGGCTACAGCAATGTTAGCGGTGAGCGCTAAAGATAGAGCTGTACCAATCATGGTCAGAGATTTTCCCATCATTCTGAAATTAACCTCAACGGAACACTCGGCCCATTAAAACAGACAATAAGATTTAGAAAATCTTCCTAAATGAATATATTTAGGTTTATTTCAGAATATGTGGATATGTAAAATTGGTAAAATTTAAATCTGTTGTTTATTGACGTCTGGTGTTTAAAAACACAATAAATAGAAGTGAACCTGTAGTTATAAAACTAGTAATACTTGATAAAATAAGCTTTTGATAATGGAAAAAAAAATCATGTCTCTGTAAAAGAGTAGCAAAAATAACAAATTAATTCTGTTATAAGCTAGTAAAAAGTATAAAATAGCTCAAAAAGTTCCGTATAAGAAATTTATGCTTTGGCTTATGAGTAAAATGATGAAAGACTAACATCTAAATCTAAAATTGTAATTCGCCCGATTCTTCATTAAAAACTGTGATGTGAATAGCCGATGAGTTCTCCCCAACCCCCTCACAAGCCACAAACGTTACTAGGTCAACTGACTCAAGCAGTACATACGATTCAAGCTAGAGTCGATTTTTCTAAATTGGCGCTCAAGCCTAATGCCAAAGTACCGGAACTTTGGGTGCAGGATGCGGGGGCGGATAAAGCAGAGGTATATCCACTGTTGGGCGATCGCTATATTCTAGGTCGTAGCTCCAAATCCAGCGATATCGTCATCCGTAACCCTGTTGTCAGCCAAATTCACCTGTCGCTATCGCGGAATTCTACTCAGCGCACACCAGTTTTCGTCATCAAAGACGAAAACTCCACCAATGGCATTTATCGTGGTAAGCGTCGTGTTAGTTCCCTTGAACTGCGTCATGGCGATATTTTTACTCTCGGGCCCCCAGAACTCGCCGCTTCTGTGCGGTTACAATACGTCGATCCACCAGCCTGGTATGTCAAAGCTGCAAGTTGGACAGCTTATGGTGTCGGTGGTGTCAGTGCCCTGTTAGCATTAGTGATTGGCGTCGAATGGCTGAAATTTTCAGTTAAACCTCTACCTACAGCTACACGCGCCCCAGTAGTTGTTTACGCCCGTGATGGAGCCACTCCCCTGAGAGAGCCTCGGACTACTTCTCATGTAGACATGAAGCGATTAGAGGAATTTGGCCCTTATTTACCTGCTGCGGTGGTGGCTTCAGAGGATAGTCGTTATTACTGGCACTTTGGGGTTGACCCTCTGGGAATTTTACGAGCTGTGTTGATCAATAGCCGTAGCGGGGATGTGCAACAAGGAGCCAGCACTGTTACCCAGCAAGTTGCCCGCAGTTTGTTCCGCGAGTATGTAGGCAGACAGGATACCCTTGGACGCAAATTGCGAGAGGCAGTTGTCGCCCTGAAACTAGAAACCTTTTACAGCAAAGATGATATTTTGCTGATGTACTTAAATCGGGTTTTTTTGGGAGGTGATACCTCTGGCTTTGAGGATGCAGCCCGATATTACTTTGAGAAGTCGGCTAAAGAATTAACTTTGGCAGAAGCAGCAACATTGGTAGGAATTTTACCAGCCCCTAACGCTTTCGATTTTTGTGGGGATGGGCCAAATAAGCTAGAAGCAGCTGAATACCGAAATCGCGTGATTAAGCGGTTACTGGAGATGGGCAAAATTAAACCTGAAGATGCAAACCGAGCCAGACGCTCCACTGTCCAAGTAAATCCCAAAGTCTGCGAACAGCAAGCTAAAACTATCGCTCCTTATTTTTACAGTTACGTCTTCTCTGAGCTTGAATCAATTTTGGGGGAGGGAGCCGCAAGAGAAGGAAACTATATCATTGAAACCAATCTCGATCCAGCGATACAGAGCCAAGCAGAAGCAGCGTTGAATAATTCGGTGAACAATTCTGGTAGAACTTTTAATTTTTCTCAAGGGGCAGTGGTCACTCTTGACTCTAGTACAGGCAGTATCCTCGCAATGGTAGGCGGGACTGATTACAAAAAAAGTCAGTTCAATCGTGCTGTTCAAGCTAAAAGACAACCAGGTTCCACCTTCAAAATTTTTGCTTACACCGCTGCTATTCAACAGGGAATTTCAGCATCAAAAAGTTATTCTTGCGCTCCTTTAAATTGGCAAGGCTTTACTTATAAACCCTGTCGTGCTGGTGCTGACACTAGCTTCGATATTGCTACTGGGCTGGCGCTTTCAGAAAATCCCATAGCCCTGCGAGTCGCCAGAGAAGTTGGGTTGGATAAAGTTGTGGCAATGGCACAGCGTTTGGGGGTAAAGTCAAACCTTGATCCGGTTCCTGGCTTAGTACTAGGTCAAAGTGTAGTCAATGTTTTGGAAATGACTGGTGCTTTTGGCGCTATTGGTAATCGTGGTGTACGGAATCCTCCCCATGCCATTAACCGAATTTTAGACAGTGGTGATTGCCGCGATCGCAATGATATCAAAACCTGCCGTGTGATCTACTCCTTCGACCAAGATCCAGATGCCAACAAACGAGTGCTGGCAAATGGTGTTGCCGATGAGATGACTAGTTTGATGCGCGGTGTAGTTACAAGAGGTACTGGTCGTAGTGCTGCCATTGGACTAGGGGAAGCTGGTAAAACTGGCACGACTGATAAAAACGTTGACTTGTGGTTCATTGGTTTTATTCCCAGTCAGCGACTTGTAACTGGCGTTTGGCTGGGAAACGACAATAATTCTCCTACATCTGGCAGCAGTGCTCAAGCAGCTCAGTTGTGGGGAAATTATATGCGGAGAATTACAAGGTAAACGGACATTGGGCACAAGAGGCAGAGGGGTAGGGGGAAGAGTGCAGAGGAGAAGAATTTTCCCCCTGCTCCCTGCTCCCCTGCTTCTTCTCTAATCCCCAATTATTGATATCCCTGCCAAGGAGTGACTTCAAGTTTGCCGCTAGGCTTGAATATCACTTGAAAGTGGGCGAGAGGTTCTTTATTGTTGGGAGCTGCTACATTGGAACCGTAGATATCGTTGAACATTTTGGGAAGGGGTGTTTCCCGGAAATAGTCAAAGGCGACTTGGTTGAGTGGTTCATAGTCAGCGATTACACCAGCTTTGTTGACCGCTACCCGATATTTCAAATCTCGCGTAAAGGTGGGGGTGCCACTCCAGGTTTGGCGAACTGTATTATAAAGCTTTTGATTTAAACCTTTAGTTATATTAGAGTCAGTAATTTTTGCACCCACTACCTCTGGTGTCCTAGCATATCCCCGCCAAGGGCTAACTTGCAGCACACCTTGTGTAGTAAATACTAGTCGGAATTGGGCGATCGGTTCATTGGAAATAGGAGCGCGGTTAGCAGGATTGTAAAGTAGATTAGGCAGAGGAGTTTGCCCGACTCCTTGATTCGCCTCTTTATTCACCGCCTTGTAACCAACGATCGCTCCATCCGCAGCTACACCCAAACGATAGATCAAATCCTGTTGCAATCGTGAGCGATTAGTCCAAGCTGGATGAACTTGATTATACACTTGGCGATTCAATGCACGCAGCTGGGATGGATCAGTAATTTCCGAAACTGTATTTAAAAGTGCTTCTAAATCTTTAACTTCTGGCTTTGCACTAGCCGTGGGTGTTGGTGTGGGCGTTGCAGCAGCAATGGGTGTTGGAGCAGCTGATGCTGGAGGAGTGATGCTTTTTGTTGTAGAGCTAGTTTGCTCATCTGGTTTAGGCTGCGGTGGACGCATTTGGGGAGGTGGAATCAAGTTAAAAGCGATCGCTGCTACTGCTAAACTTGATACTCCTACAGCAGCCGGAACAACCTGCCTGATCAAAGCCTGACTCGCACCACCATAGCGTCTGGTAACTGGTTGTAGTTCTAGGGATAATTCTGGTAAAGTCTGGGTATCAGCAAAAAACTGATCCACTGCTTCCACTAAATCAAACAACTGTACCGTATTTAAATCTATTTCAATAGGCGGACGTTTGGAATTGTTAGAGTGAGACTCAAATCCCTCTGGAGTACCTTCTGAATGTATGATTAACCTGTGTCGGTTGCTGTCAATTTTCTGAAACTCTACTAGCTCCGATTCCTGGTTGTGTGCTTGCGGATTGGGTACACTACTTAAAAATTCTTGGGCATAGCCACTAACAGCTCTCACCAAACTTTCAAAAAATTCCCGCCCTCCCGTTAAAGGTTGATTGTAACCAGATAAATAGCATTCTGCATTTACCAATATTGATAATTCTGGGCGCATTTCCTGGAAGTGTGCGGCCCTCGTGACATCACTTAACCCTTCTAAAAGCAGTGTACAATTAGGTAGACTGTACTTACGTTGAATATTCATTCCACTTCACCGTCAAAAAGACTAATCCAGAACCGCTGCATTCCAGCTGTACCAGTACAAAATAGTAATTGTCCTAACAAATTTATCGCTAGCGCATCTAATTTTTCATCAGAGGTTAATGCTAGTACACCAGAACGTCGAGCATTCATCCGGCTCTTAAAATGCGCCCTAAACCGCTCTAGGTAATTAGATAGCCGCAAATTCTGTTCTAATGGAATCTGCTTCTCTTCCATTTGTTGACATATCATTAGTAACTGGCGGATGACAACAGTTAAACGGCGCGCTATGTAGCAAGCAATGACCACCAGAGCTTTTGCTTCCATAATAGTTAAGGGACGGCGCATGTGCGCTCTTCGTAGCGGATTAGAGCTACGCATCCGCCATAAATTCACCCTATCTTTAACAATTCCTTTTAGATCCAACTCTTGAGCAAAAGCCAGGATTGCTTCCGAACTACCAAGCTCTAAAGCTTCAATTGCCAGTAAAATCAGGTCAATTTGCAACCGGGTTCTTCGAGGACACGTTTTGGAAGCGATCGCAGGATCTGGTAAAGTGTCCAGAATCATCGGCAGTGACTCTTGGGTTGAACTGTTGAACGGCGTTAAACTTGCGGAGACATTCATTCTATAAATACCTTGTGCGGTTCCAACAGACTAGCTAAAACAAATTTAAGATCGGTAGCCAAGACTTGAACAATAGACTTGTGGCAGTAGTATGACTACCTGATATATACATTAGTTAACTCTTTCTACTCAAAGGTTTCCCTATATTGAAATCAAAATTTTAAAACATAACTAAATTCACCTCATTTATTAGTGCAATACCTTTTCTAGCTTGGTTTAGATTCTAATTATCGTCAATGAAGGACGAAGTTTCAGCCTTGACCCCCAGCGTATGACATTATAGTGTACGATTTTTCAGGTATCTGAAATTGGGGACTAGAAACTGGAGACTGGAGACGGGGACTGACATAGCTATGAATTTAAATTAATAACTCCTCACCCTTCACTTCTAACTTTCCCTAATCCTTACTCCTTACTCCCCATTCCCCATTTTATGGATTTGAAGTCTCTCGTTCGTGACATCCCAGATTTCCCAAAACCCGGAATTTTATTTCGGGATATTACTACACTGCTTCGCGATCCAAAGGGATTGCGCTACACTATTGACTTTTTAACACAAAAATGCACTGAAGCTGGAATAACAGCAGATTATGTCATTGGTATGGAGTCGAGGGGATTCATTTTTGGTTCACCTCTGGCTTATAAATTAGGAGCTGGTTTTATTCCCGTCCGCAAAAAAGGTAAGTTACCAGCAGCCGTTCACTCAATTGAATATGAACTAGAGTATGGTACAGACTGCCTAGAAGTGCATCAAGACGCTTTACACCAAGGTAGCCGAGTTTTGATTGTGGACGATTTGATTGCCACAGGTGGAACTGCGAGTGCCACAGCAAAGTTGGTACAGAAGATTGGCTGCGAACTAGTAGGTTTTGGGTTTATTATCGAGCTACGGGATTTACAAGGGCGTAAATATCTACCGGACGTGCCGATTATCTCTGTAATTGAATATTAGTCATAAGTGATTGGTCATTAGTCATTAGTCATTGGTCAGTAGAAAAGAACTGACAGATGATGAAGGGCAAAGGACAAAGGACAAAGGAAAAAGGACAAATGACATCTACGAGAATTTCCTTGGAGACAGGGCGGGATTGGCTTATCAGGCTAGTCACTAGCGAAACTTTTATTTATGTGGTAAAGCGGCTATTGCAGGCACTGCTGACTTTGTTGTTGGCGTCAGCGTTGTCGTTTTTCATAATTCAACTCGCTCCCGGTGATTATGTAGATACGCTGCGGCAAAATCCAAAGATATCTCCAGAAAGAATTGAAGAAATCAAGCGGCAGTTTGGTCTAGATAAGTCTTGGCTAGAGCAATTTTGGCTGTGGCTGTGGCGAATCTTAACAAAAGGGGATTTTGGCACGAGTTTTATTTATCAACGTTCAGTAGCATCGCTGTTGTGGGAACGGGTACCAGCGACTTTGCTATTAGCGATCGCATCTTTAATTGTCACATGGGCGATCGCCATCCCTTTAGGCATCTTTGCCGCTGTTAACCAAAATAAGCTAGCAGACCGCATTTTACAGGTGATCAGTTACGCTGGACAAGGCTTTCCCAGTTTCATCACTGCCTTAGCACTGCTGGTTTTAGCCCAAATCACCTCACCACTGTTCCCAGTGGGAAGTATGACTAGCATCAATCACTCAGAACTATCGTGGTTTGGCAGAATCTTAGATATTGGCTGGCACATGATTTTACCCACAATCGCCCTCTCAATTACTAGTTTTGCTGGTTTGCAACGCATCACTCGCGGCGAATTATTGGATGTTCTGCGTCAAGATTACATCCAAACGGCTCGTGCCAAAGGTCTACCAGAAAACCGCGTAATCTACGTTCATGCACTCCGCAACGCCATAAATCCCTTAATTACCTTATTGGGTTTTGAATTAGCTGGTTTATTAAATGGTGCCTTCATTGCCGAATTTTTCTTCAACTGGCCCGGTTTAGGGAGGTTGACTCTACAGGCTTTACAAGCTCAAGATTTATATTTATTAATGGCAAGCTTGGTAATGGGCGCAGTGCTGCTGATTGTTGGCAATTTAATCGCCGACTTGATGCTCAAAGCAGCCGATCCACGCATTCGCCTGGAAAATCTCAATTAATAGCAGCAATTCTAAATTTCAAAAAATCAAGAAGTATTAGGCAATTTCCACGCTGCTCACTCCGAAATCATAAACGGGATTAAGTGCTAGCAACTATCAAACAAAAAGTAGGTGTTCAGACTGGGGAAGTCGTTGAAGAAAGTCTTCACCCTGTATTGAATTTGGCTGCTTTTAGTGTCAAGTTATTTCTGCACAATGTCAAATTTTGAATTTAGTATTGCTGTTTAAATAGGTTATTTCACCAAGCCCAGACTTACTTACTCTACTAGTGCATTTCAGAGTTTTTTCTAAGCGGGCGGCGGGAATCGAACCCGCATTAATAGCTTGGAAGGCTATAGTTTTACCACTAAACTACGCCCGCAAATTTCCAACCCTATAAATGTAACACAGCTTTTGCAAAACTTCAAGCATTTAGTTGGAATTGGCGGGTTGGATTTTAATCCGTACAAACAGATCGCTCCAATCTGGTTTTGTGCCATCGTTGTTGTGCGCAGCAATAAAGTTTTCTGTTTTAAAAACTTCGCTGAGGACTTGCTCGTATGTACTTTTTTTACTTTGTAGCGTTGCTGGTTCTATTTCTAGAACTACAGCCTGTTGAAATTTGCCATTCTTATCAATTATCAAGTTAGCCAAGAGTTGTGCTGGCTCAAGTCCAGAATTGTGAACAAGAAAACTTGAGTCTAATTGTTTTGTGTCGCTTCCGCCGTATAAAGCGATAACGTCAGGTAAAGCATTTGGTCGTAATCTTCCTGCTTGTATCAAGTTACTCACTTCATCTCTAAGTAAAGGATCTACTATTGCTAGCGATCCTCCCTGAGTTGGAGTTGGCGGAGTTTCTCCTGTGGGATTACGTGGAGTTTTCCTAGTAGGAGTTGGTGAAGTTTCGCCTGTAGGATTACGTGGGGCTTCCCTAGTAGGAGTTGGTGAAGTTTCGCCTGTAGGATTACGTGGAGTTTCCCTAGTTGGAGTTGGTGAAGTTTCTCCTGTGGGATTACGTGGAGTTTCCCTGTTTTCAGGTTCCGAAACTGGTGGATTTGATGGAACACCTGTTGGTAGTAGCGTTCCCTTGCCCAATTTGATTTCTTGACGACGGTTCCAAGGTAGATTACCGACTGGAACTATAGGTCTTGGTGTAACTGTAGGTCTTGGTGTAGCTGTAGGTTTTGGTGTAGCTGTAGGTGTCGGCGTAGGAACTACCTGTTGTTTCAAGGGTTTGCTATTAGGTTGAGATGCGTAAATTTGGCTCTTTTGCCGGAGATTACCCGCAGAATTTATTGCGCCAAAATCTTGATTTCTGAGCGTAGTTCGTGCTGTTTGTGGTGAACGTGCTGGTATAGACTTTTGAGTTGAAGATAGTAGCTTTGGTGAAACTGTTTTGGCTGTTGATTTTGATTTGATTATTGATTTTGTTTTGGGAGCAATATCTATCAATTCAATGGGAACAGCAGATTGACTTTGCTGGGGAAACCACAGACTAAATGCATTAGATGAGCGCATCAGCCAGAACGCCAGCAAGTGCAGAGAGACTGAACCGATAACGATAGAAATCCACAAACCTGGTGGGTCAGTGTGTCGTCTCCAGACCTTGGCTGGAATTGGAGTTTTGTCTGCAACCGATGGTGTCATATTATAGAAACTGGATATCATTAGCCATTCTTACTCATTGCTAATGCTTTAAAATACCAGTCTAAATTTTAGCGATTAACCATTACCTCTGGTGTAACAGCGAAAGTCAAAACTGTTTCATCTACTCCTTTAAGTTCTAGCGGACTACCTTTAGTAATTTCTTCTTCCTGCAAATAATCTGCCACAGCAGCAGAAACCAGGATCGTACCGGGAAGAGCGGCAGCTTGCAACCTTGCAGCAATATTCACGCTTGGACCAATAGCAGTATAATCGGCACGTTCAGCGCTACCAAACATCCCCACAACAGCAGTACCTTGGTGGATACCGCACCGAAACTGGACGCTAGTAAGTCTGTCACCATCGAATACACCTTGGTCTCGCCAGCGCTGGTTTAAGTCAGCCAGTGAGCGGTGCATTGCTCTTGCTGTATTGATGGCACGGCGCACTTGTTCATTGGGGGTTAGCTCTTCTGGCGCTCCGTATAAAGCTAAGATAGCATCTCCCATAAATTTATCTACAGTGCCGCCATTGCCAAATACAACCTTGGTCATAGCTTCTAAATATTCATTTAGCAATTCTGCGACTCGTCGGGATCTGAGAGTATTTGATAACTGTGTAAAACCCACGATGTCACTAAACAAAACTGTAATTAAGCGTGGTTCTGGGCGCAAATCTAACGTTAAATCTCCGGTTGCAGCTTTTTGCACCAATACAGATGGCAAAAAGCGTTTTAGCACCGATTCTGTTAGATAAGTATTTAACTCCACAATTCGTCGTTCATTTTCTTTCAACGCTAAAAGATTCCGAACTTCCGCCAAAAGTTCCCGATCATTGAATGGTTTTGCTAAATAAGCATCTGCGCCATGTTCTGTACCTTCGATACGGGTTTCTTCGTCAACTTTCGCTGTCAGCAGAATAATTGGTGTTCCTTTCAACTTCTCCTCATTGCGAATCATCTGAATCATCTCAAGTCCGCTCACCAAGGGCATCATTAAGTCAGTCACAATCAAGCTGGGTATAATTTCCTTAGCTATACTGTGCCCTTCATAACCGTTACGAGCTGTCTGTACATGATAGCCGTTGCGGCGGAAAATCTCAGATACATAGGTTCGCAAATCCGGGTTATCATCTACAACTAAAATTGAGTGCTGAGTCTTAAGTGCTGAGTCTTGAGTATCAATAATGGGGGGGAAATTTCTTGTAATATCTTCAATATTGTCTGTTGTTGGCTCTACAAGTTCTAAATCAGCCAATTCAACGCTAGCGCGGCTAGTGTTCAGTTCGGTAGGCGTTTCTAGTACTTGCTGTACAGGTAAATGAGCATTTCCAGTAACAAGCCATAAACTAAAGGTAGTGCCTTGTCCGTAAACAGATTCCACAGTTACTTGACCACCATGTAATTCTACCAATTCTTTAACTAAAGCTAAACCCAAACCACTGCCCTCATAGGAGCGGTTTGCTGAACCTTCAGCTTGGCGGAAGCGCTCAAATAAATGGGGAATTTGTTCTTTAACAATGCCAATTCCAGTATCTTGTACTTGCAATATGCAACGATCGCGCTCAGATTTTAGTCTGACACTGATCGTGCCACCTTCAGGAGTAAACTTCATGGCATTTGACAGAAGGTTGTAAACCACCTTGTCAAATTTCTCTATATCCAAGTACACCGTAGAACATTCATCTAACTGAGTGGCGAGATTTAATCTCTTTTTCTCGCAGTAGGGACGAAAAGATTCAACAATTTGGCTGACAAATTCGACTAAATCGCAGGGATGGAAACTAGGCTGCATTCTCCCCGCATCCAGGCGTTGTAAATCCAGGAGTTGATTTACCAGTCGTAGCAGGCGACGGGAGTTACGCAGGGCGATCGCACTTTGGGAGTAAGATAATCCCTCACCAGCAGCCACCGCCGACTCTAAAGGCCCTTGAATCAAGGTGATGGGAGTGCGAAACTCATGGGAGATATTTTGGAAAAATTCGGTTTTTTGTTTATCTAACTCCAGTAAGCGTTCAGCTTGTTGACGAGTTTTTTGATATAAGTGTGACTGCTGTACAGCGATCGCTGCTTGAGCTGCTACTGCTTTTGCCAAATCTATATCAGATGACAGCCATTGGCGTACTTTTTTACCCTCATGCAATGTAATACTACCGATACATTTACCATCAGCTAATAATGGTACAAACATTAGCGATCGCGCTGGCATTTTTAAAGGCAAATCAAAACCCTGCACATCTGAGGGAGAATGGCTCACATTACCAATTACCACAGGTTCATGTGTCTGTAGCATTTGTTGGAGGATTGGATTTTCCTGTATAGATGCTTGAGAATAGGGTAATCTCTGGGTTGATAGGTGATTCTTGCTTGAATTATTGTCTGGGGCTGGCAATCGCAAATTTTCTGGATGTTGAAAACTGTCATACAAGCCCACACACTCGACAAACTCATCTTCCTCTGTCCACAAAGACAGGACACAGCCATCGACTTGTAAAGCTTGTCCTAGTTGCTGGGTGATCGCCGCAAAGATATCTTGGGGATCTAGGCTAGAGCGAATCGCGCTAGTAATCGTATTAATCAAGCTCTCTCGTTTGGCAAGGGCACGTACTTGTTCGTAAGCATAAGCTTGAGACAAAGCTAAGGCTGCCTGATCTGCTACCATCAACACTAACTGCACCTCTTCATCCCCCCAGAAGCGAGGCAGCGAACACTGGTGCAGTGCTAGCACTGCCATTAGTTCTTGTTGGCAGATTAATGGCACAACCAAACTAGAACAAATATTAGCAGCAGCAAAAGCTGCCCCACGTTCGCGCAGTTCGGGAGTATCACCGTGAATGCGCTCATCATCGATCGCGTCGTGAATCACTTGGACTTCGCGGGTTTCCCAAATCGTCTGAGCCAAAAGAGACAAAGCTCCGGAAATGGTGGAACTCAGATCCCCTTTTGGGGAGATAGGGGAAAGACCTATTGCAACCTCTCCTCTGCTCCCTTGCTCCCCTGCTTCTTCAGAAAGAGCCTTCTGATAAATAAATCCTTTATCCGCCAACTGCTCATCTTGGAAGGGACGCAACAGACAGACATCCACCTCCAACATATGACCCACTGTATCTACAATTGCCTGCAAAATTTGTCTGTAGTCTAAAGCACTACGGATTGTATTTGTAACGCTATTCAGCAGCGATTCTTGACGAAGTGTGCGGGTAAGTTCGCGGGTTCTGGCTCTGAGAACATTGTGGGTATCCAAAGCTTGGCGTACCACTGCTTTGAGCTCCTCAGCTTCCCAGGGTTTGGTGACATATTTGAATACCTTACCAGCGTTAATTGCTTCCACCAAGTCTTCGACATCGGTGTAGCCAGTTAAAATAATCCGGATAATATCTGGATATTGAGTTGCTGTCAGGCTCAAAAATTCTGTACCGCTCATCATCGGCATCCGCTGATCGGAGATGATCACTGCGACCTCTCCCTCTTGAGCCAGCAGATCGAGGGCCGCAGGACCAGAGGTTGCCCTTAGCACCTTATAGTCGCGATAGAAAGTGCGGTAAAGCAAGTCAAGGTTGTCTGGTTCATCATCGACAACCAAAATTTTAGGCTTACTGTTTGCTTGGGATTTCATGCACCGCTTTCCTGCTGCAACGGCAGTCGGATAAAGAATAATCTGATTGGGTAAGGATTTTTCTGAGCCAAGTGAGAGCAGAGCATTTTGACCAATAAGGCTGTTTGGCTACATGACTGCTGAGTGTAGGAGCGTTTACTCACAGTAATTCGTCTCAATGGCTTGTGCCGATTACCGTTTGCTTTGGTGCAGTGTAATTGCTTTCATAGTCTGTTTTAGTGTTACAGAGCCGATGCTTGCTTGCCAAATCTTCCTTCACCTCCTGTGAGCAATGTCTGATACTACATACAGCGCTCATAGTTAGCTGGAAAATCCAGATGAAGCTGCATATTAAGTTTTCCCTCCGCAGCAGTTGTACTAACATTTGCAGGTAAATTTTATTTATGGTAGTCATGGTACAGTCAGCAAAATTAAAACAATAAGATTTAAAGCCAAAGTATACTATTAGACAAATACCTCTTTCTAATTTAGCAATCAGAACTATCATTAAGACAAGTGGTAGTGGTTGAAGAGTTAAAGATTAGGGATTAGGGAACCTTGCAGATTCTTGCCCCAGTACCTGTACAGCCTATTCCTATGACCTAGTAGCAAAGTAGTATCAGTGTAGCGGCAACTGCAAAAACAAATTCAGTACTGCAACCAAGGGTGTTTTGAAATCAGAGTTTGCCGATGGTGTACTTACTTAACAATTTTGTAGGTGCTGTCTACGGACAAGTTATGCTATTTCTCTGCCCACTCACTTAAAGCTGTACCACTTTACAGATGTTTTTATGGTAATCAGTCTAATATCCTGCCTACCTAAAACAAGGGATGCACCTGAAGCTACTGAATTTAAGGTTATAGATTTATGAAGCTGTAACTCCTAAGACTCTTTCAAAAATGCAGGTTATAAAACCCCAGACTAAAGTGTAAAACTTGGTTTGATCCACAAGCCAAAGCGAATTAGCAATATCGAGTCGGTTTAATCTCCTGGGCAGCTATTAAGTTTTCATTTAGTTGAAATGGTGTTTTAGAATATTTGAGAAATTTTCTTTGAATAAAATCAATACTAAACTAGCCTTGAAATATCGGTTTTTTCACCCATACAACCAACAGCCAATCGATCCAGCTTCTTGCCAATTCCAAATTCGTACGGCTACACCTGCTGATTTGATTGGTGTTGCCCAAATTATTACTGAAAGCTTTCACTCCCACAAGGGTATATGGGGATGGGCTTTCCCATTGCTACGTCTGGGTATTTACGAAGACTTAAGGCATCGGATGGCATCACCTGCGCCCCGTCATGTTTGTTTAGTAGCCTTTGAAGCTACTACTGGCGAGGCTAATAACTTAGTGGGAAGTGTGGAACTAGGTGTACGTTACAGTGATTCATGGAGCCAAGTTGGTGTAGGTTTTCCTTATTTATCTAATTTAGCGGTTCACCCAAAATACCGTAGACATGGTGTGGCCTCAGGATTACTTACTAGCTGTGAAAAAGTTTCTAGCGAGTGGGGATTTCAAGACTTATATCTCCATGTTTTAGAAAATAACCATCAAGCAAGACAGCTTTATTTCAAGCTGGGATATCGGGTACATAAAGTCGAGTCGAATTGGAATACATTTTTCCTAAGACGCTCAAGCCAGATGTTATTGCACAAGCACCTGAGTGCTGACTCCATTATCTGAATTCTGTATTGTAAAATTTTATGTTGGAATTAATTGGGATAAAATCTGTTAATCATAGCGATAATCAAACACAAACTAACTTAATTAAAAAAACTAGCCAATCTTAGTTAAACATCTAGATAAAACCGAGTAAATAACTTTTGGTTAATTATTTTGATAAATATTTTATTTATACTTACCATGAAAAATTTCATTCACTATTTTAAAAAAGTACCTTTTTAGTAAATATTTTTAATATTTTATAATATTAAATTTTGCCTTTTTGGATTTTTAAAAAATATTTTAAAGTATTCGATATAGATAAAGAAATGGATTATAATGGCAATATATGCAGAAATTCTGCTTACAAAAATCATCATTCCCTCATAATAACTTTGTAATTAAGATATTCATCTTTATAAAAACTTTAAGAAAACATTCCTATAGTTTACAGACAAATCTAGTTATATCCCATAAAATATAATCACTCAATTACTGAAACAACGCGTGTCTATTGCGATTTTAGTTAAATTGACCAGAAAAGTCTTGATAATAAAAAAATTGAAAAACCTGATTTGATATAACAACTAGTTCCATTTTGAAGTGCATACTACTACCACATTCATTGAAACTTTAAAAAACATGGATAGCGAACAGCATCAACGCTATCAGACCTCTATGGTATCAACTTATTACCCTGAAACTAGTTTCCTTGACTCTCTTGTCATGTCAGACGGAACTGAGCAATCGCAAGGCTCTGATATCCTTACACGTTTGCACAGTGGAGAAGTTTTCATCGTCAATAGTCGTAGACGAAATGGATTAATACTTTTTAAACGCTACCATGCAGAGTTTGCTGGGCCTGGGGCTGCTGTGGGTGGGGATTACGATTGTGATTGCCAAAGGGCACTGCCCATAGGTAATCTGTCTTTATTAACTCCAGAATCTAATGAAGAGCGCCAGAAGGCTTACTTGATTAGGCGACAGTGGATTCGATTGATCAAACAAATTACAGAAAACCCACTACCTGGGCAGCGAGTCCAGAAGATTCTCGATCAATTTGAACAATACTTTCCACCAGAAATAGTGGCTCTTCTGCCAGATGTTGCCTTTGCTCTTTTAGTGGGTGTGCTGCCACAAACAGTGGGAATAGTACGCCGTTTGGGCAGTGAGGTAAACAGCAGATTTAATTACTGAGTGAATTGCTAAGATTCCAAATTTGCTAAAGCAGCTTGTACTCGATTTACGGTGCGGGTGTTTTCCTCTATTGTCCCGACAGTAATTCGTAATCCTCCGCTAATGTGTCGCACAAGAGTGCCGAGTGTCCGAAGTTTCTGGTGGAAAGTTTTTAAAGCAGCATCTTGTGAATTAAAGCCATTTGGTTTAAGACGCAGGTAAATAAAATTAGCAGCACTTGGGGTAATTTGCAGTTCTGGTTGCTGAGATAAAATTTCGATGAGTTTGGCTCGTTCACTCAGGGTTTGGGGAATTGACTCCAGCAAGAGTGTGCAGTTTTGTAAAGCAACTAATGCTGCTGCTATGGAAAAGCTGGGGAGATTGTAGGGTAAGCGAACTTTTTCTAAGATGGCGATCGCTTCAGGATGAGCGACGCAATAGCCAATACGGAGAGATGCTAATCGGAAGGCTTTAGAAAAAGTACGTAATATTACCCAATTCGGATGTTGTGCTAATTCATCTACTAGGGTAGTCTGGCTGAATTCAAAGTAAGCTTCATCAATTACTACCAAAATCTGCTCGCTCAAACTTCTTAACCATGCCAACTCTGCCGCAGTTAAGCTATTGGCAGTCGGCGAATTGGGATGGACTACAAAAACTACGCGAATGGGAGGATTTTGAGTTTTTTCAATGGCAGACTGTGCGGCTTTTAAGTCAATTTCAAAATTTGTTTCATTTCTACCCACCGCCACTACAGGAATGCCCAAAGTTTGTGCCAGAATTCCGTACATAGAGAAAGTGGGATTGGCAACTAAAATTGAACCTTCTCCTCCTAGACAGGTGGCGATTAATAAGGAGCGGATCAACTCATCTGAACCATTGCCCACAGAAATATTGGCAGCAGTAATAGATAAAGAGAGACCAGCTGACTCATTGACGTACTCGGCGATCGCATCCTTAAGTGTTTCATGTCCGCCATCTGGATAACGATTTGTTTCAATTACTTGCTGATACGTCCAGGACAGTTTTTCTTTTAACTCCGATGGTAAATCATAGGGGCTTTCATTTGTATCCAGCCGATCAAACTGTGTGGGGACAGAATCGGCTGTATTGCTGCTGGGGTGAGGTTTGTATGCGGTAAATTGGGCTAAATCTGACCGGATGAAGGGAAGCATAATTTTAGTCATTAGTCATTGGTCATTAGTCATTAGTAACTAAACAAAAGACTAATGACTAAGGAATTAGTTATGTGAGAGTCTAATATTTTACAGCTTCAAGGTAATTGGCAAAAGAGGCGAATTGCCTGCCAAATTTCTTCCATAACATTACCCAAGGCGTGGTCACTGTCGAGTTCGACTAACTCCACCCAAGGACGCCAACGCGCAAAGTCACGACTGGCTTCAATAGGAATGACTTCATCCTTTTTTCCATGCAAAATTAGGGTGGGGATAGGACGTTGCAAAAGCTTTTCTGGGTATTGGGCAGCATTTGTAATGAAATCGTAACTTAAAGGAATTAATCGCTCCTCCCCATAGTGGTAGACCATGATATATTTTTCTTGCTGCCAACGCTGTACTTCCTCATCGCCTAGCTTGGGCAACCAATGGGATAAAAACCCAAAAGCTGGTGCTAACAGCACAAGACGTTGTACTTGTAAATATTGCTGACTCAAGTGGGCAGCGGTTAAACCGCCCAAACTTGAGCCAATCAGCGTTACTGGCGTAGAATCATTGCTGAATTCTCCAGCAACTTGAGTAATCTGACGAGTGATTGTCAACTTGGAAAAATCGCCAGCATTGAGATCGGGAATTTTTAGCTTTGTTTGAATTTGGGTAAAGCGATCGCCTATATCCCGCGTTTTAGCAGATTTAGGACTCGAAGCAAAGCCGTGAAGATATATGTATTGCAAGGCTGTAGATAGTTAGGAGTTAGAGAGACGCGATTAATCGCGTCTGTACAGTAGTTAGAAGTTAGGAATTTTAAGTTATGAGTTTCTTTCTTTAACTCATAACTCTTATTACCGCATTGTGACAAATTCTTCGGCTGTGGAGGGATGGATACCAACAGTGGCGTCAAAGTCTTTTTTAGTTGCGCCCATCTTCACAGCGATCGCTATACCTTGAATGATCTCAGCTGCATTTTCACCTACCATGTGAGCGCCTAGCACTTTATCAGTGTTGCTATCAACCACCAACTTCATCATTATCTTCTCTTGCTTACCAGTTAAACTATGATACATGGGGCGGAAACGAGTGCGATAAATTGTTACAGCATCACCAAGTTGTTCTTGTGCTTCGGCTTCTGTCCAGCCGACTGTAGCGGCTTCTGGGGTAGAAAATATGGCTGTGGGTACAGTTTGGTGACTGAATTCGCGACGGTTATTTCCGAATTCACTATCGGCAAAGGCGCGACCTTCGCCAATGGCTACAGGAGTTAAATTAATTCGGTCAGTGACATCACCAACAGCAAATATATTCGGTTGACTAGTTTGACTATATTTATTGACTGCGATCGCACTTGTGGTAGGGTATCCAGGCCCTTCGATAGAACTAGCGACAACATCAACCCCAGCATTTTCTAAACCTAGTCCATCTACATTCGGAGTTCGACCAGTCGCCACTAAAAATATGTCGGCAATTACTGGTTCTTGGTCGTCCCCTGATAAAGTCAGTTTCAACCCTTCTGGCACACGTTCAATTTCTTTCACCACATTATTCTTAATCAGCCGAATTCCGTGGTTCGTCATGCCTTCTTCAATTTCTGTGCGGACATCCTCATCAAACCCATTCAAAATCTTTTCACCTCTGGTAATTTGTGTTACCTCAGAACCCAAACCGCGCATAATACTAGCAAATTCCGTGCCGATATAACCAGCGCCAATAATAACGATGTGTTTTGGTTGTTCTTTTAGGTGAAACATTTCGTTGGAGGTAATGCCATATTCCATCCCTGGTAAATCTGGTTTGACGGGACGCCCACCAACAGCAATTAAAATTTTGTTTGCTGTAAATTTTCGTCCATCAACTTCTACTGTGTGGGAGTCTACCAATGTGGCGCGACCAGAAATTAGTTCCACTCCCGCTTTTTCTAAAAAGCTGATATGTAGTTGCGACAGTCGTCGAACTTCCTTATCTATAGAGGTAATGAAATATTCCCAGTCCAATTCCGCATTACCCACTTTCCAGCCATAGCCTGAAGCGTCACTGAATAGTGTGGGAAAGTGAGAGCCATAGACCATGAGTTTTTTAGGAACGCAACCGCGAATTACGCAAGTGCCACCAACTAAATCATATTCAGCGATCGCCACTTTTGCTCCATAGCTAGCCGCCCGTTTAGAAGCCGCCAAACCTCCTGAACCCGCACCAATTACAAACAGGTCGTAATCAAAAGTCATAAATTTATGTTCTCTTTAGCAACAAGTTAGTTCCTGGGAACTTACACACAGAATCTGATTGAACTATATAAGAAGAATATCTGGTAAACCCTGTGTAAGTCCTGTCCTTGATTTAATCTAGCGTTAGCAGATGCTCTCTGGTCGTAGGGAATATCACTTTTTGCTGTAGTTGTAGAGGCAGTAACTATAATTATTTGTCATGGTTCTGCCTTTGGTGTCGGGCATAAGTCTGTGCTAATGCATTGGAACAGCTAAGTTCCACAGGACTTACGCAAAATTATGACAAAACGAACCGCGTTCGGCATTTGCAGAGCATCTTGTACCGCCATTAGCAGTTTTATGTGCTTGGAGAGCCAGTTGGGGTTACGGGTGTTGTCTCAGTTGGGGTTACGGGTGTTGTCTCAGTTGGGGTTACGGGTGTTGTCTCAGTTGAGGTTACGGGTGTTGTCTCAGTTGGGGTTACGGGTGTTGTCTCAGTTGAGGTTACGGGTGTTGTCTTAGTTGAGGTTACGGGTGTTGTCTCAGTTGGGGTTACGGGTTTTGTCTCAGTTGGGGTTACGGGTGTTGTCTTAGTTGAGGTTACGGGTGTTGTCTTAGTTGAGGTTACGGGTTTTGTCTCAGTTGGGGTGTCGGGTGTAGGACTTAGCCGCACAAAAGAGGGGTTTTCAATTACTCCCTCGCCTTTTATCGGTGGCTGTGCTTGCAAGGCCGCAGCAGTTTCGGCTTGAACACTGGTGATTGCTGGATCAGCTGTAGGCACAGGACTTTGCCTGTTCAAATCAAGTTCCCGAACCAGTTGGCTTGTTTCATAAAAATTTCTCAGATCAAAATCATATAACCTCTGAAATTTCCCTTTAACTATAATCGCCATTTGCCCTGCTTCCAGCACCTGAGTTTCAGAAGCTTCCTTGTTAGAAACTTCAATGCCGCTATTTGTCAGCGCACCCACAATCGTGGTATCTGTTTGTTGGTTGTAGCGTACAAATAATGCTGAACCACGAATTGCTGCTGCTGCATTTGGTGTTTGTATACGTGTTTGCCCCTTTCCTGGTGGGATGAGCAGCAACACAGTCCCATTTGACAGTTTAAAGTCACGAGTCTTCGGCAAAAATTGAAATAACGCCTGTTCTCCAACTCGTGCCAAAGAGCCATCATTGAATCGCAAATCCGCTAGGGAAGCTCGACCAGTTGACAGCCCGTCCCCAGGAGACATTGCATCTAATTTGCGTGCAGGACGTTTCTTCAATTTATCTTTGGGTATCAGTTGTACGACGTTGCGGAGGTTCTGAATCTCTGCTCGCGTTAGAGGAGTTATGGCACTTACCCGATTTGGCAAAGGCAGTACTATAACTCCCCATAAACCAATCACCAATAGTGGAAACGATTTATAAAACATAGTTTGATAATTTTTAAGCTTCAACTAATATCAAAAAAAATTAAATTTTTAAGTTAATGGTAATTGTTAGAGGAATTTTTTTAGATAAATTAGTTTAAATTTTACTTTAGATTTAATACATAAAATTAATAACCAAGAAAATATATAACTCATATTTGATTTTTTAAGGAACTTAGTACAGATATATTTCCTTCTTTTTTGTTCCCTATTCCTTCTCTACGCAAGTAAATTCAGGAATCAAATCGGATTACTATATGACTATATGTATTTAGTTTATTTAAGTTTTCCTTCTGAAAGTGACATTGTGTGCAATAAAGTCTGTAGCAGATTTAAAAGTTAGTATTTAACATAAACAATTAAATGAGGAGTACCTTACAAATAATCCTTTCTAATCAGTTCAGCCACAGGGTCATCATTTATGCATAACAAGAAGTTGCTAGGGATTTGTTGTGAAATTACTTACTGGCTGTATTTCACTAAATTTCAGCAAAAATTTTATCGGGGCATCTCAGTTTTACAATACAATCTGGGAAAAAATCCGAAAAGTAACAATTTTAGTTTGTAGTTTCAGTATATACCTACAACGCTAAAATAGATGCAATCAATTGTATATTCTGAATCGGAACTTCCGATATAGCTTGTGGGTCTACATTTGCCAAACGAGATCAACGCGATCTAACCAGATGCGACTCAAAAACTGGAAAAATTTGTTTTTTTGTATTTTGTTAGCATCCAGTGGTGGAAGCTGGTGTTGCATTAGAGTAGATGCGGCAGAATCTGCAAATACAGATATTTGGCGTCCTGAAAATTTAGCAAGTATACAGGTGACTTATCGGCAGCTATGTCAGAATTTGGAGCAAGAGACAATTAACTCTTTGTGCAAGCAGTCCAGTGAGTTGCATCCTTTAGACTCTCAGATGCCGTTGAATCTGACACAGCAAACACCAGAAACTACTCAAACCCCAGTCCAAACTGAAGAACCTGAAGATAGTCAAAAGCAAAATGACTCGCCACAGCTAGAATCGCAGCCAAGTAATTTGCCTACATCTCCTTCAGACTCAAAAGAGGAACTATTAAATGCACCTGAGATAAATTACTCCCAAAGGCTAGAGAGGCTAATACAGCTGCTGCGATCGCCAAAACAGCCACCTGAGTCTGATAGCGATCGCGAATTGGGATTGCGGGTGCGGTTACGACCCCTAGAACAGCAGCTACCACCCATAGAACAACCCATAGTACCTAAGTTTCAACCCATAGGCTATCTACAGGGCCGTATAGGCTACTTCCAGACGAATAATATTTTTTCCTCAAATGATAGTCCCATAGAAGATGGTTTAATTATTTCTGGACTGACACTAGCCTCTGCATATTTCCCTTTGACATCTAAGACTTATTTAAACGCCTCAATTGATGGCAATCTCATTCGTTATATCAATCAGTCACAATATCATTACAACCAGGTGAGATTTAATCTCAGTCTTTATCAGCAGCTATCTCAGCGAATGTTCGGAGAAATCAGTTGGAGCAATCAACAGTTATTTTATGCCAACAACAGCGATCGCCCCAATAGCTTCAAAGCAGGCGATCGCTTTTTAAATGAGAACTCCCTACAACTGGCTTTGGGACGGCGAGATCCCTTAACTTCAAGATTAACGCTAGATAGCTTGTACGAATTTAGTGTAGATTTTGCTGATCCCCTAAGTCGTAATCGGATAATCAATTCCTTTTGGGTGTCTCTGAACTACTACTTGCAAAAGCCTCTTCAGGTTGGTATTGACTATCAGGGTAACTTCTCGGACTTTACACAACGCGATCGAGAAGACGAATTTCATCGGCTATTCGGACACTTAAATTACCAAATATCCGATACCACTAATCTAAATGTACAGGCTGGAGTAAGTTTAGGTAGTTCAACCGTCGAAAACATTGATTTTGATGGCTGGTTCTTCAGTGTTAATTACAGTTTGCAATTAGGTCGGTTTTGAAATTTGTCCTTTGTGAAAAACCAATGATTAATGACTACATATAACTAATCCAATCACTCCAGCTACCAGCATAAAGTTTACCCTTGCTAATGCCAGCTAATTCTAAAGACAGTAAATTCACACAAGCAGTAACACCAGAACCGCAATATACCAAGATTTCTTCGGCTGTTTCTAGGTTTTCCCACCGACGGCGTTGTTCCCCTTGAGGAATTAGGTAGCCAGAAGAGTCTGTAACTTCTTGCCAGGGATAGTTGACTGCACCGGGAATATGTCCGGCAATTTTATCAATTGGCTCTCGTTCACCTCGGTAGCGATAGCTTTCTCTTGAATCTACCAATACTACCTTGTGGCTCTCTTTCCGGCTTTTCACCTCCGTCATATCTACCACCTTTTCTGTTTGTACTTGAGCTACAAACATACCCATCCGGGGGGGAGAAATAATATCTGTAACAGGATACCCAGCTTTTTGCCATCCAGCAAAACCTCCATCCAGTACTGCTACTTGCTCATGTCCTAGATAGCGCAACAGCCACCATAGACGAGCCGCAAAGGCAAAACGCGAATCATCATAAGCTACAACTAAACTTTTTTGGTAATTTACCCCAATCGCTGCAAATTCCTTAGCTATATCATTGGGGTTAGGTAAAGGATGTCTCCCGCCATGTTGACCCACTGGACTGGAAAGATCCTGATTCAAATCTAAGTAACATGACCCTTCTATATGACTTGTTTGATACTGTTTTTGTCCTAGTTGTGGATCGGCTAAAGAAAAGCGACAATCCACAATAACGACTTGCGGATCTTCTAGATGTTCAAACAGCCAAGCTGACGAAACAACAAATTGGGAATTGGGCATTGGTCATTATTTAGTTTTTTTTGTAAGATGTCAGACTTAGAGAATTTTACACCTAAGCTAACAGCAGATGGTTCTTTCACCTTTGTCTCTCAAGAGTTTGGTGAATCCTTTCACAGTCATTATGGAGCGCAGCAGGAGAGTTTTTTCAAGTTTGTGGAACCTACTCAACTGGCTACAGCCGCGCAAAAACCAGTCTTGCGACTATTGGATGTTTGTTATGGTCTAGGATATAACACAGCTGCTGCCTTGCAGACAATTTGGGCAGTGAATCCCAGTTGTTGTGTTGAAGTAATCGGTTTAGAAGTGAATCCAGCGGTACCGCAAGCTGCGATCGCTCATCACTTTTACGATAATTGGAACTGTAACTATATTGAAATTTTGAAAGAGCTAGCTTTTGAGCATCAAGTGCAAACACCTTGCCTGAAAGCGAAGCTCCTAATTGGCGATGCCAGAACTACGATAAAGCTAGTACTTCAGTCGGGTTTCTGGGCAGATGCAATTTTCCTTGATCCCTTTTCACCACCACAGTGTCCTCAATTATGGACTGTTGAATTTATTAAACAGCTGTCATTGTGTTTACATCCAGATGGTTTATTAGCCACTTATTCTTGTGCTGCTGCTGTACGCACAGCACTTTTGTCTGCTGGCTTGGTGATATATTCTACCCCACCCGTGGGAAGGCGATCGCCTGGTACTGTGGCAGCACACGCAAGAGGTGGGGGAGTAGGGGAGCATACTTCGACTCCTTTCGACTTCGCTACCTCGGCTCCAGTTCCATCGAGCGAAGTCGAGATGCTCGGCACAAGTCAAGGCAAGTCGCTCAGTAACCGGGAGAGTAGGGGAGAAGAGGTGAGTCTAGGTAAAGAGTCTCCTCTGCCCCTTTCACAAGTTGAAAAAGAACACTTGCTAACTCGTGCTGCTATTCCCTATCGCGATCCTCAATTGAGCGATCCAACCGAAGTCATAGTGAAGCGGCGACAACAAGAGCAACAAACCTCTTGCCTGGAACCTACCTCCCATTGGCGAAAAAGATGGCTGTTGGGAACACAAGGTAGGGATTTTATCGGAACTAGTTTGTAGTTCAGTTGCGATGTCTACTACGGGCGTAGCTGCGGCAACTACAAGCCTGATCCTCAGTCCTTTATTCCGAAAAATTAGACATTTTTTGCCAAAAATTCTGATTTCTTTTCCAAAAACTCAGGCAACGAGTTTTTACGAGCCAAAGAGCTTACTTCTGATGTTAGTATTTATTATCACATACCAATTAGCAATACTTGTGTATTGCTATAACTGAGTAAGTAAAAAAATATATATATTTAATGATTACCATAAAGATTTGAAACTCAAAACCCGATATTCGATATAAAGTGGTCAATTATAACGGTTTCTGACGCCCTTAGGTTAAAGAATCTCCGTAAAAAACCTGATTTAACATTTGTGAAAATTCATCATACTGGAATTAGAAGCAAAAAATTTGACAACAAGATACACCTTGTTCGTAACATAAAAGATACAGGCTGCGAAAAATTCAGATAGGCAGCTTGACATCATGCATAATCCCTATGAAAACTCCGGCTCAGATACAGTTGAATATTAAATTTGTTTTTGAAATCTGACACTGTTAACTTGTGCAAAAACTTGGAGTGCCTTTGTGATTCAATGGAAATCCAACCATACAGGCTTTACAGAAGAAGTTGTTAGTGGGTCAAAGCCCATTAGCACAGTGAAGAGTATAGGTTCAAATCATGCCGTAGGATCGCAAAATGCGGAGAGTTATTCTTTAGGCTTATCTCAAGGAGACCTTATGCTTGAAGATAGCCAAGCAGTGTCTTCTTGGATAAAAGCTGATGTTAATTGTGGTGAAGATTCATTGGTCTCTAGAACACTACAAGCCAAAGGTTCTAAAGTGAATGGGTTTGATTTAGATCCGCCGAAGGTTTTAGTAGTTGACGATCATGCCGCCAGTCGGATGACTGCTGTTGCCCTCTTGGGCATGGAAGGATACGAAGTGATTGAGGCGGACAGTGGTTCTATTGTTGTCGGATTGGTAACTCAAAAACAACCAGATTTGATTTTGCTGGATGTGATGATGCCAGGAATGGATGGATTTGAAGTGTGCCAATTGCTCAAACAGGACGAGCAGACTAGGCTAATCCCAGTAATTTTTATTACAGCGTTAAATGACAGGCGATCGCGCATTCGGGGAATTGAAGTTGGGGCAGATGATTTTCTCACCAAACCCTTTGATCGTGTAGAACTGGCGGCGCGTGTAAAGTCCTTGGTGCGGCAGAAGCGTTTGAACGAAGATTTAGACCATGCCGAACAAGTACTGTTTTCCATTGCCATGTCTATTGAAAGTCGCGATCCCAATACAGGCAACCATTGTGAACGCCTGGTAAAACTGGGACAAGTTTTTGGTGAATACCTTAACCTCTCACGCTACCAAATTCGAGATTTGAGGTGGGGTAGTTATCTCCACGATATCGGTAAGGTGGGTATTCCCGATGCAGTGCTGCTCAAAAAAGGCAAACTCACCCCCGAAGATTGGCAGATCATGCAGCAACACGTTTTGATTGGAGAAAAAATCTGCCAGCCACTACGCAGTATGCGGGGTGTGATTCCCATTATTCGCCATCACCACGAACGCTGGGATGGCTCAGGCTACCCTGATGGACTCAAGGGGGATAATATTCCCTACCTAGCGCAAGTATTTCAGTTAATTGACATTTACGATGCCCTAACCAGCGAACGACCTTACAAAAGAGCTTTTCCTTCAGCAGAAGCACTTTCAGTGATGCAAGAAGAAGCTGATTTCGGTTGGCGTAATCCCAAACTAATGCAGCAGTTTGCAGAGTTTATTCGCTCCTGTTAGTCAAAACGTTAGGGAGTGGAAGTAGGGGATTTTGTCGCTACCATAATTAGCACGAATTTCTATTATCCTGACTCATTGTATATTTCAGTCTTCTATGATTAGCTAGTATGATTTGAGCCTATATCTTAAAGTACCAACAGCATTAATCACAATTTCACTGATAGCTGATAGCTAATTATGGTAGTTGTAGCAATTTTAGCGGCAGGACGCGGCACACGGATGAAATCACGCTTACCTAAGGTTTTACATTCTTTGGGTGGGCGATCGCTAGTAGAGAGAGTTCTCGAAAGTGTAGAACCACTTTCGCCCTCACGGCGAATCGTGATTGTAGGATATCAGTCCGAGGAAGTTCAAGCCGCCATGCATTCAATTCCCAGCTTGGAGTTTGTCGAACAGACTGTGCAATTGGGAACAGGTCATGCTATCCAGCAATTACTGCCCCACTTGGAAGATTACACTGGGGATTTGCTGGTACTTAACGGTGATTTACCGTTGATACGCACCCAAACTCTCAAGCAGATGTTACAAACTCACGTTCAAAATCAAAACGCCGCCACTATTCTCACCTCGCACCTACCCGACCCCACAGGCTACGGGCGGGTTTTTTGTAACGATGAAAATATTGTGCAGCAAATGGTCGAACATAAGGATTGTACTGCTGCTCAAAGACAAAATCACCGGATTAACGCTGGGGTTTACTGTTTCCGCTGGCCAGATTTGGCAAAAGTGCTGCCTCACCTAGAGGCGAACAATGCCCAAAAAGAATACTATCTCACTGATGCCGTCACTCAAGTTGGACAAGTGATGGCAGTGGATGTGGAAGATTCCCAAGAAATTCTCGGCATCAACGATCGCCTGCAACTGGCAACAGCATCTGAAATTTTGCAAAAACGAGTCAAGGAAAAATGGATGCTGGCGGGTGTCACTCTCATCGACCCGACAAGCATCACCATTGATGAAACTGTGGAATTACAACCGGATGTAATTATTGAACCCCAAACTCATCTACGGGGAAATACTGTTATTCAATCAGGAAGTCATATTGGACCGGGGAGTTTAATTGAAAATAGTCAGTTGGCTGAAAATGTCACAGTGCAATATTCAGTGGTAGCAAATAGCACTGTACAGTCAGGAAGCCGAATTGGCCCCTACGCTCATTTGCGCGGTCAGGTACAGGTGGGTGCTGGTTGCCGTGTAGGGAATTTTGTGGAATTGAAAAATACTCAATTAGGCGATCGCACGAATGCAGCACATTTGTCATATATAGGTGATACCGTTGTCGGCAATCAGGTAAATATTGGTGCTGGTACAATTACTGCCAATTATGATGGCGTGAAGAAACACCGTACCAAAATAGGCGATCGCACAAAAACTGGTGCCAATAGCGTTTTAGTGGCTCCACTCACCTTGGGAGATGATGTCTACATTGCCGCTGGTTCTACAGTTACAGAAGATGTACCTGATGATTCTTTGGTGATTGCCCGTAGTCGTCAGGTAGTAAAACCCGCTTGGCGCAGGAAAGGTGTTGAAAATAAAACCACAGATCAACATAAATAATTCATTAGTGTTAATCGCGGTTGATCTGTGCTTTGAGAGCAGAAGCCAGGAGTTTTGCAAGATGTCTAATCTAGCTAGATTAGTAGTAAAGCCAAAATCTCAACACATAAGATGGAAGAACTGCTAGAACTTAGGCAATTTCTAGAACAAGGCAAAATCCATGAGGCACTGCTGTTGGTGGATGAGTTAGAAGAAATGAGCCTCAGTGACAAAATCAATAAAATTGATAGTTATGGTGTAATTCTGCTCATCCATTTAATTAAACAAAAGGCTGAAAAACGTTCGACTCGTTCTTGGGATGTTTCGATAGAAAATACAGTGCGTGAAATCAACAAAATAAACAAGCGCCGCAAATCCGGTGGCTTTTACTTGAATCAAGCAGAATTAATGGATATTCTGCAACAAGGATATCAAGTGGCACTGAAAAGAGCGGCGCTAGAAGCTTTTGAAGGGCGTTATGAAGCCCAAGAATTAGCTGCAATGGTTGATCAGCAAGAAACTTTAGCCGAAGCGCTGAAACTGATTCAACAATAGCCAATCAGTTCGTTACCAGTCCATTCCAAAGTGTCACCAATTTTTTCGCCGTCGTGGTAGGCGGCGAGTAAGATTTCGCTAGTTTTGCCCCAAGCGATCGCTCCATTGATATCTAAAGCGATCGCTCCCAAATCCCGTTTGTTCTGGTGCGCTTCCCCAAAGGATCGGTGCATGGCTTCCTTCAGAGACATACCATCAGTCACACGTACTACAATCCGGGGAGCTAGACACTCATCGATGATATCTTCCCCTATGCCAGTACAACTTACACCAGCATGACTAGTAGCATAATTGCCTGCTGGCATTGCAGAATCACTTACCCTTCCTATCCGCTCAAAGCCTTTACCACCTGTAGAAGTGCCAGCAGCTAGCCTACCGTAGGCATCTAGAGCTACCACGCCGATGGTACCGCGTCCGGCATTGCTGGTTTCTACCAGTTCAGGTTCTGCTACCACGCCAGCCATTGTACTTTTAAAATTATCCTGGCGTTCTTGTATCCACTCTTGTAATCGCAAATCAGTTAAAGCGTTATAGCTGGGAATTTGCATTTCCCGCGCCAACTCAGCCGATCCAAAATCTGATAGCACTCGGTCTGGTGAGTTTTGTAAAAATTGCGCTAACTCAATGGGATTTTTCACCCGCGAGATATTAATCACACCGCTAAACCGCCCTAATGCGCCATCCATCAGAGAAGCACTCATCCGGATTTGCCCATCAGATTGCAGTACTGAACCAGTACCAGCATTAAAGCGGGGATTATCTTCGAGCATTTGGCAACCCTGTACCACCGCCTCAGAGGCAGTTGCTCCGCATAATAGCAGAGAATAAACTTCTTCTATTACTGTATGGAGCGATCGGCGCACCGCTTCCAATCCGCCTTTACCGTGGAGAGAACTACCAGCCCCGCCATGAATAATTAATTTAGGTTGCACCTGTAACTCCATTAATCTCTTGCGCTATTTGCGTCTGTGTTGCGGTCAGTTTCATTTTGAGCTTCAGAACGGCGACGACGACAACGTTCTGAGCAGTATTTCACATCGTCCCAACAATCTTGCCACTTTTTACGCCATGTGAAAGGACGTTGACATACCGGACAGATTTTTGTCGGTAAGTCAGATTTAGAACGAACACGTCCCATATAAATGCTGTCTAGACGAGAATTTAATTTCTGAGAGAGATGGAAAATAATTATAACCAGTTTGCTACGAAGGAAGGATACTTTCGGTGAACAAATCTGATGTCAATCTATCTATAGATTTATTTTTTAACCATCTCCTTTTAGAGTACGGTGTATACACAAGTCATAAAATCCTTGCCTGGTAAGATACAAGCCTTAGTAGACAAGCTTTTGAGTTGAGTAAGCATCTTATTAAGAGTCTCAGCTTATTGATAAAGGTCTAAAGTCAAATCGGCAATTTAATTCAATACGCTTGGGTTAAGAAGAATAGTAGGTTGGGTTGAGTGTAAGCGTTACCCAACAAAGCCTTGATAATGTTGGGTTACCATGCGGGAAGTAAGCTACGTTCCTCAACGCAACTTACGCCGATTTAGTTTTTAGCCTTAACCCAAGCGTATTGCAATTTAATTTTTGGAGTTTACTTAAGGGCAAGCCACACAAGCCACAATTTAAAAAGTTGCCAATGCCATCTGAAAATGTGTTGCAGTTTCCAGTTGGAATTTTTCAATTCCAGAGCCACTGTTTTAGTTCCAGTATTGTAGATGCTTTATGAAAATAGAAGTGGTAAAAGCTACTCAACAACAGAAGTCAGTGCTGTGTAATTTAATGGAACTATACCAGTATGACCTGAGTAAGATAGAAGCTAAAGATGTAGATGCCTATGGCTTGTTTGGCTATCGATATCTTGATTACTATTGGACAGAACCTCAGCGACACCCATTTCTGATTAAAGTTGATGAGAAACTGGCAGGGTTTGTACTTGTTAATCAGCACACTTGCCTTCATCGAGATAACAATGCTAGGTCTATTGCTGAGTTCTTTATCCTCAGGAGATATCGAAGTCAGGGCATTGGTGAACAAGTAGCTACTCAAATTTTCGACCAGTTTCCTGGGAGTTGGGAGGTACGGCAAACTGCTTTTAACTTAGACGCACAAGTCTTTTGGAGCAAGGTAATAAATCAATACACTAATGGAGCTTTTGACGAGGTTTTCTTAAATGATGATCGATGGCATGGCCCAATTAAAACTTTTAACAACTCAGAAAAACTAACATAAAAAATACACCGATTTATCCGATGTATTTCTAGCGTTACTAAAGCATATAATTTGGAGAATATTTTACACTAAATCCTGGTGAGTAAAGGATTTAGCATCCGCCCCAGTGTAGGTAGCTACAATATGACCATCGCCAGTCATTTGATATTTGTATGTGACTAATCCTTCTAAACCAACAGGGCCACGAGGAGGCATTTGTTGCGTACTAATCCCTACTTCTGCACCGAAACCATAGCGGAAACCATCAGCAAATCGGGTAGAACAATTGTGGAATATATTAGCGGAATTGACAAGTCCAAAGAAAGTTTCAACAGATGCTGAATCTTCAGTAATAATGGCATCGGTATGACGAGAACCATATTTGTTAATATGGGCGATCGCATCTTCTATAGAATCTACAATCTTAATCGACAAAATAAAATCGCTGTATTCTGTTTCCCAATCTATTTCTGTTGCAGTTTTGATGTTAGGCAAAATTCTTAAGGTGTTTTTATCACCTCTTAATTCCACATGACGTTCTGCCAAAGCCTCAGCCACTTTTGGTAAAAATTCTGTAGCAATAGAGGAGTGAACGAGCAAAGTTTCAATTGCATTACAAACAGCGGGATATTGCGCTTTGGCATCGACGGTAATCGGAACTGCTTTAGAAATATCAGCGGCTTTATCTATATAAAGATGACAAATCCCGTCGGCGTGACCTAGTACTGGAATACGCGTATTTTCCTGCACAAACCGCACAAAGGAATTAGAACCTCTAGGGATAATTAAATCCACATATTTATCTAATTTCAAAAGTTCTAGAGTTTCTTCTCTAGTTGTCAGCAACTGTACCGCATCAGGGTTAACAGCAGTTTGAGATAATCCTTGCTTAATTGCCTTAACTATCGCTTCGCAAGAACGCACCGCTTCTTTTCCACCTTTGAGGATTACACCATTTCCGGATTTGATTGCTAAGGAAACAATTTGAATCGCCGCCTCTGGACGGGCTTCAAAAATAATCCCCAAAACGCCTAAAGGACAAGTAATCCGCTTGAGAATTAAACCAGTGTCTAGTTCGCGGTGAATCTGCACTTTTCCAACTGGATCGGCTAGCTTACCAACATCTCGTACCCCTGCGATCGCATCTCTTAATTCATGTTCATCCAACTGCAAGCGCTTATAGAGCGGTTTGGGAATTCCTTCGGCACTAGCAGCTTCACAATCAGCAACATTTGCTTGTAAAATTTCATCTTTAGCTGATTCTAAAGCTTGAGCGATCGCATCAAGTGCTTGATTTTTTGCCTCAGTGGAGAGAATCGCTAGCTTACTTGCAGCTTGGCGGGTTTGCCCGGCGATCGCAATTAGGGGAGAAGCAATGTTAAGAATAGTCATAGTACAAATCATTACTTTTTCTTCATCTTATCAATCTGAGTCCACCGTTGCTTATCGTCTTCCCCCAATCGGGTGAACCATCTGGGTAATCAATAATTACTCTGATCGGGTGAAGCAAGATTAGGTTCAAAACATTTATTCTGTGATTATGGAACACCAAGAAATTATAAATAATAAATTTACAGCCTCAATAATATTCTAAGTATTATTGCAGAGCTTATTTGAAAGTCTTAAATATGATTTATGCGTACCGGAGACTAGAGAGACATCGTAATTTATGTTTCTCTAGTCTTTTACTTAAGTAAATAATTTATACTGTCATTATTTAAATTTTTACGAAATTGCAGTGACGCTCGCTGGATCTATTGAGTATTGATGGATTAAATACCACTCCTTTGCTAGGGAGATCCTATGTCATTGCAATCTGGATTAGATGCCTTAAAACAAAAACGTTATCAAGAAGCGGTTGAATTACTCGAACAATTCTGCCGCGATTGTGTTGAGCATGATTCCTCAGATTATCTTTCAGCACAGATGTGGCTGATGAAAGCCTATCAAGCCACAGGCGAAATCGAAAAAGCCAAGAGCCTGTGTCAAAAGTTAATGATGAGTGAAAACCCACAGGCTCGTAGTTGGGCAGAACAAGCTAGTCAATCCTTCCGCCAAACCCCAGCAACTCAGTCTAAAGCCAGCCAAAAAGCTGGTCGCGCCGCCACTACTGGGATGAAATTAACGATGGGGGGTGTAGGTGGTAGTTTAGCGTTAGCTTCTGGTGTCACCATGACCTTGCTGTTTGGCATGGTGTTGGCTTTAGGTTTGAGCTTAGTATTTATTGTGGGTAGCGACGATCCACTCCAAGGGCTAGCGATCGCTATTGGTATTACATTAATTTTTAATCTCGCCGCCTTTTTCTTGTCTCCATTCATCATGGATTTAACTCAAGGCTGGCTTTACCAAACTCGCTGGGTAGAGTTAGCAGAAGTTGAAACCCTCAGTCCAGAGACAGCTAAAGTTATTCGCCAAATCTGTCAGCAGAAAAAGCTGAAAACGCCACGACTGGGAATCATTAACGACCAAAATCCCACGGCTTTTACTTATGGATCGTTGCCGAACAGCGCCCGTTTAGTCGTCAGTCAGGGACTTTTTACATACCTGGATGACGATGAAATTGCTACTGTCTACGCCCACGAATTGGGGCACATTGTCCACTGGGACTTTGCAGTGATGACTGTAGCTTCTACCTTGGTGCAAATTTGTTACCTAATTTACAGCACAGCTAGAAGATTGGGGCGTGGCGGTGGCGATAGCAAAATCAAAGATGCCATGCAAAGTGCTGCCCTAGTTGCATACGTGTTTTATGTCGTCGGTACTTATCTCGTGCTGTACCTCTCCCGCACACGGGAATACTTTGCCGATCACTTTGCAGCCGAAAGTACAGGTAATCCCAATGGATTATCCCGCGCTTTGGTGAAGATTGCCTATGGGATATTAGAAGAAGGTTCGCGATCGCCAGAACCTAGCCGTTTAGTTGAAGGGACTCGCGCCTTGGGTATTTATGACCATAAAGCCGCCGCTTCCACAGGAACCGCTTACCGCATTGCATCCGATCCCCAAAAAATTGGTCGCGTCTTTCTGTGGGATATGTTTAACCCTTGGGGCCGGTGGATGGAGTTAAATTCAACTCATCCCTTGACAGGTAAACGAGTTCGTGCATTAAGCAACTATGCTGAACAATTGGGTTTACCGACTGAGTTTGATATGGGGCGAGTTATTGGAGAAGGCAAAACTCTTAATAAGAGTAGGCTTTACGGCAACTTCTTTTTAGACGTTGTCCTGTATGGCGCTGAAACAATTGGTTTCTTAGTTGGCTTGGTAATGAGTGTGATTCTGTGGTCAAATTCCCAAAACACAGGTTTAGTATTTGGTGTCCCACTAATTGGTTTAGGGATAGGGATTATTGTTAAAGCCTTGGTGATGTTCCCCGACTACAAGCAAGCACCAGAAACTGATATTCTCACCCTCATGTCAGACCCCTACGCCAGTCCGTTGCGTGGACAACCTGCAAAACTGGAAGGTCAACTAATTGGTCGTGGCGATGCTGGTTATAAGTTTGGTTCCGATTTAAAAATTCAGGATCGCAGCGGAATGCTTTATCTGCATTACGCCTCACGCTTTGGCCCCATCGGCAATTTCCTGTTTGGGATGAAGCGAGTGAAAAGCTTGATTGGTGAACAAGTTGGGGCTGTGGGTTGGTTCCGTCGGGGTGTTGCACCTTGGATGGATCTGATTCAACTCCAAAGTGAAAATGGCACTATTGTCAACAGTTATCATCGCTTCTGGTCATTTATCCTTGGCAGTGGATCGATTATCCTGGGAGTGGTCTTGATTATGTTCTTGAGCAGCTAGCTGAGTTTCTAGCCTGCTGTCAAAGCATTTCTCAGTCCATCCAAGCTTTAATTTGTCAGGAGGTAGTTAGTAACTGCCTCCTTTTTTTCGTTTGTAATATACCACAATACAGTTGGGTTATATGATGTCCGCATAATTAATATAGTTATGATTCCCACAGTCATTGCACCCCACCCCTTAATCCCTCCCCGCAAGCGGGGAGGGGAGACAAAGCGTAGCTTTGGCGGGGTGGGGTTCTTCGGGTTTAATAAGTAATCAATCAGCGATCGCATTTGCTTGTTCGGCGATCGCATTTGCTTGTTTGGCGATCGCATTTGCTTGTTTGGCGATCGTATTTGCTTGTTTGGCGATCGCATTTGCTTGTTGGGCGATCGCATTTGCTTGTTGGGCGATCGTATTTGCTTGTTGAGCGATCGCATTTGCTTGTTGGGCGATCGCATTTGCTTGTTGAGCGATGCCTACGGCTGGCTACGCCTATACAAATTTTACCGGGAGCTTATACCAATTTAATTAATGATTGCAACACATCCTTGGGCAAAGACGCGATGAATCGCGTCTCTACAAATGGTCTATTTGTCGTATTCTTTTTTCAAATTGATATTACTTGTGCATTAACCTTGTTTGCTACCTTTGACCAGGTTCGCCACCACTGTCACCAACTTATCTGGCTCGATTGGCTTGGATAGATGAATGTGGAATCCAGCCTCCAGAGCCAGCTTGCATTCTTCATCTCTAGCAAAGGCCGTCAGTGCTACAGCTGGAATTTTTTTTCCTCGAGCTGCTTCGCTGATTCGCACTTTGCGAATCAGCGAATAACCATCTTCATCTGGCATTCCAATATCACTGACTAAAACATTTGGTTCTAATCGTGCCAGCGCTTCTAAAGCTTCACCTACTGAGCTAACTGATGTCACCTGTGCTCCAGACTGTTGAAGAATAAAGGTAATTAACTCACGCGTATCGGCATTGTCATCTACAACAAGTACTTGCAAGCCGTTGAGCACTGAGAGGTTATCAACTTTTACTTCACTCTCTTTAATTAACTGCTCTTGTTGCAATTCTATAATCGGCAACAGCACTGTAAATGTTGCTCCTCGTCCTTCACCTTCACTAACTGCGTAGACTGTGCCTGAGTGCATTTCTACTAAATAGCGCACAATTGCCAGTCCCAGCCCCAAACCACCCTCTGTTCTAGTAGTTGTGCTATCAGCTTGACGGAAGCGCTCAAAGATATAAGGTAAAAAGTCAGCACTAATTCCCTTACCTGTGTCAGAGACAGTTATCTGAGCATTTGAGTTTACCTGCTTTAGATGCACTTCAACTCGCCCTCCGCTGGGTGTGAACTTGATGGCGTTAGAGAGCAAATTCCAGACAACTTGTTGGAGGCGTTCTGCATCACCCATAACCTCACCTACTGAGGAATCAAGGTTAGACTCAACTTGAATATTCTTAATCTCAGATGTGGGATGTACAGCTTCAATCGCTGCGTTAATTACAAATACAAGGTCAACTTTACGGAGATTTAGGCGGATTTTACCTTGGACAATGCGTGAAATATCCAGGATATCTTCAATCAGTTTCCTCTGAAGTTGAGCATTCCGCTCGATTGTCGCCAGTGCCTTAAAGGTAATTGCCTCGTCTAATTTTCGATTACGGATAATTTGAACCCAACCCAGCATAGAGTTGAGAGGTGTACGAAGTTCATGGGAAACGATCGCTAAAAATTCGTCCTTAATTCGGTTAGCTTCTTGAGCTTCCTGATAAAGCTGTGCATTCTCAAGGGCAAAAGCTGCGCGTTGGGCAAGTTCTTCAGCCATTGCTAAGTCTACAATAGTGTAATGCCGCCCTGGTTGTGCAGACGCCAAGACAATTGTCCCCAGCTTGCGTTCACGCACCAGCAGTGGAACGACCATATAAGACTTAACTTGCAGCAAATTGAGGTGTTCCTCGTTCCATAGGTTTCTTTGTAGTGAGGACTCAAGAATATTAGTAACCAGTTCCGGCTTACCAGTCCGTAAAACCTTTGGTAGTCCATAATCAGCATCAACAGCAATTGGATTGCATTGTCGGAGTTCTCGTACCAGTGCTTCCTTCTTGGGTTCAGATGCAGCTATCACTGGGTTACTGAAGACTAAGGAATTATTTTCAACGACATCTACAATACACCAATCAGCCAAGGTAGGCACCGCCAATTGCGCGACGCTCCTTAATGTGGTGCGGTAGTCTAAGGAAGATGCCAGTACACGACTTGCTTCAGCTAAAAAATTAGAGCGCCTCTGTGCAGCTTGGGCTGAAATCCGGGCGGCTTGCTCATTGGCAAATAACTGCTTGCGCTCTGACTCTAAACGCCTACGCTGGCTAATGTCGCGCATTAGCCAGCGCAGAGCAACTGGCTTATTTTTCTCGTTCCAGACGGTAACTACTGTCAAAGCAACATCAAAACAGATTTTTTCCCGTGGTTGTAAACACACTTCCCATTCCCCACCCCGGTCGAGCTGCTGCAACTGAGTCAGATAGTTAAAAAAAGCTTGATGGTCTGACTGGGCGATGAAAGTAACCAGCGGTTTGCCAATCAAAAATCGCTGTAAAACATTGAGCTGTATGGTAGCAGCACGATTAGCTTCAAGGATAATACCGAATGTATCAGTTACTAAGTAACCATCAGGCGCAAAATCAAATAATTCTTGGTAACGCTGACGCTCCTTCTCTACTACCATTCGTGTTGCTTGTAGTTCTTCGGAGGCGATTTTCATTTCTTCCAAGGCGATTTGAAGTTCCTCAAAAGCTTCAGTTGTTAACTCTTGTTGCAAGCACGGCTCACTTGCACTACTTTGCGATAATCCCGTCACCCGTGAGCGCAACGTCTCTATTTGTTGACTAAAATCGTCTACATTCATGTTGCTGACTTTGCTAAGACTAAGAAGCGCACCTGAGAGGAAAAATCGAGCAAATATAAGCCCAACTGTACGCTAAAAGCTGCTCTCAAAACTATTGCTCAAAAGATAGAGGTTTGTTTTTCCAATACAAGTTCTACAATGTGAATTAGACACAAGATAATAGCTATTTCAACCTCTAACTTTTATCTTAAGATAAAGAGTTCATAAAGAAATCCACCTAGAGTGCTGTACAGCAACAAACATAATAAGTAGATTTAAGCAAATTTTTTTATAGCTTAAGGAGGGCCTGATGGTTACAGCAACAGTACCAGGGCAACAGGTCAAAATTGGCCCAACCAAATTGCTGATTAACAATGAGTGGGTAAATAGTGTCAGCAATCGCCGATTTGAAACAATCAACCCGACTACAGGTGAGGTAATCTGCGAAGTCTCAGAAGCAGACGCCCCGGATGTAGATAAAGCAGTACAAGCAGCCCGTGCTGCCTTTACTAGTGGGGAATGGAGAAAGATATCTGCTACTCGTCGCGGCGAGTTGCTTTACAAGCTAGCTGACTTAATTGAGCAGAACATTGATGAGTTGGCGCGCTTAGAAACTCTCGACAACGGTAAGCCATTACAAGATTCATTCGGTGACTTGGGGTTAGTCATCGCCTGCTATCGTTACTATGCCGGTTGGGCTGATAAAGTACAAGGTAAAACTATTCCGATTAGCGGTCCATACTTCTGCTACACCCGCCATGAGCCTGTGGGTGTAGTTGGTCAAATTATCCCGTGGAATTTTCCTCTGTTGATGCAGGCGTGGAAATTAGCACCAGCCTTGGCAACTGGTAATACAGTAGTTATGAAAACAGCGGAACAAACACCATTATCCGCGCTGCGGGTAGGTGAGTTGATTATTGAAGCTGGTTTTCCCCCTGGTGTGGTGAACATCTTATCAGGATATGGGCCAACCGCCGGGGCTGCGATCGCTAGTCACATGGATATTGACAAAGTGGCATTTACTGGTTCCACTGAAGTTGGTCATCTAATTATGGAAGCAGCCGCCAAAAGTAACCTGAAGCGCGTCACCTTGGAACTTGGTGGTAAAAGTCCTAACATCGTCTTTGCTGATGCGGATATGGACAGGGCGATCACAGGTTCGCACGATGCCATATTCTTTAACCAAGGGCAATGCTGCTGTGCTGGTTCGCGGTTGTTTGTCGAAGAAAAATGCTATGACGAGTTCGTTGCTAGAACTGTAGAAAGAGCAAAAGTGCGGGTTGTCGGTAATCCTTTTGATGCCAACACAGAACAAGGGCCGCAAGTAGACAAAGACCAATTCGATCGGGTGATGAGCTATATCGAATCTGGAATGCGCGAAGGTGCACAGATGCTATGTGGTGGTAATCGAGTTGGTGACAAGGGTTATTTTATCGCCCCCACAGTCTTTGCCGATGTCCGCGATCACATGAAGATTGCCCAAGAGGAAATCTTTGGTCCAGTGATGAGCATCATCAAATTTAAAGATATCGATGAAGTTATTCAACGGGCAAATGCCACAATGTACGGACTCGCCGCCGCTGTGTGGACTCAGGATATCACCAAAGCTCACGCGATCGCCAACAATCTCCGGGCTGGTACTGTGTGGGTAAACTGCTACGACGTATTTGATGCTGCTGCACCCTTCGGTGGATTTAAGCAATCTGGTATTGGTCGAGAACTCGGCGAATATGGTTTGCAGCAATATACCGAAGTTAAGACAGTTACCATCAAATTGTAGTTCGACTTGAGTAAGAGGCAAGGGGGCAGGGGGCTTCGTTGAGTTTAGGTTTAGCCATATTCATCCCTTGAAATCTGAAAAAAATCGGTTTTAGGGGGATGTTTAACGTAATATTTGATATGGGGTGGGCATGATAAATATACTTTGCATACAACCCCAAGAAAATTCTGATGATAAATGCGATCGCTAGTAAATTTCGCCAACTTATAGCTGGGAGAAAAAGCCCGATTGGCAGAGATGACCGGAGAAACAAAACCAGGCGTTCCTTAGCACTGTATACCTGCATAGGATTAGTAGGTGGGATTCTGGCATTATTGTTAATGACATCCCCAGGACTGGCCCAAAAACCGGAACCCCAACCATCCCCAAAACTCCAACAACCGTTATTAGTAGCTACACGAGTTATACCGCCTTTTGTGGTACCAAATAAAGGTGAGTTATCGGGATTCAGTATCGACCTCTGGCGCAGCATCGCTAATCAAATAGGTGTAGAGTCTAAATTTATTGAATATTCCTCTGTGCCGGAACTGCTTTCTGCTATTAAAGACAACAAAGCTAATTTGGGGATTGCAGCTATTTCCATTACAGCCGAACGCCAGGAGAATTTTGATTTCTCATTACCTATTTTGGCTGGGGGGCTGCAAATTATGGTACGAAACTCAGAAACCAACGACAGTGCCTTCCCAAATATTTTGCAATTATTTTTCTCTACTAGCCTCTTGCAAGTAATAGGCGTTGCCTTAGTGCTAATTATCGTCGCAGCCCACATTATTTGGTTATCTGAACGCAATCATAAAGATGGGATGATTCCCCAATCATACTTTCCTGGCATTTTCAAAGCCTGTTGGTGGTCAGCTGCCACATTAGCAACCCAAGCTGATGAAATGCCCAAGGGAGTATTGGGACGCCTAGTAGGTATTGTTTGGATGTTCATCGGAGTACTTTTTGCCGCCTACTTTACAGCCAGCGCTACTACCTCATTGACAGTACAACAGCTTCAAGGGGATATCAGGAGTATAGACGATTTACCCGGCAAGGTAGTGGCCACAACTGCGGGTAGCACAGCCGCCACATATCTGCGAGAACATAAGATTTCAGTTTTAGAAGTTACCAAAATTGAGCAAGCTTACAATGCTTTGCAAACCAAAAAAGCTGATGCTGTGGTGTTTGATGCGCCTGTACTTCTCTTCTATGCTGCCAATGAAGGTAAAGGGAAGGTACAGATTGTTGGCAGTATCTTGCGTGAAGAAAGTTACGGCATCATTCTGCCTAACGACAGTCCTTACCGCAAACCAATTAATCAGGCCCTGCTGAGTCTTAAAGAAAATGGCACTTATCAATCGCTATATGATAAGTGGTTCAATGCTGAAAAATCTTGAAGAAGGGAATGGGGAATGGAGAATGGGCAGGGGAGCAGGGGGAAAATTCCTCTTCCCTGCCTCTCTGCCTCTTTCCAATTCCCCATTCCCAACTCTCTACTCCCCATTCCCTTCTTTCGCAAGTTGAGCTTTTGCCTGTTGCCAAAGAGTTTCTAACTCATCCAAACTGTAATCAGAAAGGGGACGGTCAACAACCGTCTCCATTTTTTCTAATCGCTGGACAAATCGCTGATTTGTGCCTTGTAAAGCTGTGCTGGGGTCAAGATTATGCCAACGGGCTAACTGAATAACTGCAAATAGTAAATCGCCTAATTCTGCTTGTTGTCGTTCGGGTGTTTCCTCAGCTAAAGCTTGTTGAAACTCTCCCAACTCCTCATGAAACTTATCCCAGACGCCCTGAATATTTTCCCATTCAAACCCGATCGCCGCAGCCTTTTGAGAAATCTTCATCGCCGCCGTCAGTGGGGGAAGGGTGCGCCCATAACGACCGAGTTTCGCACTCAGTTTTTGCGCGTCTGGAGATGCTTCGCCCTTTTCCGCAGCTTTGATTTGTTCCCAATTTTGCCGCACCTCATCCACACTGGCCACCGACACATCACCAAACACATGAGGATGACGGCGAATCAACTTTTGGGAAATCCCCTGAGTGATTTCTTTGAGAGAAAATTGCCCCGATTCACTAGCGATTTGGGCTTGTAATACCACCTGTAATAATAAATCGCCTAACTCCTCTGCGATCGCACTCTTATCCCCACTCTTAATCGCGTCCACCACCTCATAAGCTTCCTCAATCACATAAGGCATCAGCGTTTCGGGAGTTTGAGCCAAATCCCAAGGACAACCACCATCAGGCGATCGCAACTTCGCCACCACTTCAATTAATTCCTGCAACGCCGCCAAAGTATTAACATTGTCATTTGTCATTTGTCATTTGTCCTTTGTCGTTCTTCCGTTGCTCTTTCTGCTAACTGTAGCTCGACGACTACCGCGACTTGTAACTTTCCGCTTCTTAATTTTGCCACTAGGAAGCAACCCACGAACGCCCTGTTTTTGAAAGCGCTTGTATGCCGAACCGCCCCAATCGCTGAGAGAATGACTCATCGCACCCAGTTCTAAACCCAAAAAGAGGGCGATATATTCAGTATCGTATTGCACGAGCGATCGCCCCACAGTTTGTCCCAAATCCTGCCAACTAAAACTCAGACTCCATAACCTTTGGGCGATCGCCAAAACGAAAATTGCCAAAATAGCTAGCAAACACCCCAGATAAAGTATCCGCAGAATCGTGCCAATAATCGGCCCGTGGGATAAGAAAGAACGATGCCGCAGACTTTTTTGATAAGGTAGCCAAATCCAGCGCAAGAAACCCCAGCGTTGAAATTGCACAGAGTAAATATCCAAATCGGGGCCAAACATCAGTCCGCCAAAGAGAAACCCGCCTGCAACCAACAAAGTTGTATTGCTACTGCGAGTCTGCCAGAAAGTAACGCCCGCCACGAACGGCAGAGCATACATAGTAATGCGATCGTGCGTCCGACCAGAGGGCATCCTAAATCCTGAATGACTGAATACTGAGTCAGTATAAGAGAAAAAAAGATTTTCTTAAAACTACTAGCGCAACGCGAAATGTTTTGCTATGTTAGTTAAGGATTGATGAAAAGGGCGGTTAGCTCAGTTGGTAGAGCGCCTGCCTTACAAGCAGGATGTCATCAGTTCGAGTCTGGTACTGCCCATCGTTGAAAAGCCGCCACATGGTGGCTTTTTGATTGGAACCATAATTTTTCCATCACGATTTACGGTAATATTAATATCCTAAATCACCTGAAATTACCTGCAATCACAGAGTAATTTTAGCTCAGGTTTAGCGCATGAAACTGACGATTGAAATCATAAACCAACGGCTCATATCGTATCCGGTTAAAGACTTATCATTAAGGCTGCAAGGGGGCAGGGAGCAGGGAGCAGGGGGAGAAAGAATTTTCAGGTTTTTGCACAGATGCACCGAATCATAACTAATCAGCCGGACATGATATCAAAGCAGCAAGGATTGGGGTAAGAGTTGAGGCTAGGGGCGATCGCTTATCATTCCTAACCATGCTACCACCTGCATAAGGTATAGTCTTTTAAAGTCAAAGAATGGAAAGTGATGCTTGATGCTTGGTTTTCCAGATGCTCAAAATCTTGATTAATAGTCTGACTCTAAGCGTAATCGCACTACTTTTAACTGGTTCGCCAAATCAACAAACCACTTGCCGCAAGGCAGTATTTTTTGGCGATTCGATTACCGTAGGGGCAGGTGCATCACATCCTACTTTACGCTGGAGTACGCTGCTATCCAAAAACAAAGGGCTATGCGAAGACAACCAAGGTATCGGCGCAACTGTTCTCCAGAATAGCTATCCCAGACTTGCTAACAATGGACGTGATCGCTATATCCACGATGTAGTTAAGCATCACCCTAAAGATGTCTACATCCTATATGGACTAAATGATTTGCGATATAGCAGCAAAGCTTTTTCTGTGGAGAAATATAAGAGCGATTTAAGCGAAATCGTACAAGGACTTCTGGTGGCAGGGATTAGCCGAGCCAACATCACAATCGGCTCTCCTCCATATGTAAGACCATCTGCCTATCAGCTTTATCCAGAATTTAACAGTGGTACAACTAATAAGCATCACATTTACAGAGATGCTGCCAAAAGTGTAGCTAAAGAATTTAAGGTCAGATGGGCAGATGTTTACCAAGATATGATTTCATCTGGTGGCGATGCATTGATTTCTTCAGATAACGTTCATCCAAACGATCAAGGGCATCAGGTTATCTTTAAATCAATGGCTAATGCGCTTCCTTGAGTAAATGACAACCCATTTAGATACGGAAAAGCTAGCAAGCCTAGTCCGCAAGAAGCGCGTTAGTAAAGGATTGCGCGAAGCGGCGTCGAAGATTGGCAATATTAGTCCATCTACTCTTTCAAGGGTAGGAGCGGCAAAATGCCAGACATGGAAACTTTTTTAACACTTTGTAACTAGCTACAAGTACCACCTGCTGAGTTGTTTAGAACTACAGAAGAGGATCAACTGGATACTACTCAAAAAATTAATTACTAGTTAATACTGAGGCAAGAAGGTCAGGATGAGACAGATGTGGGCAATGTCCAGAAGCTAGTTCAATGGCATCGACTCCTAAGCGCTTGCGTGCGGCGTAGCGTGACCATATAGGAGACAATATTCGGTCATCGGTACAAACAATATATTTACGCTCAACCTTTGGCAAAGCTTTTAGAGGATTCGTTTCAAAAATATATGCCATTGATTGTTGCGAACGACTATTCGAGATTGCCCACTGTGCTACATCCGGTTGACAATCATGAAAGAAAAAATCCCTTAATACTGCTGCGTCTGAATAATCTTTCCCTACGGAAGCTGGTTCAAACATATCAGGCTCATCGTGGAACTGTTCGAGTTTACTTGGCTCTTTTGGCTGGTAATTGAATGATTTGAGCATAGCAGAATCAAGATGATGAGAAAATTGGTCGAGTGTACTGATTCCAGGATATGGAAGTAGCGCAGCCACAAACACTAGTTGACGCACTTTTACCGCTTCTGCAACCAAGGGAATTATAGTACCAGCCATTGAGTGACCGACTAGCACAATATCATCATCAGTTTTTGGTAGCGCTTGAATTACTGTATCCGCAAGTTGGGACAAAGTAGCAGATGCATTTTCAATTGGCAAATCCATTGCTACAGTTTTGTGACCCTGTGCTTCTAAGTAGGGAATTAGCAAATCCCAACACCAGGTGGCTTGGAAGGCACCGTGAACTAGACAATATAGACTCATATCAATTGAATAGTAGTAATGGTGGACGAGTTTTTTAACTTCTCTTATTTTTTAGCAAATTTTTAATCTTGACTAAGTAAGTTACATCAGTACTTACTATATATTCAAACAGCAGTTAAAACAGGCTGAAAAGGTTGCAATAAAATACCTAAAATTTTATCAACTTCTTTAATATAGTACTCAGTCGAATCTATATAAACAGTTGTCTCTTCTAAAAATAAAAACTTCCAGTTAGTTCCACTAGTAACCGAGCCGTAAATTCGCCCAACTTCATTGCCTTGATTTTGATTGAACAGTTGTGCTGCAATCATTGCTGCTACACATTGACCCAAACCGCCGATAATATCTTCTTTTTTCGCTTCAAAAATAAACATTACCGGAGCAGAAAGAAATAATTGTTCCTGGGAATTGCTGATAATGTAATCGCAAAAGCCTTGTAAGCCTTGAGTCGCATCAACATTAAATTCATTCCCAGAAAATAGGGAGATTTTATTATTTAATAATCGTCTGACCTCTGCGAGAATTGGTGCAATTAAAAACTCTGACCTTGCTTTTTCGGTTGCGATCGCAGTTGCCAAAGGGATGTAATCTATTAAAATCGTTCTGAGAGTTTCTGATGGTGTAACAGGTTTTGTATCAACAAATAAATTACGAGTTTCATCGAGTGTTAAGTCAAAACTCTTTTTCACCTTGGCGAGACTAAAATCGCTGTATACCATCGTTGCACCTTGTGATTATCTATTTAGTCTATTCCATTAGGGTAATGTCCCCTTGTCACCCTTAGCTTGATTCGCCAACTCTTTCGCTCTCGCCTGGGAATCAAACTTTAATTTATTATCCCACTGCTGTGCTTTGTTGAACTTTTCAACAGCGCCATTAATATCATCATTTCGTGCTAACTTTTCACCTTGGATGACTAATGCTGTCGCCCCTTGCGCCAACCGCGATGGAGTTTGGCATGATTGCAACTCTTCTAACACTTCTGGATGGCCAATGAGGTAATTATTCAGCAAATTGCAACCACTGTTTAATAAATTATCGAAATCCAAATCCCATAAAATTATTGTGTTGTCAGCACTAGCAGAAACTAACTGTTGTCCATTGGGGCTATAGACGACGCTAATGACCGAATTGCTATGGCCAGAAAGTGATTTGAGAAATTTGTCACTGCTGACATCCCAGATTTTGATGGTCTTGTCATAACTAGCAGAAACTAACTGTTGTCCATTGGGGCTGTAGACAATACTTCTTACCCCACTGCTATGACCAATTAGGGATTTGAGGAGTTTATCACTGCTGACATCCCATATTTTGATAGTGTTGTCATCGCTAGCAGAAGCTAACTGTTGTCCATCGGGACTGTAGGTGACGCTATAGACCGTACCACTATGACCAGAGAGGGATTTGGGGAATTTGTCACTGCTGATATCCCAGATTTTGATAGTATTGTCACGACTAGCGGAAGCTAGCTGTTGTCCGCTAGGGCTGTAGGCGACGCTATTGACCGCACTGCTATGACCAGTCAGGGATTTGAGGAGTTTGCCACTAGTGACATCCCAGATTTTAATGGTCTTGTCTTCACTAGCGGAAGCTAACTGTTGTCCATCGGGACTGTAAGTGACGCTATAGACGGTACTGCTATGACCAGTTAAGGATTTGAGGAGTTTGCCACTAGTGACATCCCAGATTTTGATGGTCTTGTCATCGCTAGCGGAAGCTAACTGTTGTCCATCGGGACTGTAAGTGACGCTATAGACGGTACTGCTATGACCAGTTAAGGATTTGAGGAGTTTACCACTGCTGACATCCCAGATTTTGATGGTTTTGTCACGACTAGCGGAAGCTAACTGTTGTCCATTGGGACTATAAGCGACACTAGTGACCCAATTGCTATGACCAGTCAGGGATTTGGGGAGTTTGCCACTAGTGACATCCCAAATTTTAATGGTCTTGTCATAACTAGCGGAAGCTAACTGTTGTCCATTGGGGCTATAAGCTACACTAATGACTGAATTGCTATGACCAGTCAGGGATTTGAGGAGTTTGCCACTAGTGACATCCCAGATTTTGATGGTCTTGTCACGACTAGCAGAAGCTAACTGTAGCCCACTAGGGTTATAAGCGACGCTAATGACCAAATTGCTATGACCAGAAAGGGATTTGAGGAGTTTGCCACTAGTGACATCCCAAATTTTGATGGTCTTGTCCCAACTAGCAGAAGCTAACTGTTGTCCATTAGGGCTGTAGACGACGCTATTGACCCTATCGCTATTACCAGTTAGGGATTTGAGGAGTTTGCCACTGCTGACATCCCAAATTTTGATGGTCTTGTCTTCACTAGCGGAAGCTAACTGTTCTCCATTGGGGCTATAAGCGACACTATTGACCCTATCGCTATGACCAGTTAGACATTTGAGGAGTTTGCCACTAGTGACATCCCAGATTTTGATGGTCTTGTCTTCACTAGCGGAAGCTAACTGTTGTCCATTAGGGCTATAGGCGACGCTATAGACCAAATTGCTATGACCAGAAAGTGATTTGAGGAGTTTACCATTAGTGACATCCCAAATTTTGATGGTTTTGTCCCAACTAGCAGAAGCTAACTGTTGTCCATTGGGGCTGTAGGCGATGCTATTCACCGTACTGCTATGACCTTCTAAGGTATTTACCTCTATGGCGCGATTTTCTTTTCTTTCGCTTGGCTTTAAATAAACCGCTTGCTGTAAAGTTAACACGGTTTGCATTTGGATATCGCTTCTGTGCTGTGCCCAAATTGTATGCTTGAGTTTGCTACCTGCTTTTAAGGCTGCTATTAAAGCATCTGGATATTGTCCAGAGGCAAAAAATGCTTCTGAAGAATTATTGATGGCGTTAATTAGATGAACATTTGCCTCTACTGTCCACTGGAATGTTACCACTGCCAATCCAGCAAATCCTAAACCTGCGGCTATGGAACTAAAAAGGGCGCGTTTGAGAAAGCTATTTAGTTTCGCCTCACTCCGTTTTCTTTGTTCTCGTTCTTTTTCCAGTTCCGCCATCACCTGCTTTAACTTCGGTTCCTGTTGCTGGCGGATAAAGGTGGCGATGTAGTCATGTACCAGTTGATAACGGTCAGCCGGGTTTTCTGGTAGCAAAACCACCAAGCCAGATTGGACAAAAATCTCTAACACTAAATCTAATTTACTGATTTCAGAAGCTTGTTTCGCCCTAGCTTCTAATCCCTCCGCCTGCGGCGACCCCCTTAAAAAGGGGGTAAAAGAAATTAAGCCCCCCTTTTTAAGGACTGACAAATAAAAAGATACCCAACTATTTCTTGTGGGGTGGGCATCTTGCCCGCCCAGGATAACGGGCGGGCGAGACGCCCACCCCACAAGATTGGATAATTGATTTGTTGGAAATCTCTTAAGGGGGGTTCGGGGGATCTCCGAGAAATACGGGAACAAATCGCGTTCCAACTCAGCGCGAGTCTTCAAAGGGCGAGTTCCTTTTTCATCCGTCAGCAAATAGAGTAATATGTCTGCTGCTTGCTGATTTTCTTCACCACAATCATTAACAACTTCATCCAAATAACGCTTAACCAATTCCCCTTTAGTGCCACGCTGCCGATATTCTGCCAGAGTTGTAATATTCTCCGTTTGCAGTTGCGCCCCCACAACCTGCAACTCAATGGGACGAACTTCACCCAATTCTCCGGCTAAATCTTGCACGAGTTGTTCAACTAAAACAGGTTCTAAGCGAAAACTAGTATTTTCAGTTAAACGCTGAATAATTGACTTTGTATCAGTAGGTGAGAAATTCCCCAACTTGTAAAGCACATTATTACTGAGAATGTCATTGCCAATAATCTTGAGACTGGACAAATCATTGCACTCTAGCAAGTAATGGATGTAATCTACCCGCAGCGATAAGATAACTTTCACCGATAGAACATTCAGACACTCTCCCAGAAATTCAAAGAACTGCTTCCTTTGTGCAGGTTCGGTGTAGACAAAGAAAAATTCTTCAAATTGATCAAAAATTAACACCGTGCGGAGGTTGCGCTGTTCGTTTTCGTTAAGTTTGGATATTAAATATTGCGGTGTTCCGAGTTCTGAGGCTGAACGTTGACCTTCTGAGGCTGAACGTTGACCTTCTGAGGCTCGACGTTGACCTTCTGAGGCTCGACTTTGACCTTCTGAGGCTCGACTTTGACCTTCTGAGGCTCGACGTTGACCTTCTGAGGCTCGACTTTGACCTTCTGAGGCTCGACGTTGACCTTCTGAGGCTCGACGTTGACCTTCTGAGGCTCGACGTTGACCTTCTGAGGCTCGACTTTGACCTTCTGAGGCTCGACGTTGACCTTCTGAGGCTCGACTTTGACCTTCTAACCCTCCCTCATCTCCCTCATCCTCCACCCTGCGGGAAGCTAAAGCTATATCCCCCTCATCTCTTGCCAAAAGCCTCCCCAACTCTTCCACCCAGTTGGTATAAACACGCATTACCACCGGCAAATAATCTTGAGTACCGATAGCTTTATTCTTTAAAGCAGGCACCAGTCCCGCATTCACCAGGGAACTTTTGCCTACACCCGATTGCCCATGAATTACTATCAGCTTATAATCAGGGCGACCCATGCGTTCAATCAAACGTTCTATATCCAAGAGGCGACCAGATGCAGCAATTTCTGGGGCAATGTTTCCCTGGGGAGAATTTGAGCGCAATGTCTCTACAAATGCCTGTTTTGTAGCTTCTAACTTACCCGCACCAATAAAAGCCCGCAAGCCAAATTGCTGTTCAATGGAACGCCGCTGCTGTTTAATTTTGTATGCTTTGAGATATTTTTTCTGTTCAAAATAAAGCTGCTGCAAAAACCTGAGAATATCCAAGTAAAGCCTGACATCTTCTAAGGGATTACCCACATCCCTAGCAGTTTCTAAGCTGAGAGTTGCCTCTTTAATTTGACCTAAATGGTATTGAGAACGACCTAAAATAAATTGATATAAGCTCAAGTCTTTTGATTTTAAAACCCTTTCGGGAATATCAGATAAAATTCCTGATATATTAGCTGGTTCCAGATTTGGAATCGCAGCAAAAACTTCTAATGCTTGCTTAACTAACTGATTTGCTTTCGTCCAGTTTTTTTGAGCCAAAGCCACCTCAGCTAAAAAACCGTAATCTTTGGCTAATTCCCTTGGCTGTTTGTTATTTTGATGGATTACTAAAGCTTGTTCCGAAAGACTCTGCAATATTTCCCACTTTTTCAAGTCTCGCAAAATATCACCAAACTTAACTACTGAGTTAGCAATTAAATCTGGACTTTGGAACTGGTTAATAAAATGTATATACTCTTGAAGAGAATACCACGTTCTCTGCCAATCTTGACAATTGATATCTTGATGCTTCAAAGCTTTGAGATAATAGCAAAAGCTAATCTCACCGAGGATTTTTACTTGCTTTTCTAAATTATGACTTTGCTGCCAGAGCTTATAAGCTTTGTGATAATGCTCTAATGCCGAATCTTTTTGATTATTTATCTGTTTAATAAAACCTAATAGAGATTCTAAATTAGCTTGAATATCTAAATTATAAATATCTGGCTTTTTAATTAAATCTATTTGCGCTGCTTCTAACTCATTTTCCAGTTTCAGATATAAATTGACGCTAAATTGCAAATTACCATTAAACCATTGATTAGCCGTTTGGATGATAAAATCTAGTAATTGCTGTGTGGATATGGCAAAATTCCTCGTAGTTGCCCAACTTTCCAAATCAGGCGCAAGCTGTATTAGGTGCTTGTAGATTTCATCGTCAACCCACAACACTAAGGGAAAAGCAAAATTCTTGCGAAACTCCTCCCGCACCTGATTCGCAGAAGTTAACATCACAGGCAAATTCTGCACAGATTCCAAACCCACAACCATCACACAGGCTGGCATTTCTGCGCCGAATTCTTCCTGAATTGCAGTATAAAGAGTCCTGTTTGATTGCTGCACCGTCAAAACACGAATTTCGACTTGACAAATTTCTCGCAGTCTGGATATTAAGCGATCGCGCTCTCTTGCATAATTACACCGGGCCAATATCAACTTAAACTGTCCCACGGAGGACTCTATTGCCCAAGCTAATTGTTGCAGAGTGCGATCGCTGTTTACATGGTTATCTTCTGATGGTTGCGAGTCTGTCATAAGTTAAAAGGGCGGTTATAAACCGCGTCTACACAGGCAAAACCCACCTCTGTGGGTTATAAACACTAAATTTTTCCCTAGTCCACGGAGGTGAACTTTGTTTGTATAGCCGCGAATTCCATTCGCCGTGGCTCTAAGTTGACTACAAAATTAAACTTCCTGGCGTTTTAATTCCTGTATCAATACTTGAGTGCGTTTGCTAGCTTCTCTTGCTTGCTGTCTAAAATACTTGGCTTGCTGACGGTCAGTTAAACACACTTCAGATGCTTTTCTACTAAATTCAACAGCTTGTTTACTGAGTTCTTGAATACGAGTCTTTAACTCTTGGATTGTTTTCATATTTCCTCCTGTTCTGAAATTACAATCTCTAAATTTTCTATCTCTTCATAAAGTCTATCTGCTCTACTAGCTAGTAAGCTAGCGTCCTCGAAATCGTTGTTTTCTATGGCTTTATCTGAGGCTGAGTACAATTCTTCTGTGATTTGGTGCAATTGTGCATAAGCTTTTAACAAAACATTTTTGGTTTCTGATTTCATAATCTAATTATTCATCGGTTCCCTTATTCCTCACTGTAATTCCCTAGCCTCAGCCAAAACGGGATTAACATCAAACCAAGACTCGCCACCATCCCGATATTCAAAGACAAAGCGACTGCGAATCAGTTTTTGATATCCGTGGTCATCGCTCACCTTTTTCCTTTCTTTGACATGGCGTAACAATTGCCACTCATCCTCAGAAATCGGCAACATGATTTCATTCCGCCGAGAACGAATAACTTGCTCTAAGGTTTCACGGGTTAGGGGAAGACTCATCTCTTCCATAATCCAGGTATTTAGCAACCTCAGCACGTCCCGCACATGACCACCGCTCATTTTACACAAACGCTCTAAGCTAGCAGCACTATCAAAAATCTCGGTAACTTTATTTAAACGCTCCTCTGGTGTGATGTCAGGAAAAGCTCTAGCTAGTACCATCTGCTGCATGAGTGACATTCCCTGTGTATGAACACTGCCATCAGACCACTGCACAGGTACCATTGGTAACACCTTGGGATCTTCTGGGAAACGCTGAGTTAGCATTCCGTAATCATTGGAAAACTTCAAAGACAAAGGCATGGTGTAGATGAGATGACAATTCAGCTTCGTCAAAAACTCACCCTGATCGACAAATAAATATTCTTGCTGCGGACGACCCCAAGGTTTGGCACGATTATCTATGCGGTCAAGATTATCGACAATTACCACCAGACCATTTTTACCCTGCTGTTTGAGTTTAGCGATCGCAGGTTCCAATAATTCTTGATTAATCGCTTCCAGCAGCTTAGTTTTTTGCGGTGCTAAATACTGATTGAGTTTTTCTCGCAGCGTTGGGTCATTTTTCATCTTCGCGGTGATTTCACCAATGCCCACAGATAGAGAAAATTTTTCTTTATCTGCGGATAAACCGACATCACCAAGCACCGGAAGCTTAACTTTTCCCGCCGTCACCTCGGAGTTTAAGACCTTCCAAGCACCTTGCAGCAACTCATTAAACTTGTTGGGTTCCTCCAGGGTAATTTTATCCAGACTTTGACTCACACGCCGAGCGATCGCTAGCAGCACATCAGCAATATCAACATCGGTCATTTCCAGGTCGTCACTGGACTCAAAATAGACGACGTGGAAGCCTAACTTTTCCAGTTCTGCCTGTAACCGTAATAGTTCTGTCGATTTACCACAACCAATATGCCCAGTAAATAAAGTGCAAGTGGGTTCATTCGGCTTAAAAAAAGTAATTTTCTGCTTCAGCTTGCCCAGAATATCACCACCTCGTACCGAGGAAAAATCTATATAATACTTGCCATCAGAGCTATTGTTGACAAACAGAGTTCTGCTGGGATCGCTAGCCTGATAAAATTCCCGTAAATCTATGGACATAACCTGGTAGTGCAATTATCTCGTATTGTCTTAACATATCCTTGTTCAAAAGGATAAAGTTATTTACATCTTTGCATCTCAATATTTCGGAGAATTTTCGCTTTTGCTGCCTCAAAGGCGAGCGAATCGTTTATTAATCTCCAAATACGAAATTTAATCAACTCGTAGCAAATTCTCTGCGTGCCTTTGCGCTTACCTCTGTGCTCCTTTGCGTTTAAAAATATTTAAGTTATCTGCAAAAACCGAGACTTTTTTTGATACTATTTAAGACCGGACTCTTTAAATATTGATTGACGTATGAGCAAAGGTACCCTGTTTGATAAAGTTTGGGACTTACACACCGTTGGTACACTTCCCTCAGGGCTGACGCAACTATTTATCGGGCTTCATCTAATTCATGAAGTAACCAGTCCCCAGGCTTTTGCTATGTTACGCGAAAGAGGTCTAAAAGTACTCTTTCCACAGCGTACCGTCGCCACAGTCGATCATATTGTGCCCACAGAAAACCAAGCGCGTCCCTTTGCCGATAACTTGGCAGAGGAAATGATTCAGGCGCTGGAAAATAACTGTAAAGAAAATAACATAACTTTTTACAATATCGGTTCTGGTAGCCAGGGTATAGTTCACGTCATCGCTCCCGAACTCGGACTCACTCAGCCAGGAATGACGATCGCTTGTGGAGATAGTCACACTTCCAGTCATGGGGCATTTGGTGCGATCGCATTTGGTATCGGTACTAGTCAAGTTCGCGATGTTCTTGCTTCCCAAACCCTCGCCCTCTCGAAACTGAAAGTCCGCAAAATTGAAGTTAACGGCACTCTCAACCCTGGAGTTTATGCCAAAGATGTCATTCTGCATATCATCCGCACCCTTGGTGTGAAAGGTGGTGTGGGCTATGGCTACGAATTTGCAGGTACGACATTTGAGCAAATGAATATGGAAGAGAGGATGACTGTCTGCAATATGGCGATCGAAGGCGGTGCGCGTTGCGGCTATGTCAATCCCGATCGAGTCACCTACGATTACCTCAAAGGCAGAGATTTTGCTCCCAAAGATGCAGATTGGGATAAAGCAGTGGCTTGGTGGGATTCCATCAAGAGCGATGCTGATGCCCAATATGATGATGTGGTAGTATTCAACGCTGCCGAAATTCCTCCTACTGTCACCTGGGGGATTACTCCCGGTCAAGGTATCGGCGTCAACCAGTCAGTACCTCAACCAGAAGAACTGCTGGAAGAAGACCGATTTATTGCCGAAGAAGCTTACCGTTACATGGATTTATATCCCGGTCAACCGATCAAGGGCACTAAAATAGATGTCTGCTTTATTGGTAGTTGCACCAATGGCAGAATTAGTGATTTGCGGGAAGCTGCGAAAATCGCCAAAGGTCGCCACGTTGCAGAGGGAATCAAAGCCTTCGTTGTCCCTGGTTCGGAACGGGTGAAGGAAGAGGCAGAAGCTGAAGGACTAGATAAAATCTTTCAGGAAGCGGGATTTGAATGGCGCGAACCCGGATGTTCCATGTGCCTGGCCATGAACCCCGATAAGCTACAAGGAAGACAAATCAGTGCTTCTTCCTCCAACCGCAACTTTAAAGGAAGACAAGGTTCCTCCTCCGGTCGGACATTGTTAATGAGTCCGGCGATGGTCGCCACGGCTGCGATTAAAGGCGAAGTCTCTGATGTGCGCGAGTTGCTGTAATTTTTTGTCATTTGTCATTTGTCATTTGTAGAAATTAACAGGCTGTCATTAAAATGATAGGTAAATAAAGTTTATGGTGAGTGAAGTTAAAACAGTTTCAGGGCGCGGTATACCCTTAGTGGGCAATGATATAGATACCGATCGCATTATTCCCGCGCGATATTTGAAAGCCGTTACCTTTGACGGGTTAGGCGAAGGTGCATTTATCGATGACCGGACAGCACTTAAAGGTGAACATCCCTTTGACCAACCGCAATACCAAGGGGCGAATATTTTAATAGTCAATAGAAATTTTGGCTGTGGTTCATCACGGGAACATGCACCCCAAGCGATCGCAAAATGGGGAATCCAAGCTTTAATCGGTGAAAGCTTCGCCGAAATCTTTTTTGGTAACTGTGTGGCAATGGGCATACCTTGCGTGACAGCCGATGCTGTTACTGTTAAACAACTGCAAGATTTAGTTGCTGCCAATCCTCAAGCCGCCGTGACAGTAAATTTGGAAACCTTGCAAGTGCAAATTGGTGATTACACAGCCCCAGTTGCGATCGGTGAAGGTACCAGAAGCACATTTATTTCTGGGACTTGGGACGCTTGCGGTCAGTTGGTGGCTAACGCTGACCAAGTTCGGGTAACGGCTGCAAAGTTACTCTACGTCGGTTGGGGCAATTTAGCCGCGAGTTAGGATTCTCTTATTCCCTAGCTCTGCTGGGGAATGTTAATTTATAGCTTTTGTTTGCATTATTCAGCTAGAGCTAACAATAACCCGATCTATTTCAGATTTGGCATAGTAGATGTATAGCTAAATAATTCTAGACTATGCCATTAATAAACCCTCCTCTCACTAAAGAAGATTTCATTAACTCTCGCTGGCTAGAAGTGGTTAATAGCAGCGAGAGAAAAGAGTGTAGCGCTTACAACAGAGTCTTCTCGAACAAGGCACAGGAAGCAAAAGAGGCAGGAAATATTAGAGAACAGTCTGTCTTTGAGATTCTGGCGTTACTGACTGGTACTGGAATCAAGCCAGAATTAACAGAGGAATTGTTGGCTAAATTTGTTGATAGTCTGACAGATGAAGAGCTAGATTTTTTGGCTGAAATTGTGGGTGAAGTCTCAGACCCAGAGCTTCAAGCACGAATTGCAGATATTCTCTGGACTAGTAAACGACGTGACTATTATAAAATGGCGCAGTTAGCAGTCACAGATTACTTAAAATCTGCCGCAGAATTAGAAGACCCTGAAAACTGGACTTTTTGTTTCGCTAGAATTGAACGGGCGCTCTGGCTAGCACGCAAAATTAATCATAAATTTGAAGATGTTGTTGCACATATAGAGAAAGTTATTGAACGCTGCAATGGAGAAGATCCAAAGTTTTTATCAGCAAAGCTTATGGAGCTTTTGCAAGAACACAAATGCGGTAATTTTAATAAATACGCTGTTCTAGCTGAGAAAGCCGCAACCCTATCAGAATCAGCGAATGATTGGCGTAGGGCAAGAAACTATTGGGAAATTAAAGCACAATGGCATCGTCTGGAAAAAGATGCAGAACAGGAACGTGTAGCGCAAATGCAGGCTGCTGAAACCTATGTCAAAGAAGCTGAAGATAGCCTTAAGGGTACAGATGTAAGCTACCTGCGAGCGTCACATTTTATGGAGAAAGCTTTTGAAGCTTTCATGAATGTCCGAGGTACTAAGGAAGAAACTATAGCTGCAAAACAAAGAACCGAGGAAATTCGCAGGCTTCTTAACCAGTATCAAGAGCAATCCTTAAATGAGTTAGTTTCGATTTCTCATGAGACAGATATTAGTGTTCAGGTGGAAATAGCCAGATCACACGTCAAAGATAAAGAATTTTATGATGCACTCTTTTCTCTAGCATTTTTGGGATCACCACCTAAAGCCTCTTTCCTTCAACAAGAAGTGTTGGAAATAGCTGTTGAAAATCCCATATATCATTTCTTCCCATCTGTAATGATTAATCAGATGGGTAAACCTATAGCTCGTCAACCCAAGTTGGGCTTATCCAATAATCCAGAGGAGGTAGAAAGATCAATTCGTTTTGAGATGTATAAAAATGCAATTTTATATCAAAAACTCCACGCCCAAGCTTATATTGAGCCAGCTAGAGATCAAATAAATCTGGAACATAATGTACAAGTAAAAGACTTATTTGCAATAGTTTCAAACAACCCGTTTGTACCACTGGGGAGAGAAGATCAGTTTGCGAAAGGGCTTTACGCTGGGCTAACAGGAGATTTTATTACATCCACCCATATTCTTATTCCTCAAATTGAGAATTCTATCCGTTATTTACTCCGAAAATACGGTGCGCTACCCTCAAAAATTGATATCAATAAGGGAATTGAAGATGAACGTGATTTGAATACTACTCTTTTCCCCCGTAACTATCCACAAATAAACTCAATTTTTGATGAAGACATACTTTTTGATCTCCAAGGCCTACTAATTGAGCGTTCCGGTTCAAATTTAAGAAATCGTATGGCTCATGGTTTAATCAATGATGGTGAGTTCAACAGCCCTATCATGTCTTACTTATGGTGGGTTACATTACGGCTTTGTTGTTTGCCAATCTTAAAACAGCAGCAACAGGTTGAAGAGTCCAATCCTTGGGTTAAATTTGATGGTATTTTCAAAGATGACCCACTTTTTGATGATTTTGTAGAAGATATGGCAGCAAATCGACGTGAATTAGATGCAGAAGTCGCTGCTTATGAAGCTTCCTTAGAGGAGAATCAGTCAGCTTGAGCCAATATATCCTCGATACCGATCATGTTACTCTTTCTCAACATGGTAATTCTAAAATTCTACAACGCGCTCAAGCTGCCGGAAGTTCCAACATATTTATTACAACAGTCACACTCGAAGAGCAATTAAAAGGCAGACTAGCTTCTATCAGCAAATGTGCTACTAAACCCGAACTGCTAGTAGTTGCTTATCGAAATCTGCGAATAACCCAGATTTACTTTTGTAGTATGAACTTGCTGGATTTCGATAATGCAGCCTATAGTTGCTATCAAAGTTTACGCCAGCAAAAAATCCAGGTAGGTACGCAAGACTTAAGAATTGCTGCGATCGCTCTGGCTAAGGATGCAATTGTCGTTACGCGTAATCAGAAAGATTTTAGCAAAGTTCCTAATTTATGTCTTCAAGATTGGACTATGGATGGGTATTCTTAAAAAAATATGACACTATGTCATGTGTTGAATGTAATGTCTATTATATCAGGAAATATACTGCTTTTAAGCTTTGCTCTAATGCTTTAAATTCTTTTTGGGCATTGCTTTTAACGAAATTTGGCTCTCTTCATAGAAGTGATTTGCGATTGTGTAATTAGTATATTTCAAGCAGCGCATATACTTTAATGCTAAGTAACAAATTTAACAGCTAGGCATTTAATCCTGGCACATCAGAAGCACTATTTTGAACTTTAGCAAAAATGATCCAATCAGTTGAAAGCTAGTTTGTGAAAGGTATTCACGAGCTATTGTTTCTTTTTCAGATGACGTGAAAAGTCAGGATGTAGTAAGGTCTGCCTGCAAAGTTCATAGTGAAGAAGTTTTACAAAAACCAATATTCTGCATAAAAGAAGAACGTATCTCTGAGTAATACTTAGCAGCTAAAAACTATAAGTTTTGTAGTTTAAAGACAAAAACTAATACTTTCATATTCTCTTAGAAATGAAGTATTAGTACCTGATTATTCACTTAAAAATTAAGAATTAGGAGTATTGATCATGGCAATAAATTGGATTCCAGGTCCAGGCCCGACTAATGGAGCAGATACAGGTACTAGTGATGCCGCTTCTGATAACTTCAGTGGTTTGGGTGGAAATGACACCCTCAATGGTGGAACTGGTAATGACACCCTTAATGGTGGAACTGGTAATGACCTCTTGCGAGGTGGCGACGGTATCGACTGGCTATCGGGTGGAGACGGCAACGATACTGTAGTCGGAAATCGCGGCAACGACATCTTCAGTGGCGGAAACGGCGACGACCGACTCATCTGGAACAACGGTGACGGTAGCGACAAAATCAGCGGTAACGCTGGCTATGACGTGGTTGAGGTCAACGGCGCAGCTGCTGCTGGAGATACCTTCCGTCTGCAAAAGGATGCCCAAGGCAGAGCAATCTTTGATCGGCTCAACCTGGTTCCCTTTACCCTGACTGTAGACAGCGCAGAGAGGTTTGAAATCAATGGTGGTGGTGGCGATGACATTTTGGATGTCAACAACCTGGCAGGAACTGGCGTAAATGCAGTAAGGTTCACAGGCGGGGTTGGAAATGACTTGCTTGATGGTACTGGCACAGCTACACCGTTAAGCGGCTTTGGTGGTGAGGGTAATGACAGCCTCTATGGTGGCACTGGTAATGACAGCCTCTATGGTGACGCTGGAAATGACATCCTTCTAGGTGGTAAAGGTAATGATATCCTGACAGGTGGTGGTGGTAGCGATCGCTTCGTGTTCAACTCAGGCGCTTGGTTCAATAGTGCTGATCTAGGTGTAGATAAAATTACTGACTTCAGCAGCACTAGCGACAAAATTGTTCTGGATAAGACAACTTTCGTCGGACTCAACAATCTGTCCCAAATTAAGATAGTAGCTAATGATGCAGCAGCAGCAACTAGCTCTGGACTCATTACTTACAGTCTTGGAACTGGTAACTTGTTCTTTAACCAAAACTCGACATCGCCAGGCTTTGGGACAGGTGCTCTGTTTGCCAATATTGATAACGATAACAATCCATTCACAGCATCACCAGTGTTGGCAGCTACGAACTTTGAGATAGTTGCGTAGTCACAAAGAATCTAAAGCATGTCTGCAAGCTTGCAGCTACATCCTAATAGCCGCAATCATCAGCATTGCTAATTAGGGCTATTGAATCCTCCTCGGACTTCAAGTACTGGGAGGATTATACTTTGATATTATTTTGGATTTTGAGGATTTTAAACCCAGCTACTACACAACTATAGAAATTTCTTATCTCATAAAAATTAACATTTTGATTAAGTTGTGTTGATTTTACGCGAATAATTCTCAACTATTCCACGAATTTGCTATGTTTGAGGACTTGACTAAAAACAGTCATTTTTGATATTCTCAAATTACTCGATAAGATTAGCACTTATTATGAGTTTTTTAATTGCCCAGATTGTTACTACTTTGAAAAAAAGTAGCTTTAGCGATCGCAATCCAATTTGCAACACTAAAATGTAACTTATTACAGATGCAGATGCCTTGCTGCGATCGCTCTTGCTAAGAGGGCAATTATAATTACACGTAATCAGAAAGATTTTAACAAAGTTCTTTATTTATGTCTTCAAGATTGGACTCTAGATGGGTATTTTTAAAAGATGAAAATTCAGTTAGCTAATAAGTAATTTTAATCAAAAAATAAAGTTAATTTAAGCAGGTAAAGTAATTAATATATTAAAATATATTTAGGGCTTTTAGAACTAAATGGATTGATATGCGTTTACCTATCATCATCAGTGCAACACTATTGCTATCTCTGGGGCTGAACTTACCAGCAATTTCCGAAACTACTGTAGAGAAAGCACAATGTCCAACGAATAATAACTTGAATTTAAGACGATTAAAATTTAATCGCAGTTTGTGGGATAAAGCAAATATTTCTAACTATCGCATTACGGTTAGCAACAGTTGCTTTTGTATAGTAGATGCTAGAGGCCCAGTAGTCATTGAAGTACGTAATGGAAAAACAACTTCAATCACTTCTGTAGCTACGGGACAACCAGTTAATCCGCAATTCTTTGAAAAATACGGAACAATTCCTAAGCTTTTTAATGTGATTCAAGATGCTATCAACCGTAAGGCATACAGACTGGATGTAGACTACGATCCTAAACTCGGCTATCCAACCCGAATTAATATCGATTACGACAGTCAAATAGCTGATGAAGAAATCTTCTTGACAATTGAGAATTTCCAGCAAATTAAATAGATATTAAGCGAAATATTTCCCCTCGGTATCGACCAAAAATTAGGGGAAATTAGCAATTCAAAAAGTTTTTAAGAATTGACCAAATTTTTGTTGCTACTTTTCTTAAAAGTAGCTTTGCTGATCGCACACGAAAATTTAACTTGTCACAGATGGCTTGTAGCTATACAGCCATTTATGAAAATCTTCGTTGAGCGTCATTTGCCGTTGTGGTGTCTGTCCAGGGGATGCGAATGTGTCCTCGTAGTAGCGCATTTCACCCCAGGCACTACGAGCTTGGATAATTTTTGTCCGCTCAATGCGACGCTGTTCGTAGCTAGTTAAAGCTTCTTGGAGATTAGCTGAATCAGAAAAACACTTTTGCAGATTGTATGCATCTTCAAACGTGGTATTGGCTCCCTGTCCCATAGCAGGTGCCATTGGATGGGCGGCATCACCTAAGAGAGTGACTCTCCCTTGGCTCCATTGAGTTAATGGTGGGCGATCGCAAATCGGCCCCTCCCAAATTTGCTCTGCTGGTGTCGCTTCGACTACCGCCCGAAAGGATTCGTCCCAATCAGCTAATTCATGGAGAATACGAGACTTCACCTCATCGGCGTTGTGGGAAAGGGAGTACTCAGGCGAGAATTTCCGACTAATCCAACTGGTATAGCCGCCGCCCACATTGAGAATATACATAAACTGTTTATTGCCTTTGACAAAAACTAGTTCATAGTCATTAAATAGCTCGTGGTAATACTTGATAACGGCACGCCAACACATACTACCGATATAATTAGGCTTCCCCTCACCAAATAAAGTTTCTCTAATTACAGAGTTGACGCCATCAGCCCCAATCAGCAAATCTGCATATACTGATTTTTCGCCATCAAAATGAATTTCCACACCGTTTTCATCTTGCTCAAAGCCGATGCAGCGATGATTGAGATGAATAATATCAGATGGCAATCTCGACGCTAAGACTTGCTGTAGACGATACCACCAAATAGTCAGCAATGGCTGTCCATATTGCTCCAAGTATTTAGTTGCGTTAGTTCGGATTGTTTCTCCCTGAATATTCTTTAAAACCGTGTGGTGAACCTCGCATCCTGAATTTTTAAGGGTTTCGATAATTCCCGGTGCGATCGCATCTAAAAAATTCAAGCCATTAGGAGCCAGTCCTAACCCAGTCCCAGCCGGACGAAACTCTTGTGCTTTTTCATACAGTTGAACATTTATCCCTTGGCTTCTAAGTGCTATAGCAGTAGCCAAACCGCCTGGGCCAGCACCCACAATGGCAACTTTTTCTACTAACGGTTTGGATAATTTATCAGTTAAATTTGTGTTCATCTATGAGGTTTATTTGATGAGCTAAAAAAATAGTACAGGTCACTATATTAAATTCTGGAAATGCATTCCCCAACATAATTTTTATAAAATTATAGAACTGCCATTAAAATATTTCCTCTAACTAGAGTAATAAGATTTACGACTTCTTCGAGAAACCAGGAATCTGAAATTGCGTGAAAATATAGATACAGAAAAGGGATAATAGATGTAAATATTAGTATCAGCTTTAACCATGGAAGACAATTCCTTAGCTCCAATAACTTCAAACTCACTTACCCAGGAATTGAAAATATTGGGTTCAGAGGAAGTAGACTTATCACTGAATGTCAATAATGTTTCCTACACCCTGAAGCTAGAACCTCGCGTCACTTTACTGGATGCGCTTCGGGAAAAGTTAGGTCTGATGGGTACTAAAAAAGCTTGCGATCGCGGTGAATGTGGTGCATGTACTATTTTAGTTAATAATCGGCGAATTAACTCCTGTATGACTCTAGCTGTAATGCACATCGGTGCTGAAATTACCACAATTGAGGGATTAGCCCAAGATGACAAACTCCACCCGATGCAAACAGCTTTTATTACCCATGATGCTTTTCAATGTGGTTACTGCACATCAGGTCAAATTGTCTCAGCCGTAGGGATGATATTAGAAGAATCACCAAAATCTGAGGCAGAAATTCGAGAAAAGATGAGTGGAAACCTTTGCCGTTGTGGAGCATATCCTAATATTATTGCGGCAATTCGGGATGTGCTAGAGGAAATGGAAAATGCAACCATTTAGTTATGCGAAAGTTACTTCCCAAGAAATAGCGATCGCAACAGTTAATCAAGACAAAACTGCTGCATTTATTGCTGGTGGTACAGATTTACTGGGATTGATGAAGGATGGAGTTCAAACAGCGAATATATTAATTGATATTAATAGTTTGCCTTTAGCAGATATTGAATCTCAAGCTAATGGAATCCGCATTGGTGCAGTCTCTCGAATGAGCGATGTAGCTTTCCATCCCAAAATTCAGGAATGTTATCCAGTAATTAGCCAAGCTTTGTTACAAAGTTCTTCACCGCAACTGCGAAATATGGCAACCGTCGGCGGTAATTTACTGCAACGAGTCCGCTGTGGCTACTTTCGCGATCCGGTTTTTCCTTGTAATAAACGCACTCCCGGTATAGGTTGTTCGGCAATTACAGGCTACAATCGAATGCACGCTATTTTCGGAGCTAGCGAACATTGTATTGCTGTGCATCCTTCCGATTTAGCTGTAGCCCTGACGGCATTAGATGCGGTGATTTGCATCCAAAGTGCAGAAAAAGCCCGGCGAATTTCAATTCATGATTTTTATCTCTTACCAGGTGAGACGCCAGAAAAAGAAACTCTATTACAGCCTGGAGAATTAATTGTCGCTATTGAAGTTCCAGATTCTGCATATAAGTCTCATTATTTAAAAGTCAGAGATCGAGCTGCTTATGAATTTGCTCTCGTTTCTGTTGCTGTTGCTTTAGACATAGAACAAGACATCATCAAATCAGCACGAATCGCTTTTGGGGGAGTAGCACCCAAACCTTGGCGTGCTTGGGAAGCTGAGGAATTTCTCCAAGGAAAACCAATCAATGAAGCTACGTTTAGAGATGCAGCCGCAGTAGCCGTCAAAGAAGCGAAACCGCAAACACACAATGAATTCAAAATTGAATTAGTTAAACGCGCTTTGATACGCGCACTCTCAGTTGTGGGAGGAAAATCATGAATAAAATTATCGGTAAACCACTCGATCGCATTGATGGCAGACTGAAAGTAACGGGAGAAGCACCTTACACAGCCGATGTGCCAATAGAAAATTTAACTTATGGAGTGATTTTTCAAAGCGCGATCGCCAGCGGTAAAATTATCCAAATAGACACATCCGCCGCCGCAATCGCCCCTGGTGTGATAGATGTCGTTACTTACCAACAAACCCCATCTCTGGTAAAAATACCCTTCTTTGGCCCTCCACAACCTCAGCCAACCGAAAAAGACCATAATATCTACTACGATGGTCAACATTTGGGGATTGTAATTGCCCAAACTTTAGAACAAGCCGAAACTGCCGCCTCTAAGATAAAAATTATCTACGAGGAAGCGCTGCCTACAGTCACAATGGCATCCGCAGAGATATTTGAACCCGAATCAATATTTTTTGGCATTATGCCAGGTAAAATCACCAGAGGGGATGTTGAATCGGGGAAAGCCCAGGCAGATGTGCTGATAGAGCAAGTTTATACCACGCCAATGGAACATCATAATCCCCTTGAACCTTCTGCAACGATCGCAATGTGGGAAGGGGATAACTTGACACTGTATGAAACTACTCAAGGGATTTCTGCAACCCAAAGAGGAATTGCATCTGTTCTGAATATTCCTCAAGAAAATGTCCGCGTGATTTCCAAATATTTAGGGGGAGGATTTGGTTGTAAAGCCCTGCTAAGGTCTCATACTATTCTCGCTGCGATCGCATCTCGTCAAGTAAAGCGCCCTGTGAAAGTTGTGCTAACGCGATCGCAAATGTACACTGCTTGCGGCCATAGATCCCAAACTGAACAACATTTAACGCTAGGTGCAACCAAGGAAGGCAAACTAACCGTTATCAATCACGTTGGCACATCCTTAACTTCCCTTTTCGATGACTTTGTAGAACCTGTGGGCGCAGCAACAACAATGATGTACGCCTGTCCCAATCTCGAAGTTAAATACCGTTTGGCACGCATCAATACTGCCACACCAACCTTTATGCGTGGACCAGGAGAAGCGACGGGAATGTTTGCCCTAGAGTCAGCAATGGATGAACTGGCTTATGCTTTAAATATTGACCCGATTGAACTACGACTTAGAAATCATGCAGATATCGATCCTCACAAAGAGTTACCTTGGTCAAGTAAATCCCTGAAAGAATGTTACCAAAAAGGGGCAGAAATTTTTGGTTGGTCACAACGCAATCCAGTTCCCCGTTCCATGCAGGATAATCATTGCTTGATTGGTTGGGGAATGGCAAGTGCGACATTTCCCACCAACGTTCAAACTGCATCAGTCAAAGTAGAAATTTTTGCCACTGGAGAAGTGAAAGTACAAAGTGGTACTCAAGACATCGGTACTGGCACTTATACAGTGATGGCAGAGGTAGCCGCTGAGGTATTAGGATTACCAGTGCAATTTGAACTAGGTGACAGCAATCTCCCCAAAGCCCCCATCGCAGGTAATTCAATTACAGTTGCTAGTGTTTCCCCTGCGGTGCATAAAGCAGCGATCGCGGCACGAGATAGAATAATCCAAATGGCGATCGTAGATCCAAATTCTCTGCTTTGTGGATCTCAAGCAGAAGATATTACTGTCGAGTCAGGGCAAATATTTTTAAAACAAGACCCATCGAAGCGAGACAGCTACACCGATATTCTACGTCGTCATGGGTTAGAAAGTTTAGAAGTTACAGAAGAATCTTCACTCAGCCAAGAGAGTAAACAGTACGCCAAACATTCATTTGGTGCGATATTTGTCGAAGTTGCAGTTGATGAATTGTTGGGAGAAATCAAAGTTAGACGTTGCGTAGGCGTTTATGGCGCAGGGCGAATTCTCAACTTCAAGACAGCGCGGAGTCAAGTTATAGGAGGGATTATATGGGGAATCGGTATGGCGCTGATGGAAAAAACTGTAATGGATACTAATCAGGGCAGAATAGTTGGTGCCAACCTTTCTGATTACCTCATTCCCGTTCATGCAGATATCCCAAATATGGAAGTGCAATTTATTGAAGAACACGATCCTTATGTGAATGCACTAGGAACCAAAAGCCTGGGGGAACTTCCCATTGTTGGGGTAGCAGCCGCCATATCTAATGCAGTTTATCATGCCACAGGTAAGCGGATTCGTGATTTGCCAATTACGCCAGATAAGTTGCTGTGAGTGAATTGGTTTGTAATTAAAAAGGCGGTTAGAAACCGCGTCTATACAAGCAAAACCCACCTCCGTGGGTTTCAAAACCTCAATTTTTTCCTTATGTGTAGTCGCGAATGACCTTCGCCGTGGCTTAACGTGAGCTTCCACGAACCTCTCCCTGCCTTGAACTTTCGTTCAAGTCTGTCCCTCTCCGAGTCGGAGCTACGGTGTACACACAAGTCCTTCTGACCCCCTCTAACTCCCCCTTGGCAAGGGGGAGAACCGGATATTTCCCCCCTTTACAAGGGGGGATTATGGGGGGTAAATCCAGGATTTGGGCTTAATTACGAATTACTTTAACGTGCATCACCAATTAATACAAATGGTGACCAATAAAAAGGATGGCGATGGTCTGCAATTAACTTCAACTTCGCTTTTTGCAAAGCTTCCCCTTTCGTCTTACCCTGCTTGAGATTCTGATAAAAATAAACCATCAATTCCTGAGTTGCTTCATCCTCAACCGCCCATAAACTTGCCATCACAGCTTTAGCACCAGCCCGCTCAAATATATAAGCAACTCCTGCAATTCCTATACCATCCAAATTAGTGTCTACAGCAGTTTGACAGGCACTAAGAGTAATCAGTTGTGTGCCTTGTAACCCTAAAAGAGCAGCATTAGCAATATCTAAGGATTTATCAGCAAATAGTAACGTATTATTTTTTAAATTGACTGTTTTGCAGTCTTCAGTTTGGAAACAGCCGTGAGTTGCTAAATGCAAAAACGAAAAGCGCAATGCTTGGGATCTAAACTTTTCCAGGGTGGCATTACTGCCGAGATAGGCTTCACTATCTGGTAGTATTTCCTTAATATTTTTGACTTCTACCTCTGCACCTGGTAGATTTTGTGGGTCACGGGGTACAGGATTACCAAATGCTAAAACAGCTTGTGGTTTTCCGCGTACGGCATTTTGCACACCTGGAGATTTTAGAGAATTATTAGAAATGCGAGTGAGATAATTGACAGGATATTTCTGGATCAGAAATTGCTTGGTTTTACTGTCGTAAAGAGTCTCAAAAGGTAAAGAGCGCAGTTGACCAGTAGCAATAATACTAAGTTCTTTGGGGGATAAAGCCTTAATTTTGTCTTCTATAGGACGAATAAGAATATCATAAACTTTGCCGCCAGTTTCAACGTAGCTAAAATCACCGTCGTTTTGTACTTCTTTTAAGTATTGAGTGATAAGTTTATTAAATTCAGTGGGGTCAATAGATTTTTTAATAACGCTCAACTCGCCTTTAGTGAAGATAAAAAAGGCAATATTGTCGGGCATATCTCCTACATTAGTCAGCAAGACAGGTTGAACTACAACTGTTCCTGTGGGAATGGAGAATGTAAGGTTTTTAATATCTGTGGGTGTCGTTTCAAATAGCTCTGCTACTTCAGGAAAACGGCGAGAGATATTTTCGGCTTGTGAGTAAACTTGTGCTTCTAATTGCCGAATCTGTTCGGGTAGGCTTTCGGATTGATCGCTTTGCAGTTGTTGCCGCAAGGATTCCAATTGTTGATTTTTTTTACTCCAGTCATCAAGAGCTTTCTGTGCTTCGGGGTTGGCAACTTTGGCATTAATGAGGCGAGTATAATCAGCAAGGTCGGCTGTAGTGAATAGGTTAACCCATTCAAAGGCTTGAGCGTATTTTTTTTGGTTAATGAAGACATCGACTAAAGCAGTTGCGTTTCCACCGTTTTCTTGTAAAAACTTTTGGCGATTTTCTCGTTGCAAACCCCGACGCATTTCTAAGCTGATTTTGAGAGATTGCTCTAAATTAGTAATGGCTTCAGTTGGCCGATTTGTACTTTGGAAGAGTACACCAATATTACCCAAGGTGACAGCTTCACCAGAGCGATCGCCCACAGCCCGCCAAAGGGGCAAAGCTTGGTTGTAAAAATCGAGTGCTTTTTGCTTTTCTCCTAAATTGGAGTAGACTCGACCGATATTATTGAGTATAGTGGCTTCACCAGAGCGATCGCCCACAGCCCGTGTTAGGGGCAGAGCTTGGTTGTAAAAATCGAGGACTTTTTGCTTTTCTCCTAAAGCGTCGTAGACTGCACCGATGTTACTGAGTGTGACAGCTTCACCAGAGCGATCGCCCACAGCCTGCCAAAGGGGCAAAGCTTGGTTGTAAAAATCGAGTGCTTTTTGCTTTTCTCCTAAAGCGTCGTAGTTAAATCCAAGCCCAAGCAGTGCGGTTACTTCAATTTTTTGGTCTTTGAGTTGTTGTGCAATGGTTAAAGCTTGCTGTAATATTTGTATTGCCTGTTGGTGTTTTTGTTGTTGTGTAAGTTGTGCCCCTTGTTCTAACAGTCTTTCTGCTTCTTGCGATTGTGAGTTTTGAGTTTGTCCCCAGGTGGGTTGAGCTATTAGCATTACCGTTAAAGGCGTTAGACAAACACCCACAGCCAAAAAACTGGTGAGAATTTTTTTCATAGAATAGCGCAGAGGTAGCTGTTTTTAATTAGGTCTTAACAGAAGCTGTCTTCACCAACATCCTGATGTTGCAATATTTCGTATTAATATCGTGATGTTTGTAAGGAATGTTGCAATGTTTCGTATTAATATCGTGATGTTTGTGAGGAATGTTGCAATGTTTCGTATTAATATTGTGATGTTTGTGAGGAATGTTGCAATGTTTGTGAGGAATGTTGCAATGTTTCGTATTAATATCGTGATGTTTGTGAGGAATGTTGCAATGTTTCTGATGAACATTCCAATGTTTCTTATTAATATTGTGTTTGTCGTTAGAAACGTCAAAAAGCTTAGGGGCATTAAATATACGCCCCTACAGATGAAATGATTCACGATCAATAAGGTTTTGCCAGAATAGTAATCGTTCTTTGTTGCGAATTGAACTGGATTTCATCTACCACATATTGCCGATTTCTCGCCACTGACTGAATACCCTGCAACTGTGCTGTAGAAACTACAGGTGGTTTAAGTTTCACCACTGCTTGACCTTGAGTAGAATTTTTTACAGTAAAAGTATTTAGGGGTATACCACTCCAAGTTACTGGCTTACCTGTGGGGCGATCGCGTTCACCCCGGATAATTTGACGCCCATTGCTTCTGTAAACCAACGCCCGATTCTTGAAAACTACTTTTTGAATTTGGCTCAAGGGAATTGTGGCAGTTTTGTCATTACGCCGAATTGATAGTGCTTGCCCTTGTGCATCAATTCCTATTACTCGACCACTGCTTGACTCACCCCCTTTAAAGATGACCTCTGCTAACTCTGGTAATGCTACTGCAAGTTCTAATTCATCTGCGTTGACTGGTGTCTGTGCCAACAAGAAATTTCCCGTCTTGACATCCTGACCAATTACAGCTTCGACATTCCCTGCGATCGCTGCTGCCATTACTAAGATTGCCACAACCCATCCCTGGAAAAAAGCTTTCATGGCTTTAACAGTATATTTGACTATATTTAACTTTCTCATTAAACTTCAAAGGCATATATATAATTTCCGTAAAATCACTAAAACAAACTGAGGTAGGGTGTGTTATGCCGCAGGCTAACGCACCATCCTAAGTAAGTTTTCGGTGCGTTACGCTTCGCGGTAACACACCCTACATTGTTTCCCTTATCTCCACCGTACTTCCCTATGACCCAAGCCCCACATCCTAACCAAGAAACCAATATTTTAGGTAAATTCACCAGTGTACTGGGCTTGCTGGGTGCGGCGCTTTTCTTTGCTGGTTGGATTTACCGTTGGTCATATTTCTACTTTTTTCAACTAGAACTCAATACCCTCGACTTACCTGCACAGTCTTTTTTGATAGTTCCCCTGCAAATATTTCTCGGAGATGGTTGGACAATCTGCAAAAGTGCAATCGCCTTTTTTATAGCTGCGATCGCAATTCAGGCAACGTTATGGTTAATTAAAATCATCAGTGATACGGTAGTCTCTGCAAGCCAATTACTACTAAGTCGCATCATCTCTGCAACTCAACACAAACGCTCATGGACAGCTAAACGGCTAAAATCTCTAGCTGAATTTAGTTTTGGACAACTGCGCTCAGTTGAATTTCTGCGATCGCTAGTCAATGAGATAGTAATAGTATCGTGGGTATTAATTGTGATATTTTGGTTAGCTCGTTGGCAAGGCATTGCAGATGCACGACGAGACGCTGGTCAAAACTCCACTTTGCCGGTTGTAGCCTTAATTACACCGGAAGAAAAGTTTGCTGTAGGGCGCAAACTTGATGATATATTTGCCGATCCCTCCAAGAAAGGCTACCGCATTATTGGCGATCGAGGTCTATTCGATGACTTGCGAGGCAGAGAAGATAATGATATCAGCAATCCAAAGCAGCCGAGAGTCTGGCGCTTACTCCTAGAACGTAGCGGCTGGATTTATTTGTTTCGAGAATTGCCCCCAAATGCAAAACTTGATGAGCTACCCTCAGTATTGGCTATTCAAGAAAGTGAGAAAGGACATATCATCATTCGCAGTCCAGAAGTTTCTAAAACTAGTTCTCCTTGATATATTAAATAACTTGTTTAAATTTAGGTTGATAAAAAAATATTTATTCTTAGCCACCGTTTTATAATAACCCCTTACAGGATCTCCTTTAAAATACTACAGATTCAAAGGAAAAATTTAATGAACCAGTGGCAACCTACTCCTAAACTCAGGAGATATTTAACTCAATTAGTTTCCACTTTTATTGTTAAACCTTTGCAGCCTATAAAACGGTGGTGCATACAACCAATACAAAGTTGGTTGTATAGGTATTCTTCATGGGGCATTGTATCCCTCTTTTTGGCTGGAATTAGTTTAAGTATCCTGCTAGCTGCTTGCTCTTTACGTAATGTCGATAACACTGGTAATGCTAGCGCAACTTCTCAACCTGATGTAACCTTAACCTTTGTTTCTTACTCGGTTACTAGCGCAGCATACGAGCAGATCATTCCCAAATTTATCGAACAGTGGAAGAAAGAACACAATCAAAACGTTACTTTCAATCAAAGCTATGATGCATCACGTTCTCAGACCCTTGCTTCGGTGATTGAGGGTAAAGAAGCTGATGTAGTACACCTGTCACTTGCCCTTGACATTAATAAACTTGTTGAAGCGGGTTTTATTCAACCGGGTTGGGAAAAAGAAGCGCCTAATAATGCAATTGTTACCAAATCTTTAGATGCGATCGCCATCCGCCAGGGTAATCCCAAAAATATCAAAACTTGGGCAGATTTGGCACAAGATGACATCAAGGTGATTACAGCTAACCCCAGAACCTCTGGCGGTGCTCGTTGGAATTTCCTTAATCTCTGGGGTTCTGTGACAAAAGCTGGCAAAAATGAAAATCAAGCAATGGACTTTATCTCCAAAGTCTATAACAATGCACCTTTGTTGCCCAAAACTGCCCGCAATGCCAGCGAACTGTTCTTCAAAGATGGTCAGGGTGATGTTTTGCTCAATTATGAAAACGAGATGATTTTATCAGCAAAAGATGACGATAAAGTTTCATACGTTGTACCTGATGTCAATATCTCTATTGATAATCCTATTGCTGTTGTAGACAAAAATGTTGATAAACACGGTACTCGCCCGATTGCAGAAGCATTTATCAAATTTCTTTACACCCCAGACTCGCAACGAGAGTTTGCCAAATTAGGATTTCGTCCCGTTAATCTAGCGATCGCCAAAGAAACAGAAGGCAATTTTCCCCAAATTAAAACTATTTTCAAAGCTGAAGATTTAGGAGAATGGGACGAAATTCAGGCGAAATTCTTCGATGAAGGTGCTATTTTTGACAAAATTCGAGCGAAAAAGTCAACTTAACATAAAAAGGGTGGCTATAACCGCGTCTACACAGCTAAAGCCCGCGCAGGCGGGTTTCAAAGATATATTGAATAATTTGTTTAAATTTAGGTTAATAAAAAATTATTTATCTTTAACCACTGTTTTATAATGCCCCTTAACTACAGTATCTAACTCAAGTTACCGCAGATTCAGGGGAAAAATTTGATGAACCAGGGGCAACATACTCCTAAATCAAGGAGATATTTGACTGAATTAGTTCAGACTTATATTGTTAAAGCTTTACACGCTGCAAGACAGTGGCGCGTACAACTAATACCAAGTTGGTTGTATAAGTATTCTTCGTGGGGTGTTGCGTCCCTATTCTTGGTCGGAGTTAGCTTGAGTATCGTGATGGCTGCCTGCTCTCCAGGTAATGTCAATAATACTGGTAATGCTGGCGCAGCTTCCCAGAGTGATGTAACCCTAACCTTTGTTTCGTATTCAGTTACTAGTGCAGCATACCAGCAGATCATTCCCAAATTTATCGAACAGTGGAAGAAAGAACATAACCAAAACGTCACTTTCAATCAAAGCTATGATGGGTCAGGTTCCCAGACTCTTGCAGTGATTGACGGTAAAGAAGCTGATGTAGTACACCTGTCACTTGCCCTTGATATTAATAAACTTGTTGAGGCAGGTTTTATTCAACCGGGGTGGGAAAAAGAAGCGCCTAATGATGCAATTGTTACCAAATCTCTAGATGCAATTGCTATTCGTGAAGGTAATCCCAAAAATATCAAAACTTGGGCAGATTTGGCACGAGATGGCGTAAATGTGATTACACCTGACCCTAGAACCTCTGGTGGTGCTCGCTGGAACTTCCTTAGTCTTTGGGGTTCTGTGACAAAAACTGGCGGAAATGAAAATCAAGCAATAGACTTTACTTCCAGAGTGTATAACAATGCACCTTTGTTGCCTAAAACTGCTCGAAATGCCACTGAACTGTTCTTCAACAATAATCAAGGTGATGTTCTGCTCAACTATGAAAACGAAATGATTTCGTTAGCACAAAATGGCAAAAAAATTTCATATGTTGTGCCTGATGTCAATATCTCTATCGACAATCCTGTTGCTGTTGTAGATAAAAATGTCGATAAACATGGTACTCGCCCGATTGCAGAAGCATTTATCAAATTTCTTTACACCCCAGAGTCGCAACGAGAGTTTACCAAATTAGGATTTCGTCCCGTTGACCTGACTGTTACAAAAGAAGTGGAAAACAAATTTCCCAAAATTAAAACTATCTTCAAAGCTGAAGATTTAGGAGGATGGGACGAAATTCAAAATAAATTCTTTGATGAAGGTGCTATTTTTGACAAAATTCGAGCGAAAAAGTCTTAGAGGATGTTAGAAGGAGGCAGGAGATTCCGCTCACATGGGGATTCAACCCCACCTTCCTCGGTAGTTAGGGACTTCCAACTAAAAAAATATCCTATCGCTGTGGAGGCAGGGGGGCAGGGAGCAGGGAGCAGGGGGAGAAAGAAAAATCTTATCTGAGTAAATTTGGATAATTTATTTTCTGGAACTCCCTTATGCAGAAGTTGCGAGGGATTTAAACTTCGGGTTAAGATCCCCAATCTTAGGTCTACTTAAAAACCCACACTGTAACCGATCAAGAAGACAGTGTGGGTGATTTAAGCCTGTAACGGGAATAACAGTCTTTTATTGGCTAGCGGAACATACTACTGACTGAAGTATCTTCATGAATCCGCCAGATAGTTTCTCCTAACAGATTAGCTACTGACAGCACTACTAGTTGTGAAAAGCGATTGTTTTCTGGTATGGGAATCGTATTAGTGACAATGACTTCCTCAAACAAGCCACTAGACAACCGCTCCATCGCTGGTGGAGAGAACACTGCATGAGTTGCACAGGCGTATACCTGACGCGCTCCTTCTTCACGCAGTAATCGCGCTCCTTCCGCGATCGTGCCTCCAGTGTCGATCATGTCATCCACTAACACTGCCGTTTTACCTTTAACATCACCGATGACATTTAACACTTCTGCGACATTATGTGCCTGACGACGTTTGTCAATAATCGCCAGTGGGGCATCATTCAGTTTTTTTGCAAATGCCCTAGCTCGCGCTACACCGCCAACATCAGGGGAAACAACCACCAGGTCGGGCAGTTCTTTGCTTGCTAAATAATCCAGCAAGACTGGCGAACCGTAAACATGGTCAAAGGGGATATCGAAATAGCCTTGAATTTGAGCCGAGTGTAAATCCATTGCTAGAACGCGGTTAGCACCTGCTTCGGTGATCAGGTTAGCAACCAGCTTGGCGGTTATTGACTCTCGTCCTGCCGTTTTGCGATCGGCACGGGCATAGCCATAGTAGGGAATTACTGCCGTCACCTGTCGCGCAGAAGCCCGACGACAGGCGTCAACCATAATCAATAATTCCATCAAATGATCGTTCACGGGTTGACAACATGGCTGGATTAAATAGACATCACAACCCCGAATTGATTCTTGGATTTGAACGTAAAGTTCTCCATCCGCAAATCTTTTGCGAATCATTGGCCCCAAGTCCATGCCCAGATAACGAGCGACTTCTTGAGACAGTTGTACATTGGCAGAGCCAGAAAACAGCCGCAGGCGATGATTCTCAGTCAGTCCTGTTGCAGATGGTTGCACTTTGAAAGTTGCAGAACTGAGCACAGCAGATCCTCTATGTGCATTCATAGCAATATTATCATTAGAGATTTAATAGATTTAACCGAGAAATAGCCTAAAAAAACATCTGTGAGTTTTGTTAAAGCTTCCATACAAAATTTAAACATTTTCCCATAAAATTATCATTCGCTAACTGTCTAATTTTCTTGTCAAGCAAACTATTGATAGCTTAAGGAACATCAAGTCCGTCCACTAGGTCTATAATTCAATTTTTTTGAGTTGAGGCAAATAACCCCAATCTGTCAAAGATTGGTGTCATAGATTGCTTCTTCTAACTACCTCATTTATAACTGACAGTAAAGCATTTACAAATTAAGTGATATTGAGGTTTATTCTTAGACAAGAGAACATTTGGGACTAAGTGTTTAGGGTGTATCTTATTATATTCTATGATACTAGCAATAAATAAATAAACTGGCAGATTTAATTTTAAGTTTTAATTCACACAATAAAATTCCAGAATAGGAATATGTGAAGGAGGCAGAAGGCAGGAGGCAGGTGGTTACTGAGCGAGCGACTACGCTCAGTGACCACCTGCCTCCTTAATTTGCGTATACTCCTAACTGGGGGTATACCCATTAGGTAAGGTAGAATATCGCTGCATGTAAATGTGTTGCCTCTTGGACTTAATCTTTGTGGGTGACTTCCTCTTCAGTTGCTACTACACTCAATCAATCGATCATGCAACCACCCATTACAGTTGGCACTGTCTTGCAAAACCGTTACCGCATAATTCAAATTCTTGGACAAGGAGGATTTGGTAGAACCTATCTGGCAGAAGACCAGAGGCGCTTTAACGAACTTTGCGCGATCAAGGAATTGATTTCAACAGCAACAGAGGCTTTGGCTTGGGAGAAGGCACAAGAGCTTTTCCACCGGGAAGCTGCCATTTTATATCAAATCGAACACCCACAAGTGCCTAAATTCCGGGAAAGATTTGAGCAAGACCAACGCTTATTTTTGGTAGAGGATTATGTTGCAGGTCAGACGTACCGAACTCTGCTGACTGAACGTCAAGCTGTTGGTCAAACCTTTACAGAGGCTGAAATATTGCAGCTGATACAGTTGTTGTTACCTGTTTTAGAACATATTCACAGTCGAGGAATTATTCACCGAGATATCTCGCCAGAAAATATTATTTTGCGAGATAGTGACGCTAAACCTGTGTTGATTGACTTTGGGGTGGTAAAGGAACTGGCTACGCGTTTGCGATCGCCAGAGAGTGCAATGCCAGAAACCACCGTGGGAAAATTAGGCTACTCTCCTAGTGAACAAATGCAAACAGGGGGAGCTTACCCTAGCAGTGATTTGTATGCATTAGCGGTGAGTGCGATAGTTTTGCTGACTGGTAAAGAACCAAGGGATCTATTTGATGAAAATCAACTAACTTGGAATTGGCAGCGGTGGGTAAAATTGAGTCCGCGATTTGCCCAGGTTTTGAATCGAATGTTAAGTCATATACCGAGCGATCGCTATCAAACTGCTGCTAGTGTATCTCAAGCACTACAACCTTTAGAGCAAGTCAGTCTTCCTCCCCTGAATACATCTAACTTGCAGACAATGGCTGTTGGTCGCCGTCCTGACTTAGTACCACCACCAGCTTCGCCCAAGAAACAACCCGATCCTGTGATTCCACCAAGTTCTACTAGTTCAGTCTTGGATAATCCGTTAGCGATCGCCGCAATTGGCATTGCTGTCGTGATCGTCGCAGGATTTGGTTCTTGGGCACTAGTCAGTTCCATTCGCAGTCAGCCAAAAACACCAGATGAGGCGCTTCCACAAAATTTCCCTTCACCAGTGATTTCTGGTGGTACTACATTCACATCTACACCCACACCTACTAACGAGCAACCTGTTGTATCTAGTAAGCGCCTCAATCTGGGATCATTTAATAACACAGCCACGGTTAAAGATACTCTCAAAGCAAATCAAATAATTCGGTACACTTTTTCTGGGGAGGAAGGAGCCAAATTAACTACTTCTATTGAGCCAGGAAGCAACCTTTTGCTAACAATCTTAAGTCCCAATGGACAACCAATCGATCTAAATGCCCAGCAAGTAACAGCTTATGAAGGCATATTGCTGGTAACTGGTAGATATACTATTGAGTTAACTCTGGTTCCAGGAGTTGCCGAAAGCAATTACAAGCTCAATGTTGCATTAGAAAAACCAGTCAAACCAACACCTACAGAGACACCCTTGCCAATTCCGACAGAGACACCCTTGCCAATTCCGACAGAGACACCTTTGCCAATTCCGACAGAAACACCCTTGCCAATTCCCACAGAAACACCCTTGCCAATTCCCACAGAAACACCCTTGCCAATTCCGACAGAGACACCTTTGCCAATTCCAACAGAGACACTCTTGCCAATTCCGACCACTGGTGCAACGCCAACTTTTCCGCCGGTTGATGAAACACAACCATTTTCTGGTCAAAGAAATTAATGTTAAGCACACTACTGATTACTGGAACTGATACGGAAGCTGGTAAAACTGTTTTAACAACAGCGTTAGCAGCCTATTGGCAAAAATATTACCCGCAGCGTAGCTGGGGAATCATGAAACCGATTCAATCGGGGATTGGCGATCGCGAGTGGTATCAAAAGCTATTTGCGCTAGAACAATCCTCAGAAGAAATTACACCTTTGTACTTTCAAGCACCTCTGGCTCCTCCTATCGCAGCAGCACGGGAAAATCGCCGAGTAGATTTAGCTCTTGTGTGGCAAGCTTTATCTAAGTTGCGATCGCAACGTGATTTTGTGCTTGTAGAAGCTTTGGGAGGGTTAGGTTCGCCAATCACTGAGGAATTAACCGTAGCTGATTTGGCGGGGGAATGGCGTTTACCAACTGTATTGGTAGTGCCAGTTAGATTAGGAGCGATCGCTCAAGCAGTGGCGAATGTAGCATTAGCTAGACAATCGCGCGTCAATCTCAAAGGCATTGTGCTGAACTGCGTACAACCCCGAACGGATGCAGAAATAGCCGACTGGACACCACAGCAATTGATTCAATCACTCACCAACACGCCAGTTTTAGGCTGCTTACCCTATCTAGATAACCTGACTGATTTAGATAAGCTTGCTCAAATAGCATCAGATTTAGATTGGGAAACACTAATATTTCAGAACTATTAAATTGACATTAGGGACTAAATTCTTTACTACAAAAATGTATCACCATCAAAATTAATGCAATGAAGCACTACGTAGTTACTTAAGGCTCCTCCAAGTCACGTTAAACTGGGAAAATAATCTAAGTTAGCTGTACTTAAACTAGTTTGTCTTTATAATGGTTTCCACCTTTCCCAATTCTGCTTCTGTTGACCTATCTCGCATCCGACTAGCGATCCGTTCATTGCAACCACAACTAATAGAGTGGCGGCGGCGATTGCATCAACAACCAGAGTTGGGTTTTCAAGAAAAACTAACGGCTGAGTTTGTATCACAAAAGCTGCAAGAATGGGGAATTGAGCATAAAATTGGCATTGCTCACACTGGGATTGTTGCCACCATTAAAGGTAAAGGGCAAGATTCAGAAACAATCCAAAATCCAAAAGTTTTAGCGATTCGGGCGGATATGGACGCTTTGCCAATCCAAGAACTCAACGAAGTGCCCTACAAATCGCAGCATGATGGAGTAATGCACGCTTGTGGACATGATGGACATACTGCGATCGCATTAGGTACAGCTTATTATCTCCAGCAGCATCGCCAAGATTTCTCCGGTACAGTGAAAATTATCTTTCAGCCAGCGGAAGAATCGCCAGGAGGCGCAAAGCCGATGATTGAAGCTGGAGTCCTGAAAAATCCTGATGTTGACGCGATTATTGGTTTGCATTTGTGGAATAATTTGCCTTTAGGAACGGTGGGTGTACGGGCTGGGGCATTAATGGCAGCTGTGGAGTGCTTTAACTGCACAATTTTGGGCAAAGGTGGACATGGCGCACTACCCCATCAAACTGTTGACTCAGTTGTTGTTGCAGCCCAAATTGTCAATGCCTTGCAAACCATTGTCGCTCGAAATGTTAATCCCATTGATTCAGCAGTGGTGACAGTGGGCGAACTTCATGCTGGAACCAAGCGTAATGTGATTGCTGATACAGCGAGAATGAGTGCGACTGTCAGGTATTTTAATCCTAGTTTGAAAGGCTTTTTTAACCAGCGTGTCGAGCAGATTATTGCTGGAATTTGTCAGAGTCATGGTGCGAGTTATGACTTAGAATACTGGTCGCTTTATCCACCAGTAATTAATGATATTAAAATGGCAGAACTGGTGCGAACTGTAGCAGAAGGAGTGGTAGAAACTCCTATGGGTGTTGTTCCAGAATGCCAAACTATGGCTGCTGAAGATATGTCATTCTTTTTGCAAGAGGTTCCTGGTTGCTATTTCTTTCTGGGTTCTGCTAACCCCGCCAAAGACTTAGCATATCCCCATCATCATCCCCGGTTTGATTTTGACGAAACCGCCTTAGCAATGGGTGTGGAAATATTTGTTAGATGCGTGGAAAAGTACTTTCTTTCAACTTAAAGGGTAGGGTACTCACATCTGTTCATTGGTGTCAACTTAAGGTGAAAACCATTAAGCAAGTAGGAAAAGGTTCGATAGTCTTGGAATTTACCAGCATCTCTACGATCTTCTTCCTGATTTTTCGCGAGGTTAAAAAGGCGATCGCGGTCTACTGATAATTTGACCCTTTTGAACCAATCCATTACCCAGATATTTTTTAAGATTTGCAAGAATAATCACATCACCCTCTTTCAATCAAACCATCATACCTTCGTAGCGAATTTTTAATATTAGTTTATCAACAGAGTACCGACAACTCAAACTGTTGCATAAATGTTGTATACATATAGACGGTTATTGGTACTGGGTGTTTAACTAGTCTTAGTAATTCTTACACCAATTATATGGTTTTATACCTTCTTTAATGAAATACACAATAAATAGAAAATATTATCAAAGATACGCTTAGAAAGCTAAGTGTATTTGTGAAAATATTCATAATAAACTGTATTGCTTCTAGTTGTTTTAGTAGAATTCACAACTTGAGCTTATTTTTTGTAATATCTAACCATGCTAACTAAAATTTTGCAAAAACAAATAATTAGGTTTTTTATTTGCGGATTTTTTACGGCAGCTTTTAATATTTTAATTATAACTTTTGTCATTGAATTCTTAAATATTGAAAAACCTATATTTCGTAACATCGCTAACTTGATAACAATTGAAATATCTCTGTTATTTAGTTTCGTTGTTTACCGTAATTGGGTTTGGTCAAAAGGTAATTGGACATTACAAGAAGTTTTGTGGCGACAAATTCCTCTATACCACTTATCATGCGCCTCTATTGTAGCAACGAGAAGTTTGATTTTGTTTCCTGTATTAGATTGGTTGGGCATTAATTACTCAATTAATACCTTGCTGGGGATTTTAGTAGGTTCTATCATTAATTATTTTATGAGCAATCGGTTAGTCTTTAACGAAAAATAACAAAAACTGTATTGAGTATTGAGTTTTAAGTAATAACCAAGAGAATAATTACAATGCTTACAGACAAAAAAAATTTAATATTAAACAAATATGAGTATATAATTCCTCTATTTGCTATAGCTTCATTACTTATTTCATGCATCATTATTTCTGAAAAAAAATATTTTTGGAACGATGAGCTTTATTCATATTATTTCCTAGCTGACCGCTCTTTTAGCCACATGATGGCTGCATTCTATGACAAAATCAATAACACACCGCCTTTGTATTTCCTGCTGGGATGGCTGTGGGCTAGAGTATTTGGTTCTACAGAACTATCACTACGCTTATTTTCTTCTTTAGGAATATGTATAGCTTATGTTCTTGTTTGGGTAACTTTACGCCGCACATATCATTTTTGGCCAACTAATATTGGCAGTTTATCTATATTTTTGACTTCCGAATTGATCCTATCTCAAAATGCTGAAGCCCGAATGTACGGATTGTTCTTGGCGATTTGTGCATGGGCTTTGCTGCAATTTGATATTAATAACAGAAGTGAAAAAATCTCATGGACTATAATTATATCAAACGTTTGTATTCATGCAGCTTTAGTTAACACACATCTTTATGGTTTTTTCTACAGTGGAGCAATTATATTTGCACAAATAGTTAGAGATAGATATTTTCAGATATTACGTCCAAAAATTTATCTGTGTATTCTTTTTAGTTGGGTATCAATTATTCCATATATTCCCGCTTTCATTAACCAAGCTGATGCTGGCAAGCCCCGTGCATGGATTCCTATTCCTACTTTTGAAGATTTAATTAGTTTTCTCACTTTTTCTCGCTCGTGGTTTTCCAAGATTTTCATAGTTTTGATTTTAATAATCATTTTGGGATGGCAATTTTTAAGATACAAATCAAATAAAAGTGGAGATAATAAAGTTTCATCCAAAAATAATCAAAAATTGAAGTCAGACAAATCTCTGTTAATATTTGCCTATTCTTTTCTAGCAGTCCCTGTTCTAGTTTGGATAATTTCACAGAATATTAAACCTATCTTTTGGGATAGGTATATGATACCTAATACCCTAAGTTGGTCAATATTAATGGCTCATTTAACTTCATACGTCTTTGTAAATTCAAAATCTAATCAAAAAAGAATTTATAAAAACTCAGTTTTTTTATTAACGCTAACTACAATCTTAATTTTTACTCCCGTTGTCTATGCTCAGGTTTTACCAAAAGAACAGTTACCTGGACTTAATGATAAAAAATATGGTTATGAAGATTTGCCTATAGTCACACAATTTTCTAATAATTTTCTTACTCGCTTACACTACTCTCCCGATCGAAATAGATATTTTTTTATTTTAGATTGGCAGGCTGCTTTAGATAAAGCTAGTGGACTGTTTGGTTCACAGGAGTATAAGCATCTAGATGCTCTGAAGCGTAACTACCCTGCATTATTTAATAACCAAATTTTAAAAAGTGAGGAATTTCTAAATATGTATAGCCGTTTCTTAGTTTTAGATGATATCAATTATGACAAACAATGCCCATTAGAAGTAAAAGGTTTAGAAAAAGCTGATAAATGGGAGAATATGCATTGTCCAAGATGGGTAGAAATGAGGCTCTTAAACAATCCTGATTACAAAGTAACAGATGTTGGTGATATTGGTGCTAAAACATTATTGCTAGTAGAAAAACAAAAATAAAACCTAAAAGTTCAAATGTACAGACATTATAAATGCAAAAAAATCAACTTTACTAGATAACTAGGAGAACGGTAAATGAGTAAAAAAGTTTTAATTAAGAAACAACAGACACAATCTATTGATCGTATTCTAGGACTCCGTGAGCGGTATAGAGACCAGTACTGGCAAAAATGCGATTCGATCTATCAAAGTAGGTTGCTTTGGAGAGCACAATCTTTCCGCCACATAGTTCACCTTATTCCACATCAAACAATTTTAGAACTAGGTTGCGGTCAAGGCCTTTTTACTCAACAACTGCTTAACATTTCTCGCGGCGAAAACCCTATTACTTCAGTAACATTTACTGATAATCCCCGACCAGCAGACTTGCCCTCATCTGTAGAGTTTATCAACGCTTCTTCTATAGCAGATGCACTAGCAGGGAGGCATTTTGATTTTATCGTTGCAATGGATCTTTTAGACCAGCGCAATTCTCCTTGGTTGCTTCAAAATGTCTACGAATTACTAAATCCTGGTGGCCAAGTTATTTTTTATGAAAGTAATCCTTGGAATATAATTCTGAAACTACGCCGATTTATGTCGCAGTATTTTGGACAAAAGGATCCACGAAAACTGCTGAATCGCTCGGAACTTTATGAATTAATTTCCGAACTTGGTTTCATTAGGGTATTTGCGATATACAACGACTTTGTATACGCACCACTCACACGAAAATTGATTTGGTTACTACGAAATCTCTCAATTCTATTAGAAAATGCACCAAAGATTCAAACCTTGGCTGGCTCAATTCTAATTCATGCTCAGAAGCCTCCTCGTGTGGTTGAGCGGTCTCAAATTTCCTTATGTGAACATCAGCAGTTAAGGGGAGCTATTTCTGTTGTGATTCCTTGTCACAACGAAGAAATGAATATAGTACCTCTGATTACTCGGTTGAAGGAATTATTTGGTGAATATCTGCATGAAATTATACCTATTGATGATAATAGTCGAGACAATACTCGTGAAGTAATTCAAAGACTAGCTAATGAAGATCCAATAATTAAGCCTGTATTTCGTTCACCGCCAAACGGTGTTGGTAGAGCGATCGCAGATGGTTATCGAGTCGCTACAGGTCGCTATATTTTATCTATGGATTGTGATTTTCAGCATCTCTTACCTGAAATTCGCGATTTGTTTGATGCAGCGGCAGAAGGATACGATGTTGTTGTTGGTAGCCGTTTCTCTCGTCATAGCGTACTGCTAAATTATCCTTTTCAAAAAATATTTGTCAATCGTGGATTCCATCTCTTGGCTCAAATTTTGTTTCTACGCCATTTTCGCGATTTAACGAATAACCTGAAACTCATGCGCCGAGAAGTTGTAGAGAATCTCCAATTGACGCAGCCAGGTTTTGCCGTCAATGCCGAAACAGGGTTACAGCCACTCTTGATGGGTTACTCAATAAAAGAAGTTCCGATATCGTGGATCAATCGTACTCCAGATATGGGGGTGTCTTCATTCCGTTTGCTAAAAGTCGGGGGTGGTTATTGGCAGGTATTGCTTCGACTTTGGCTCAAAGTTGTGTTTGGTATTGGAGGTAAATTCTCCAATACTAATTTGACTCAACCGAAGCTGCATAAATAATTTTGCCGATTTAGGTTACCGTGTGAAGGCGGTAGAGTAATAGAAAATAACGGGGTAACAAGACATCTGCAAGCTTGTACCATAATGCTTTTAATCCCTTTGAACTCAACACAATTCAGGTTTGATTGATACTTTGATTGATAGTGAAAAACCTTTGATTTAGTACTAGGTTTCCTAAAAATTGCCTGAACGAGCTTGATTTTAGATCTATCAATTGAATTCAGGAGTCAATCATCTTTATTGTCAATAAACCTGCTCAAGTTTATACTTTGGCAAGTCAACAAGGCTAAAGTTCTTGTATTATAAGGCTTTAGCCTGCTTGTTATCCCGTCACTTTTCTAAATTTATATAGTTAGTGATTTTGAGAAATGTTAACTATCTTTTTAGGAAGACTATTTTATGAATGAATTTAACACATATCTTAAAGTACTTAAATATCATGATATTAAAAATATAGGAATTAGTATAGCTCATCAGCTCACATCAGGGTTAATTGAATTCAATATCCGCTCACTATCCTTGCGCTCCAAGGTCAAGCACCTCTATGGACCACACGAAATTATCTATGCTCCCGACGAACTGCTTTTAATTTCTGTTGTACGCAATGGGGAACTGTACATCAAATCATTCATGGAACATTATCTCTCTATGGGCGTTAGGCACATTGTGTTTCTAGATAATGGTTCAAACGATCGTACAGTTGAGATGCTATGTTCATACGATAGGGTAACAGTGCTTCAAACCGATGTACCATATCAAAAGTATGAGAACACAATGAAAAGATATTTAGCTGAAAGGTTCTCTAAGAACAGATGGAATCTCTGCGTTGATATTGATGAACTCTTCGATTATCCTTATTCTGCAAACCTTAGCCTACGCGATTTCCTTCAGTACCTCAATAAAAACCACTACACGGCTGTAATCGCGCAGATGCTAGATATGTTCTCAAACACACCACTAGCGGAACTAGAGAGTAGTATCAACGATTCGCTAAAAGAAAAATACCCTTATTACGATATCTCTGCAATATATAAGACAGAATATCTCTGGTCGAAACCGGGGAATGACAAAATCAAGATGCACTGGGGTGGAATACGTAAAACTCTGTTTGGCACGAATAACGGACTAACTAAAGCAGCACTCGTTATGATGGATGAAAAGGTGAAGACTTTTGTTGGTTGGCATCATGCTAAGAATGCGAGCATAGCGGACATTTCATGCGTTCTTAAACACTATCCGTTCATCAGTTCCTTCTACACAAAAGTGCAAGATGCAGTACGAACGGGAAGATACGGAATGCTTACGACTGGGGAGTATCTAGCTTACTGGAAGGGGCTAGAGCGTAATCCTAACCTTAACCTGAAGTTTGAAACGGCAAAGTGCTTATCAGGTATGGAGCCGTTAATTGATCAGGAGTTTCTTGCAGTATCTGACAAGTATAGGGAATGGGTGAATACTCACACAACATTCATCAGTTTGTAGATTATAATACTAAAACTTTTAGGATTGTAGATTTAATCATTTCCAAATATAATAGTAGCTTAGAGCTATTCTTCAAAGCTCGGAGCTACTTTTAAAATATATAAGGGTGCATCACATATTAATAATGCACCGTTCTTAAAGGGAAAAATTATGTTTTATTTAATCTTCTTTCCTTAATTAAATGAATTAAAAAGGCTTACAGTTTATTCAAATAATTACTTTATTAAGGAAAGTTGTAATTAAAAACATAAATTAAAAGTGTAAACTTCTATAGTTATCAGCTAATATTGCCCGCAAAGATTTCTTTCAAAATATCTGGAATTGTGTAGGTTATCTCCCAGCTAGGATAGTGGCTTTTGAATTTCTGAATATCACTAATCCACCAGATGTGGTCTCCAATACGATTCGATTCTACATAGCTCCAGTTCAGCTTTTTTTCAGTAATGGCTTCGCAATGTTGAATAGCTTCCAACATAGAACAATTACTAAAACGACTACCACCAATGTTATAAACTTCAGCTATTCGTGGAGCCTGATAAAAGTGGTAAAAAGCATTCACTAAATCGTAGCTGTGGATATTGTCACGAACCTGCTTACCCTTATAGCCGAAAATTTGGTAATTCTTGCCCATAATGGTACATTTCATCAAGTAAGATAAAAAGCCGTGTAGTTTAGTCCCAGAGTGACTAGGGCCAGTTAAGCATCCCCCTCGAAAACAAGCAGTTTTCATGTTGAAATAGCGACCGTATTCCTGCACCAATATATCCGCTGCAACTTTAGACGCACCAAACAACGAGTGTTTGCTATTATCAATGCTCATAGTTTCATCAACTCCCTGATAGTAGGGATGTCTCCGTTCAATTTCCCAGCGCTGTTCTTGCTCAACCAGTGGAAATAAATTGGGAGTATCTCCATAAACTTTATTGGTTGAGCAAAATATAAAGACGGCTTCTGGACAATTTTGGCGGGTATTTTCAAGTAATACTAAGGTGCCATTAGCATTGATAGTAAAGTCGGTATAAGGGGCGCTAGCTGCCCAATCATGAGAAGGTTGAGCGGCTGTATGAATAATTAGGCTAATATCCTTGTTATAAGTTTTAAAGATTTGGGAAATTGCCTCGTGATCGCGAATGTCAACGTTATAGTGTATATATTGATCACCATATTCCTGTAAAAGGCGATCGCGATTCCATTCTGTCGAGGCATCTTTACCAAAGAAAACCTGGCGCATATTGTTATCAATCCCAACAACTGTAAAGCCGCGTTCACAAAAAAATCTTACTGATTCAGAGCCAATTAATCCTGCTGATCCAGTTACTAAAATGATGGACATAGTAATCTCTGAAGTTTATTTAGTAGTAGAAAAACTGAAATATCAAATTTTTAATGTCTATGATTTTGCAGCACATTACCTGGAAAGTAGCGCAAGTATTAGACATGTGTGGAATAGGCGATAATTCAACTGAGCGGAACAAACGGAATCGCAAAAATGCTAGACATTCATCAAGTGCTGCAACAAAACCGTCTACTGAACGTCAGATGCAGATTTTAAATTACTTCTGGAGCTTAAATAGCGATCGCTTCCATAATAGATGTGGATTCGTTTGAAATTAATCCTTAAATCTGCGATCGCTATTGCTTTCTACGTAACTTAAAAACTACAAAGGTATTTAATCAAGGTTAGTATATTTACTAGTAGCCTACCTTGATTGAAACTGGTAATGGATTTTATCAATTATTTCTTGCCATAATATGTGGCAATTACTCAGCTATTTTTACCAAAAAGCTTTTGCTTTGCTACCTTGTAGTATGTCCGGATTTTCTATGCTTCTTTTTCTGATTTGCCGCGAGGTTGAAAAGGCGATCGCTAAAGTTTTTAATTTTCTAATTACTGTAGATACATTAGCTTTTTCACCTCCCATTACAAGTTTTAGAAAATCAATAGCTCTGGTGACAGTAAACCAAGGAAAGCCGTCATGCGCTATGACTTTTATGTTATGTTCACCATACAATAATTTCATTCCCTGATGGGTAGTATTCCATCTATATACTTGTTCCATCCAAGCCTTTTTTGGTGGCTTATCCATTGTCATATCTGTAATGCCGGGTGTTCTATTTGTAGCAATAACTTCTAGAAATATGTCACCTGTAAAGTCTGCATGTTTAGCTAATATCGTGGTATAAGTGTCATCACTTTTGACCCCTGGATAGCTTTCAGCAATCAATGCTAACAAGCTAATCATGACATCAGTTCTACCCACTGTACCTGCTGCTGGCTTACACCGAAAGCCATTATATTTACCATAAACAATATCCATAAACCATTGTATCGGTGGCAGTTCTTCACTGAAATTAGGTAGAAGAACTTCAATTCCATCTACCATACCTTTTTGGTAAACGGCAAACCTATTTCTTGTACCCAGAATATCTATTTGTGGCTGATTTTGCAGTTGGTTTACTATTAACTTTAAACCATTAGACTCTGACTCAATCACTGAATATTTTTGCTCAACTAAAAACTGAGATTCAGCATCAAAAGCCACTAAAATTGCGGGTGGCATCCATCCATTTTCTATACTATTCAGCAGTAATGAGCCATAAATATCTCCCAAAACTCGAATTTTACCTGCTGCATATTGCCCCTCTTTTTGATGGATTACAAATATCCTATGTCTGGATTGCTGAGGTTCAATGTTACTTAAATAATAGGGTTCGCCTTTGCACATTAGATTGCCAAATATTCTCGCTGGGATATTGTTGGCTAACTTTTCGTCAGTATATAGATGAATGACTTGGACATCTGGTAGCAAAGTAAAACGGTCGATAACAGTCGGACACTCAAAACCATTATTCAGACCGATTACTATATCAGCCATCATCCCGATTTCAGAGATTTGTTGAATGATTTGAGGGATAGTATAGGGTAAATAATTTTCGGCTCCTTTGGCAGTTGCAACTATTCCTAATATTCTGGTGCTGTCGAAAGTATTATTAGTTTTAGCCTGAATCCAAGCTCTGTAATACAGAACAGAACTTACATCTGCTTCTAAAGTTCTGTCTTGTTTTTCGCGTAATGCAAGCTTTTCCTCTCTTAAAAAATTGCTGGGGCGATCAGATGTTGCTAATAAGTTATTTAAAAACATTGCTTTACTCCTTTCCAATGTTCAAATGTTCAGTTTTAACTTGGCCGTATTCCAGCTTGACAATCCGATCTGCTAGGTAAAAATATTGGTCGTCGTGACTGATAACCAGTACAGTTTTCCCTCTATTTTTTAGCTCTGCCAGAAGTTGAGTGTAGAAAATTTCCTTAAATACCGGATCTTGATCTGATGCCCACTCATCAAACATATAGATGGGACGGTCTTCTAAATAGGCAGTAACTAAAGCAAGACGTTTGCGCTGTCCTTGAGAAAGATCAGTGGTAGAAAGCACTCCATTATTGACCTTAACTTTATGGTCAAGTTGCAATTGAACAAGGTATTTTCGAGTCTGAATATCCAGATTTTTGCTATCCAAACCAAGGAAACGATCAAAAAGATAAAAATCGGAAAATACTACAGAAAACCGCTGGCGATACCACTCTAAATTATGATTATCGATGGGCTTGCCATCTAGATAAATATTTCCTGTTTCAGGGATATAAAGCCCAGTAACTAATTTAGCCAGAGTGGACTTTCCACTACCATTACCTCCTACAATAAAAACAACTTCTCCTGGATGTAATTTCAAGTTAATAGGGCCAAGGATAAAGTTGTTTTCTTCTCGTTCCTGATAATAAGCATGGGTTATATTTACTAGCTCTAGACAGTTCCAATATTTATCTGATGTCAGTGAAATATTATCACCAATTTCGTTTGAATGATTTGCTAACGATAGGCCCAGAGACTCCACTTTTTTTAAAGCAACTAAGGCTTTAGTTATGCTAGGCATCATACTCATAATGTACTCTAGGGGTGATATCAAGTAGATAATAGTTATGGCATAAGCAGATAGAATTGCAGGTGGAATTTTATTGATATTAGGAAGAATGAATAAAAGTAAACCGATAGCAACAAAAAATAGAATTTGTCCCCAACTAGCAGCAGCAGCAAAGATGCTCATACCCACAACATTATGACGGCGGGATGATAGAGCAGTGGTATGAAAGTCTTCAGAAAGAAATGCTTGGCGTCGTCGATGATGCAGCTTGAGTTCCTTTGTGCCTTGAGTTACAGTACGAAAATGCTTAAACAATTTATCTTCCTGCTCACGAGCCAATTTTAGAAAAGACATAGCTTTCTTCATTGGTAGTGAATAGCTGAATATTCCCAGGAACATAAAGCTAATCCCTATAAGGAAGACTATTTTGGATAACCAGCCCAGATAAATCAGACAGGCAATCACAATGGCAATGTTAATGCACACAAAAGGAACAGTAATAACCGTGTTAGAGATCGTTTGAATATCTTCAGTGAGAACGGCTAAAAGACCATGAGCACCAATTTGTTCTAAGTGACGTAAGGGCGAGGCAAGAATGCGGCGGGTTAAAAGTATCCGCAAGTTGAGGATTGCTTTTTGTGAAAGTTGGATTAACAAAAATTGAGAAGTGAAATTAGCAATTAACCGTACTAAACAAAGACCGACAAAACTCCAAACCAGTATAGTTTTTGATGGCTGGTTTTGACTCAATGTCGTATTAATTAGGGCAATTAAACCAGCAGCAGTGCCGCCGCTGAAAATACCAGCTAAAATTGCAAAAAATAGGTGAAGAGAAGAAGTACGTAATAGCAGGCGGATCAGGTTCATAACGTAATTGATTAATAACCCACAGTATTCGGTCACATTAGCCAGCTATTTGGCAAATAAACATTTTGAAGACAATATCAGAAGCAATGGAATGTTACACCATAGACTGTAATTATTTGACTATCTGCTAACTATTGAACCAGCAGCTTTTACCTCCAGTTGCTTTGATGCTCCAACATGTTGGTAGAGTTTGTCTTCAAATTTTTCCATACATACCGACCAATCAAATTTCTGTATGTAGAGGCGAGCCTGTCGAGACATTTCTTCTTTGAGATCCGAATTTTCTAGAATCGCAATCACCTTCATAGCGAAATCTTTTGAGTTGTTGGGTTCAGCTAAAAAGCCGTTGCGACCAGAGAATATCTGCTCTGAAGTTGAAGGTGCAAGGGCCGCAACTACAGGGGTTCCAGAAGCCAGCGCTTCATTAGTTGTGGTACAAAAGTTTTCGGTGACGGAGGGATTGACAAATACATCTGCTCGCGCAAACCAACCCAAAAGTTCTGTGCCGTGGGACTCGCCCCAAATCGTAATACCAGATTCAAACTTTTGGGCACGCCGACGGATCTCCTTATCCTGGGGGCCACTACCAACAATCACTAGATGGACATCAGGAATTTTGGCAGCAATGAACACAAATGCATCCAGGAGTTGCTTGATATTTTTTTCTGCACTAATACGTCCGACAAACAACAGAGTGGGTCGTTGATCGTTGGGAATAGGGTCATAACAAATGTTTCGGGGATGAAATTTTTCGCAATCGACCCCTTGATAAGGGAGATATTCTGCACGCTGAGCTGTCATCAGTTTGTACTTAGTGAGTTGTTCTTGAGAAGAAAAGTAATTGACATCATAAGCCTCACTCAATTGCTTAATTAAAGTGGGAATGATCGGACGAAGAAATCTGAAAGACCAACTTCCTATGTAATATCGGATATAAGCAACGATATCAGTATGGAATATCGATATTATTGGGGTGTTTGTTCTCTTTGCATATTCGGTGCCAATGGGGCGGCCATAACCTTGCAAAAATAGTGAGTAGTAACCAATCATTTCTGGCGCTTCTTCAACCACCACAATGTCAGGCTGAAAATTTAAGAGCAACTTGGTATCACTCCAATACCGATAGTGCAATGGTTCGGGATGAAACTTGTAGAAAATCAGTGGCTTAGTTGGGTATGCATAAGAAGAAAAGTTGGAGAAAGACTGAACTTCCTCCAGCCTTAACATGGGGCGATCGCGAACTTCTTTGGGGTACAGGTCATTGACTCTAGGGTGGATCAGAAAGACTTCATGTCCCTGCTGTAATAACCAACGAACCCGCTGGTGTACTCCTATAGAAACCCCCGACATGAACGGAGCATATAATGCCGTAAAAATCGCAATGCGAAGACGTTGTTTACTCATGGTTTAACACTTGATATGTATGGATAATGGTCTAACACTTGGTATGTTTGATTAATGGTTTAACACTTGGTATGTTTGGTTAATGGTTGATATGTATGGATAATGGTCTAACACTTGGTATTGAAACTTTATAAATCACCTATGGCGACTCAATTATCTTTTGGATATCTGTTTTTTGCAGCCATTCCTGTATACGCTGCATCCCCTCTTTCAAACCAATTTTAGGTTTATAATCCAAAAGACTTTCTGCTTTAGCAATTGAATAAGCATAGGGGCGAGTGATAAAATCTATAGATTCCGGCAAAATATTGGCTTTCTTGCCAAATAATTTTTGTCCTTGGAAACGTAGTTTTATCAGAAGTTTGAGTTCATCTTTTGGTAGAGAATTGGGTGCAGGTACACCTGCTATTTCTACCAAATGAGTAAAATATTCTTTCCAAGAAGTTTCTTGTCCATCAGTGATATTAAATATTTCACCGTAGGTTTCTTTTGCGATCGCCAAAAAGATAGCATCAATCAAGTTATCTACGTATACATGATTGATGACTCCCCTGCCATCATTGGCATAGACAAATTCTTTTTGACGCATCATCAGAATGGGTCGGACTATCCAAGGAATACTTCCTGGGCCATAAACATCACCTGCTCTAATGATGATGATGCCAAAATCTGGTTTTAGTGGTAATATTGCTTCTTCAGCTTCTATTTTCGTCTGACAGTAGGGATTATTATCGCCAGACAACGGCCCAGATTCCGTGATGCGATCGCAATAGTTAAAACCATAGACCATGCCACTTGAAAGATGCACAAAGGTTTTGACACCAGCATTCTTAGCGGCTTTAGCTATATTGACAGTACCGCCAACATTTACCTCACGAAAATGGTCAATTGACCCACCTTCTTTGGCTAGTTCAGCCGTATGTGCAACTATATCTACTCCCTGACAAGCTATTTGGGCAGTAGCTGGGTTAGTAACACTACCAACAATCACCTCAACGCCCAGTTTTTGCGCTTGTTTGGCTTTATCTGAGGAACTTTGCAGCCCACGGACTTTCATTCCCTTTGCTATGGCTAACTCAGCAAACCGCAAACCGATAAACCCATTAATTTCTGTGATGAGAAGAGTTTTGTTTTCGATATTCACAGATTCAATCCACCACTGTAATGCTGGTTTGAATTTAGGTGCGTCATCTACTTCTCACATATATAGTAAGAATGTTATTAACACTGCCTAATAATTTCATCCAGTTGTGATTTATAAGCATATTATGACGATGAGATACTCAATCGCAACTGATATGCAACTCATACGCAACTTGAGAAATACTTGAGTAATTTTTTATAAAAAGCAAAAAGTCATTTGCGTAAAAATACTAGAAATAACGCTCTAGCATTTTTATGCAAATGACCTAAGCTTAATCGTGATTAGATGCTTCAGCTTTGCTGTATCGTACCCTATTCTTAAAGCTTGCTACGCGCAGCGTTTCACAGCAAAGAGAATCACCCTTTTGAATATGCTTATACAGCAATCCTAACTATTAAACAGTGATGTGATAATTAAGAGCCTCTTCGCAAATTTAGTTTCTGTATTCTTCTACTTTCGATTTGAGAGAGCCAAAATGTTTTCCACCTAATTCAATTTGCCCGTCTGCACACCCAGCTTTCAACCTTTTGACTAAATAATCCAAATCATGAGCTATAAAATTTGTGCCATGATCTGGTTCTATCAAACTAACTAAAGATATATTTCTTGCTTGTTGTTCAGCCAAGCTAGAAATACCTAGAAAGTTGAATACACCAGATTCATAGGTTCCACAAGGTACCGAAGGATTATGTACTCCAACACAGTATTCATTTGGTTTAAACCAATCAAATGCTGGATAGCCGTGAAAATGAACAATTGCTGCACCATCTTTAATTAATTCTGGTGTATACAAAGCCGCAGAAAGACTAATCGCAAGCATGACATAAATATCATAAGAAGGTTTCATATCTGCTAACTCCGAATGAATAACTTTAGGTAGTTGGAGATATAGCTTTTCTTTCAAACCAATTCTGATAATATCATCAGCGAGATTTAAATCTGTTTTATTTGACCCTGAACGAGAACTTACAAGCCAAATATCAGGTACTTGCCTAAATACATATTCTTCTAATCGTTTGATTTTGATATAGCGTCTACCTTTTTCATTTTGACGAAGTTCATTACTACTAAATCCCTTAACAGGTAATAAACTTTCCCACTGATTTTTAGTTACTTCTATATCTCCAAAATATTGTGGAGGTTCAGCATAGGCAACAAAGCCATAAGAGACACCTGTCCTGCCATTTATAATAACGCTGACAATATCTCTATGAGATTTTCTTTTAATAACTTCATCAAGCTTAAAGCCAGGAGGAAATAAGCCTGTTGATGCCAATTCCTGTCCCAATTTTACTAATTTTGCAGCATAGCTAGATTGCTGAGGATTATACTGCCCTAGTTCAAATCGACTCAGTAAAAGTGGTGCGATCGGCACAAAAACTTTAGGAATTAGTGATTTCAGGACAAATCTGTCTATCTCATTTTTGGAAAAAATAGAGTCTGAAAGATTCATATTTAATATAGAGATTTTATCAGATGATACCCCAATAACAATCTCTGAGAATGTTCTAATTAAAGTGTTTAGTCCAATATTTATTTTTTGTTTATACGGGATAGAAGGGTTGGTAAAATCAAGGTCTATTTCACTAAGGACAATTACTTGTGTCTTGCTAGGATTGTCAACATACTTAGCTGCATGATCCTCAGCCCAACTGCTCAATCGAGCCATTTTTATAACAGGGATTTTTCGACCATTTAAAACAAATTTAGAATAAAATTGATAGAGTAGCTCTGCTGCAAAGATGCCAATTTTTCTTAAAATAGAAGGGGGTATTTCTACATCAATAATTGCATTAACTTCTGATTTAACTCCTTTAAACTTGAATTTTTTGTTTTTGTTAATTATTGGGATAATTAGGTCATAGTTGAATTCTGCGATCGCTTCCTCCCAAGATAAAACTTTTACCCCATAATCTCTCAGTTTCACTTCCAATTCTTGGCGAAATTGCCGAATTTCTTGATTTTTGTAGCTCTTAGGCAAAGGCTTAAATGTAACTATCAGCTTTTGAGCCATAACTTTAGGATCGATAATTGGCGGCTTATACTCCACAGATGATTGCTCTGCAAATCCTCCAATTAGACGACCAATAGTTTGTAAGTTTAGTCCCTGACTTAAAGGGACAGACTCTAAATCAGCAGCTACATCCATCTCGTGTAGAAATGCGATAATCTCTGCTTTGCAAGCAACTATTTCTGCTTGCATTTTTAATGTGATTACTCCCTTTGGTGAACGAATTTTTAATTTGTCGTTATCAACCCATAAATGAACACCCTGTTGAGTAAGGTTTGCTACAATCTTTGATGCGTTCATAGTTTTAGAATCTCCTAATGGTTTCAAAATCTTCATTATTTAGCCTCTCAATTGAACAATAAATAGCCTAGTTGCATATTAAACTAGAGTTTAAATTCAAATTGCAAATATCACAAATATAAGACATAACATTATTGACAAGATTTTCCATAGTATCCTGACTAATTGAAGGTTGAGAAAATACAAAATTTAATAGCATTTTTCCTTCAAAAGTTGAGGCATGGATAACAAAAACACCTGCATACAAAGCATGAGAACCAGCAAAACTGATTTCTTCTAATTCAAATTCACCGTAATGTTTGGGAATATTTACTTTCCCAACATTAGAAACAGAAACAGTGGCAGCTACTTGCTTGGGGTAGATAAAACAAAAATCTATGAGATGTTTGGCAATCAAAATCATTTTAAAGAGTTGGCCGGACTTTTTACCGACTTCCAGCTTTTGTTTTACTTCACGAGCTAATTCCCAAAGGGATGTGTTTCTCTTTATGGTATGAAATCCCATAATAGAGGAGGCTAATACAGCCATGTGATCATCACTGATTTCTGGTTCCAGATGTCTTCTCAAATCAAAATATGATAGGCAGTTTACTCGGACATTTTTTCTATGATCTTTAATTATTTTTCTGCCTATTGTAAACATCAGTACAGCACACAAAGCACTATGTACTGTTGTATTTTCTTGCCGACAATGATTGACCAACTTTTGAGTTAAGTCCTGATCGAGTTGTCTTTGGATAATATTGCAACGACGCTTTGCAATGGACACATACTTTTCAAAGCCTAATGTTTGTGGTCGATTCCAGATGTGTTGCAACGCAACTTGTAACAAAAATATAATACTGTTTATCCTACCTCTGAAACCCCTAGTCCATTCGGGCATTAGTTCTTCGATGGGTGGAAGTGGAGTTAAGCTTGTAGCTAGATTAATTGGTTCGCCGGACACAATTTTATGACAACAAGTCAAGATTTCTGAGTGAAGTTGGATGGATGATAAACCATCTGCGATCGCATGATGTATTGTTGTAATTAGGTAAGTTATATGTTCCTCACCCAAAAGATGAACAAGAACCACTCGTAGCAGACCTTTGCTACTATCAATTCCCTTGTTCATCTCTTCATAAACCACTTCTTGCCACTGCTCATTATTTAACTGCCTTACAACGCGTAAAGCAATATTTGCTGTTCTTTGACTTTGAAAGCTAAGACTATTCTGAGAACGAACAATTTGAGAACTTAGACGAGGGTGACGACACTGAATCACGTCTAAAGCCTGTGTCAGAGTTTCTTCGCAGATATAGCCCTTGATACGACTAATAGTTACTATGTTCCAGGTTTTAGCACGGCTATTTAAGATTTCCATAGCTTGCTCAAGGCGTCCCAGTTTTCTGTTGTAAATCATATTTACTTTTGATTTCCTTTAACGACTGATTGTTTGCAAGCCTAGTTCTTATTGAGGTTGCCATTATTGTTCAATAAGCTGAACAACCTATTGAGTAAAGCTTGCTAAAAGCCTGGATATATTCATAGTTTCAACCTATCAAAATCTTGTTATGTAAACTCTTCAAGAACAGCTTTGGCTTCAAATCTCAAAAATCTCTGACTGCGAAGCTTTAGATTCTTCGGCTAAACGCTGGGATAGGGTTTCAATTGTGGGGTAATGCCACAATAAGATTGGAGATAGCTCAAAACCAAATAATTTCTCTGCTTTGCTAACAAGAAACATTGCCTGCGCTGACTCTAAACCGTAGCTGTCTAAAGGCTGACTTACATCTATATCCTTGGGTTCAACTCCTAATTGCTCTGCAATATGAGATACTAACCAGGCTTGAATTTCTTCTGCGGTATAAGACTGCTTTTTAGTTGTCTCAGGAATAGGCTGATTCATTTACACACCTCTGAAGTAAAAGGAATTGGATATATAGCATTCCTAAATAGGATATGAACAATCTAAAAGCCTGATGCAGTATATAAGTTTTGTTCACAGCCTAAATAGGATTACTGTACTGGCTAAAATTTTGAAAAGTTTAAGGTAGGAGATATTAGAAAAAAGTTTTAACTTTTGCTACTGCTGCATATCTCCTAAGCGCATATCGAGCTACGTGACATTTATCAATTAATCAGCCACCCGAATGCGAATATCACCCTGCACTACGCATTGACAGGCTAGGCGAACATTGGGATTATCTGGAGCCAACACATCAAGTAAAATCTGCTCCTCATCCATCACAGGAGTTAGATTTTCTATCCCACTTACAACTTCTATAAGACAGGTTCCGCAAGCAACACAACGACAACCAAATAAAATTGAACTAGGATGTTCATCACAAATCTTAGTTAAGCGTTGGTTTGCTTCGACTTGAAGTGTTTTTTGATCGTCTTCAAAATGAATAGATACTATCATTTCTAAACTCACTAGTTTCAGGAAAGAGGGTTAGCAGATTTAGCAACCCTTAGGCTACTTCAACAACTTTTTGAATTTCCTTAATTGCCAAAGCATCCTTGTAACGCTCATAGCGATTACCTAGCTTACTTGTATTTAACTCCAATCCCAGTGCCTTTATCAGACGCTCTAGCTGCTGAGATTTGTATTGCCAACTCTTTTGTTCCATGTAACCAATTATATTGCGCCACTTTGAACTTACCTGTCTCCAAGAATCAACTAATTGATTTATATCTACTTGCTTATCAGCTAATTCAGGATGGTGCAGAGACATACTTAGTGAGTTTAATCCAATTCTAACATCAGTTAACATAATTCCTTGTACGGTGAGGTCTAACTTCTCTAAATAAGTTGTGAAACTAGCACTTATGTAGTCTTCCACAATTAGCTGCATGAAATATCGAACGAAATCTTGAGCCTCTGGAGGAGCTGCCCTATACAGTTCTACTCCTAAATCAAAAGATGTTGTGTAATGGCGTGCTTCATCTGTTAAGTGACCCTGATTCAATTCAAAAGCTAATAGTTCATAATCAAACTTTTCAGGGGAATCAAATAAATAGGCTTCGCTTTTTTTTAATTCCACATTAGCCATGTACCGATACAGCAGAGCCAAACTACCCAAGCCACTTTCTTGGACTTTTTCGGCGGGTAGCATTCTCATAGCATCCCCAATCATGAAGCGTAAAGTTCGATATGTAAAATTTTGACCTCGCTGCTGTGTCTGTTCTACAATCTCTTTAAGAAAGCTTTTCCCCTTTTGAAGATTCAACAGAGTTTCATTTAAATCTTCATCAAAAGTAAAACGAGTATCGAAGTTTTCAAAATCTGATTGAGGTATTGCACCAACAGAACCATAGAAAAACCCAGGCTCATCAAAGGAGCTTTGAATTCCTATTTCTCGACAGACCATACTATATACGGTTCTAAAAGACCAAATGTGATCCATTTCTTCATTAGTTTCCTGATGAAGGATCATAAATTCGTCTGAGTATGGAGCAAAAACTTTTTCGGCAATGCTCATATTGGATATCAGAGACTGATATTCGCTATTGGCTACATATTTGTATAAGTTAGCAAAGAAGGTCGCAGATAAAATCGACATTTGACGAGCATTGAAGGAAAGTAAATACTCACAAATTGGTACGGGTAAGGGAAGCATTCCCGGATGAGAGTAAAGTTTTTCTCCTTTAATTCCCTGCTTGCTCATTGCTATAGCAACAGTTTTTAATTCTAAGGGATGAGTATGTGCCTGCTCGAAAAGCTTATTTTGAATCTTAGGAATTCGGTTATCAATTTTAACAGTAGTCATGTGATTTTCCTCCTTTAATTAAAAGTAACTGGGCGATATTCACTGTAATAAGCTGGCATTTGTAAGCCCTGAATTTTCAAACTTTGTATTCGGTATAAAAATGCCGCTCCGGTCATAATATGGTTAGCAACATCAACTACCTGGCGATTATTTGATTCAGATAAGTAAGAACCTCTAACCCAGTCATTGAAGCTGCCCATAGCAGGGCCACACCAGATTTGATAATCCATTTCTCTGCCTTTTTCCCCAAAGTTAGACCAACGGGATGATAATCCCAAATACCAGCGGAAAATTAGAGCCATCTTCAGTTTGGGATTGTTAATAGCCTTGGTTAATTTATCAGGATTGCGTTGAGATAAATAACTAACTGTTTCTTCCCAAACTGCTTCTAAGCTCTTTCTGAAAACTTGTTTTTCTAATTTTTCTCTTTCTGCTAACGGAATATTTTCAATTGAGTCATAGTTTTTGTATAACTCAAACAATTTTTGTGCCCGTAAAGGAAACATAGTTCCTCTTTTGAGAACTTGGAGTTTTACCCCCATTTCAAACATATCTGCCGCCGGAGCCATCATCACATCAGCCATCTCGGCTTGAGCCAGTAATTGTTTAGTATGTTGAGAAGTTCCGGCTTCAATACAAGACTGGTTAATTGAGCCAGTCACAATATAAGCAGCCCCCATCATAAAGGCAGCTAATGCTGATTGTGGCGTAGCAATTCCTCCTGCTACTCCGACTCTGACAGGCTTTTCATAAGAAAATTGTCTTTGAATTTCATCTCTCAATTCTAAGATGGACGGTAAAAGACAAACCAAAGGACGATTATCTGTATGACCACCAGAATCTGCTTCTACAGTAATATCGTCAGCTACAGGAATTTTTTCAGCGAGGGTTGCTTGTAATTCATTAATAAGACCTTGCTCAACTAATTGTTTTAAAATTTTTGTAGGAGCAGGTTGTAGAAATTTGGTTGCAACTTCTCTCCGAGAAATTTTGGCAATGATTTTATTTTTGATTTCGATTTGATTGGCTGCATTCAAACTAAGTCCAGCAGCTCGGTAGTAAACAATGTTGTCAGTCAAATCGAGGAAGGCGGAAGCTTCGATTGTTCTTACCTGATATTTAAGATACAAATCAACAACACCGCGTTCAATAGCTGGTTCACTGGGACTGTGAAGTAAGTTAAATGCGTAAGGGCCTTGGGGTAAAGCTTGTTGAATACGGTTAATGGCTGCTTCGACACGAGCAGGAGACAAGCCACCAGCACCAAATGAACTCAAGATTTTCTCTTTACCAAGGGCAATTACTAGTTCTTCAGAAGCAATTCCTTGAGCCATTGCGCCCGTGGCATAAGCGTATTTTACACCATGAAAGCTGAGAAAAGTTGGATCGCCTAATTGTCGAATTGATAACGGTGGAACAGCTATTAATATTTCTGCCTGTTCAGCTTTTTGTTGGTTATAAGGATATAAGTAACCTTCGTTAGTTGCGCCAATTTTTCCTTCAACTCTAATAATATAACAAGGCTTTTCTAAATTTAGCAATTTAGATTTTATGCCTTTCTCATTAAAAGATACAGAATCTAAAACACCTTGCCAAACTTGATTTTGATGGTAAGAAAAGTCTGATGTTTTCAGGTAGTTACCATTTTTGTTTAGTATATTGTTTGTGCTTACCATGTTTTTCATCCTCCGGTCAGATAATGTAGCTGAATAAAAGTATGAAAATTTAGATTTTATTCAAATAACCTTTGGTAACAAGCCGTTTGCAACTGAATTATGGCGCTGATTTGCTTTAGAGACTCCTGTCGCGCTTGTAAAAATACAGCATGGGCTTTAGTCATACGGGAAGCATTTTCACTCAGCTTTTGATAGTAAGGGCTATGTAAATTTAGAAAATGCGGTTCATCAATAATATGGTCAGTTGTCAAACTAGAAGTTAGAATTGATTGATAATTTTCTGCTTCTGTTGCCCAAATTTCGTTATTTTCTGATTTCTCTAAAGTTTCCAAATTACGCTCTTTGAGTAATAGTCGAGCAGATTCGCTACCCTTTTTAATATTTCCTTGCTCTGGGAAATTTTCTATATTTTTAGAGATATTGACAGGAGTTGTGATTGTATTTTGAAATAAAGAAGAATTCATTTGTGCTAATTCCTTGAAATCTGGTAGGTTATACTGCTGTTGATGAACAGTGCTTGTGGGATAGCTAAAAGATATATCTTGAAGTATTTCTTGATTTTTATGGTTCAAAGATATGTAACTAATCTTGTGACAGTTTAAGGTTATAGTTCTCAGCGTAGATTTGCTTTGGTGGGAAATTTCTGCCTCTTGAGAATATAGTGGCGATAAATCCAGACCAACCCGATGACTGAGGAGTTTTGCTAAGGCTTTGATAATAGAAGTATGATCGTCTACACCTCTTTTATTAAGAGACACTGTGATGTGTTCTTTTGCGTTGAGGGTTTTATCAATCCATCTGGAACAGTTACTACCGGCACCTACTTCGATGAAGATTTTGAAGCCATCTTCATAGACGCAGTTAATTAGCTGAGGAAAATTAAGCTGTTGACAGAGATTTTGAGCAATGTTGTGAGCAATAGAATGGCTGTCAATGGCAATGGGTTTATACTCAGATGCAGAATAAAAAATAGTCTCTGGGACGTTTTGTGTAGGTAATGTATTTAATCTCACAAGTTCATCGTATTCAGAGCGCATTGCCTCGCAATGAATGACATGGGTGAAGGGAGCAGAAAAAGCATTACAATTTAGGTTGGTAATCACTCGCTGGCAGGCTTGGATTTCACCCGCGATCGCAACTTCTTCTGTAGTATTAATTAAAGGCAAATAGACGTGTTTTTCACCTTTGATAGCTTCCTGAACACGCGATATTGGACACATGAGAATATAGTTGCGCCAAAAATCTTCACCTTGTTCATTCTGTCCTTGAGGTAATCCCCAACATTCGCGCACAGCGTTTTTGGGGCCAGATAGCCTTGTCTTCAGCAGAGATGATGAGTTAAAGCCCTCACTACCTTCTTGAAACTCAGTCCAGACACCTTGAGCCAACATCATGCTAATTTCGCCCAAGCTATAACCAAAAGCAGATTGGGGCTTGAGTTGGAAATAATTTTTCAGAATTGCTGTCATCAGTCCAGCACAGGCCATTTCTGATTCGAGTACTGCTACTGAATCTTTGAGCAATTGCTGCTCAAGAGCTTCTAATTGCCTAGTTGACAATTTTCCTAAGCTTCGAGGGTAAATAAGTTTTTCGACGTTGGCAACACGATTGTAGATGCTTCTGATGAACGGATCATCGTAAAGTTGAGGAAATAAGCGAAACAGATTTCGACCAAGACCGATATAAGCACTAAAGGCACCTGGGTAAACGAAAGCAACTTTACCTCTTTGACCCAGTGGTTTTGCCGTAAAATAGCTACCGAGAGGACTTTGCCAGTCTTTCCCTGTCTCGAAGGCATTGGCAATACCCTTGAGAGAGTGCTGAATTTCCCGCAGCAATTCATCTTGATTGTGTCCGAGAATTGCTAGAGCATAAGTTGCCTGTTGACGCTGTTGAAAAGCTGTAAAAGTCTGTCTAGCAGCGGCAGATAGGGAAGAAGAGTTTTGAATAGTTTGCTCAAGTGTGCGAATTTCGTCTAATAGAGTTAATTGATCGTCAGCTGCGATCGCAAACACATGATAAGGCATTTGCTCTAAATATCTGCTGCTGCGATCTCTCTGATTTGGTTCCTCTGACAAAATTAAATGTGCATAACTCCCATCTATCTCTATCCCATTAATCGCAGCTATTCTTTTAGTGGCTCCTTTTTCTAAAAACCAGGGTTTTGATTCAAAAGCGACATAAAAGGGACTATCTTGCCAAATCTCTGGTATTTTTGGTCCAGACCACTGGGGAACTGCGGGGATGTAGCGGTGATATAAACAGAGTGCTGTTTTAACCAGACTGACTAGTCCCGATGCAGCATAAGTATGACCAATATTGGCTTTGACGCTACCGATCGCACAAGTTAAATTTGGTTCAAGAAGAGGCAGGGGAGCAGGGGGATGTTCAGTCGAGGTACAATCCCCGTCTGAACGAGAACCACTTAAAGCTTGCTCGACTTCGTTTCGCGGCAGGGGAGAAGGAGCATTCCCCCTGCCCCCTGCTCCCTTCCCCCCTGCTTCTTGTTCAGATGTGCGGTAAGCTGTGAGCAAACCTTGAATTTCTGAGTCATCTTGCTGAGGAATTCCACTACCAACAACTTCCAAATAGTTAATATCTGTTGGTTTGATATCTGCAAGATGAAAAGCTTGTTGACAAACTTGTGTTACCGCATTTGGGGATTGGGGGCTGGGGACGTGATTTGTTGAATTTTTCACGAGACTGAGAGCATCAATCGTTGCATATATGCGATCGTTCTCTTGTTTTGCTGTTTCGTGGAGCTTCAATACTACAGCCGCTGCACCCTCGCCTACTATCCAGCCATTGGCATTGCGATCGTAACTGAGAGTATTCACGCCCGTGTTAACTTTTGCTATTTGATTTCGTTGTAAAACACTAGCGCCATCCCCAGCAAGCTCAATTGCACCGACCAAAACGGCATCTACTTCTTTGATTGCGAGTAGCTTTTGTGCAAGCTCCAAGGCTTTGAAAACAGTATTTTGTTTGGCAATTAATGTGAATGCAGGTCCAGCGAAATTCCACAGTTTGGAAATATAATTAGCCAGTCCGTTTTCGATGTAACTTGGATATTCAATGTCTTCTAGTTGCTCTGTTTTTGGAAGTTGCTCCAGAGTCACTTCTGTAGCAGTAGCAATAATAATTGCTATTCTTGCCCCTTGAGGAAGTGCCGCATCTTTGAGAGCATTATCAGCTACCTGAAGCATCAACAGTTCTTGAGGTTTAAAATTGTCTACTTCTTCTGGTGGAATTTCCAAATGTAAAGGATCAATTTCAAAATCTTTAATGTATGCGCCTAATGGGAATACACTATCGCTAAAACCATAGTCTTTCAGCAACTTTTCTTGTGCTTCTATTGCTTGTAATCGCTGAGGAGGTATGGAAATAAAATGCTGAGTTCCTTCATAAATACAGCGTTCAAAGGCATCTAATCCTTTGCAGCCGCCACCTAAATAACAATCCATTCCCACAATCGCTATTTTAGGAGTTTTATTTTTTGCAAATTCTTCCATCACCTATCTCCTCAAGCTGATGTATACATTCTTCAGTTGCTGATTTCCTGATTTTTTACGGTCTCAGGAAAACCTTTCTCTAAATCTCTCTCCTAAAAGGAGAGAGACTTTGAATTTTTTACCTGGGGGTTAGGAGGCTTTTCCACATGATATGAGAAGTTAGGCTGATTCCTACTTAAATTTCATCTAATTGCTTGGGTAAAATAGTTCCCTTTGCTCCAAGCATTCGGGTATATATTTGTCCTTGTGAATTATGGGCAATAACATCCACGACTAAACCCGATTCTGTCTTGGATTTTATTTCACAAGAAACATAAAATGTTTCATCAAAGGGGACAGCTTCAAACTGTTCAAATATTTTGATTTCTGAAGGTAAACAAGCTACCTGATAAAAATGCTGTGCCCAAATCCAAAATGCATGAATCTGCACATCTGCAATGTAGGGATTAAATGTTTGAACTGGGAACTGTCCTTGTTGTCTTTCTCCAGGCTCCGGCAAATAGCATTCTATAGTAATCTTGTCCAGACTGGCATTTAAGACAGATTTTACGCCTTGAAAACTAAGTCCGTGAAACAAGCTAGCTGCCCCATTTTGATAAAGTGATGAAGTAGTAGCGATGATTCTATTATCCTGCCTTAAATTCAGAAATTCGTGTGTAGGGGCACTAGGAGCTTCCCGCTTCAGTTTCATCTGGCTACTAAAATGATAACGGATTTTTCCTTCTGGAGTTTTACTCCAAATTTTGGCATCAAAATCTATCTCATTAATATCATTTTTAGCAACTTCTTGCAATTCTAAAGTGTATTCAGTTGCCAAATTTTCATCAAAGATTAGTCCTTTCAAAACTTTATAATTTGTACAACTGAAGGCTTTGTAACCAGGATAGATTTGTTCGCAGGCGTTAGCAATCCATAATAGTCCGCAAGTTGCTGGCAGAACTGGATAACCAGCTATTACATGGTCTTGCAAAAATGGATTAGCTGCTAATGTTAGTTGCCGTTGGATACGAAAACTTCTTAACTCCCTTGGTAACTTTTCGGGGATATAAACCAAGGGGCTACCAATTACAACTTGCACAGTTTGTTGATTTGCGCTAGCTAATTCATTAACTAACATTTCAGTGCCAATGTCAATCGGAATAGTCTCGATGTTTCGTTCAGCAAAAGCTTGCTTTAATTCCGGAGAAACCATACCACTATCCCAAGGGCCCCAATTAATCGCTACTACATGAGAATGGGGATGGTTGAGTTTGACAAGGTGGGCTGATTTGTTGAGAATTTCATTAGCGATCGCATAATCTGTCTGTCCCACATTACCGTAGAAACCAACTACAGAAGAAAACAGGACTAAATAATTCAATTGATTGGGTGGTACACACCGCAACAGGTTTTCTAGACCTTTAACTTTGGCAGTGTAAACTGTTTCAAAATCTTGGACTGATTTTTTCTCAATCCGCTTATCAGCTAGGTTACCAGCCCCGTGAATAATTCCTGTTACCGGGCCGAAACGCTTAACTGCATTAGCAACTTGTTCCTTAAGAGCGATCACATCAGTCACATCAACATTCAAATATTCAGCTTGTCCACCCGCCTGCTTAATGGCTTGTAGGGTTGTGGCAATTTCCCGACTAGATGAAATAGCGTTAAACTTTTTCTGCACCATTGCAGGTGTGGGTTTTTCGCCTTTGGCGAAGAAATCCTCCATAATCCGTTTTTTCAAATCAGCTTCACTCAAGTAGCCTTCAGTCCACACAGGTTCAGGATCGGCGGCGGAACGACCTACCAAGATAAATTTGCATTGATAACGTTGCGCTAATTTGATCGCACACTGAGCCGTTATCCCTTTCGCACCGCCAGTTACGAGAAATACCTGAGATTGGGGATTGGGGATGGGAAAAAGGTTGGAGGAAAGGGTGCTGGGTGCAAAAGGGATTCCCTCTAGTTCCTGCTTTGTGTTTTTTTGTTCTTCCTGTTCACAGATTAAGGTTGCTCGTCCTTGTGAACCGTATCCCACTTCTACAACCAATAGATTGGGGTCGTGAAGTTCGGCGAGAATATGCTGTGCTGATGTTTCAGCATCTAAATCATGACTGAGGTCGATCGCTCGGCAAAATACAGATTCCCATTCCTGGTTCAAACTTTTGGTGAGTCCAAATAGTCCAGCACCAATTGCACCAAAGTTAGTTTTTTGTCCTAGTCCGAATTCGCCATCCAGACGAGCCACAGTTACAAAACTACTGCGTCCTTGAAGTGCTGCTTGATTGAGTGGTTCTTTGAGATATTTGGCGATCAGAAAGACGTGGCGAAGAATAGCTTTTTCTGATTCCAGATAGCGGACATTATTGCTTGTATCTTCGTGAGTGGAGGGATTCAGATGGATAAACGCGGCGATCGGGCCATAGTTAATAGCGATCGCTGTTAACTGTTCTTGCAAATGCTCCTCGCTCAAATCTGCAAGCACCACACGGTTAATCCCTTCAGGTAAAGCAGATTGCTTAGGAATCACGGTTGCAGGAAAAGTTAAGACAACGGTTTTCCAGCCGCGCTTTAACAAAGTCTCAGCTAGTTTCGCCGTGGTTAGAGAACCATCATCAGTAAGCAAGGCGATATGCTGCTCAGGTAACGTGAAATCTAAAGCATCAGGTTCGGGAAGATATTTGAGTCTGACAGGAGAGCGAAGAATTCGGGATTGGGAATTAGGTATTGAAGAAAACTCTTCTCCTCTGCTCCCTGCTCCCTGCTCCCCTGCTTCTTTCTCAGTCCCTAGTCCCTTTTCTATATATGCAACAATTTGTCCGAGGGTATGTAATTGAGCCAATGCTTCTGAATTCAGCTTGGGTAAATCTGGGTATAGCTCTAGCAACGCTCCCAAAATTTCCACCAGTTTGACGCCATCAATTCCCAAATCTGTCTCAAGATCCATTGAGAAATCTAACATCGTCGTCGAGTAGCCTGTCTTTTCACTAACGACGTTGAGCACAATGTTAGCAAACTCTGGATCTGCTAAGTCAATTGATGGAACTGGGGATAAAGAGGCAGAGGGAAAAGACTCGTTGCTAGTTTCTTTATGCTCCTCTGCTCCTCTGCTCCTCTGCTCCTCTGCTTCCCCTGCTCCAACCACTGGTGCGTTAGGCAAGCCCGCCGCCGCAGGTATTGCTGCTGAGATTTCTGATGCAATTTTCCCCATATACTCAGCTATTTGACCGAGGGTGCGTAGCTGTCCCACTTCTTCTGGATTCGGCTTGGGCAAATCGGGGTATAGTTCTAACAACGCTCCTAGAATTTCCACACGTTTGATGGAATCAATCCCCAAATCTGCCTCGATATCCATCGTCAGCTCTAACATCTCTGTTGGATAACCAGTTTTATCACTAACGACGTTAATCAGAGTTTGACTCAGGGTCGCTTGATCAATGATTACTGCTGGGGGTACGGGTGATACTGGTTCTGGAGGTGATACTGGTTCTGGAGGTGCTGCGGGTGCTGTGGGTGCTGAGGGTACAAAGGCTACAGTTGCAGTATTATTCTCCTCTACTGGAGTAATATCAAGAACTGCTGCTTCATGATGTGCGCCATTACCATTTGTGCCGTTACCATTAGTTGAAACTGGCTCAGATTTAGTGGCAAATCCGTTACTCGGTAAAGCAACTGATGCAGTCTCCAGAACAGGGTTATTCTCTTGGGGTGGTGGAGCTACTGGACTAGGTTGATAGTTGATCGGCGGTATCAGACTCTGGGGAGTGGTATTGCTGGGCGACTGTTCATAATGTCGCTGGAGCAATTGAAAAAAGTTGTTAGTGTATTCTTGCTGATGGTTCAGATATTGCTCATGAATGCGGAGGCTGTCAGTTTGATGGTCGTGAAACCGCATGATGCTGCGCTCTGAACTGGAAACTACTAGTTGCTGTGTTTGTGTTTGTGGCTCGCTGAATTTACCACTTCCCCACAACGCATGTTGTTGCTGCATGAGTTGGAAAAAGGTTTTGGTATATTCTGTCTGATGGTTTAAAGATTGTTCATGAACCTGCAAAATTTCATGTTGATGGCGATTGAACTCTATTAATGTGTACTCTAAATTGTCTATAGCTCTTAGGTAACTCAGAGGAAGTTCTGGACTAGGTTGCAAAGACTTGAGATCCAGTTGGTCTAATTGCCCATTCTGCACAGATTTCACTCCACCGTTGACTGTTACTTTCTCTGCTGGATGAGAGGGGTTAACTGTTGCTGAGTGAGATTTATTGCCATTCGCAACTGGGGATTGACCATTGACTGCGATTTTCTCTGTTGGATGAGAGGGGTTAGCTGTTGCTGGTTTATTGCCATTCGCAACTGGGGATTGACCATTGACTGTGACTTTCTCTGTTGGTTGAGAGGGGCTAGCTGTTGCTGGTTTATTGCCATTCGCAACTGGGGATTGACCATTGACTGCGACTTTCTCTGTTGGTTGAGGTCTTGCTGGTTGATTACCGTTAGCAACAGTCAATTTCACTTGATGCCCATTTTGCATAGCTTTTTCAAAGGACTGCTTTGTTTTTTCTGATACATAGTTGGTGCTATTTAAGCGGACATTCAAGAGCTTATTTGGAGAAACTTCGGGGATTTTGTACTCCAGTTGATAAGGGTCTAAGTTTTGCAAAGGTAATCCAGCAACGCGCAACTGGATAACAGCTTGCCGCAAAGTGCGATCGCTATCTTTGAGATGGCTGGTATTTAAAGCTACAGCTAAATGCGGGCGATCGCTAAGAATATCTTTTACCAAGTTGGTGAGAACGCTTCGCGGCCCAAATTCAATGAAGCAGTAACCGCCTTCAGCATAAATATTTTCAATTTCCTGCTTAAATAGCACCTGATTCTTCAGGTGTTCTTTGAGGACTTTTTGAATAACTTGCGGTTCATTTGGGTAACGCTTTCCAGTCACATTGGTGTAAACCGGGATTTGTGGCTCGTTGAAAGTAACTTTCTCAATTGCTCTGGCAAAGGGTTGCTGTGCATAAGCCACTAGTGGAGTGTGAAAGGCTGCGGAAACTCCCAGCAAGATGCTAGAGAATCCTTGAGTTTTCAGAGCCTCCTTTACATTGGCAATTTCAGCTTTTGTCCCTGCTAACACCATTTGATTTGGAGAATTCAAGTTAGCAATGGTAACTAGCGGGAAATTCTGAATGAGTTCTGTAACCTGATTGACATCCCCTTTCACCGCCAGCATGGCTCCCGCATCCAATTCGGGATCTTTTGGTGCAGCCATCGCTTGACCCCTGGCTTTGACCAAGAAAAAGTAATCTTTTTCACTTAAAACTCCCGCAGCCCAAAGAGCAGTAAGTTCTCCAAAGCTATGTCCGGCGACAAAATCTGGCTTAAACCCAGCTTGTTGCAATATCTTGTACAGACCAGCGCTAAAAGCCCCAATTGCCGGCTGTGCATATTCTGTTTGCTGCAACACTTTCATCTGGGCAGTCTTTTGATCTAAATCGAAGACAGGGTTAGGGAAAATAACCTCCGAAAGGGGCTGCAAACCGTCTTGGCGTAAAAGGCTATCAATTTGAGCATAGGTCTCTCCCAAGTCAGGGAAGTTAATTACGAGTTCCCGACCCATCTCTAAATATTGCGAACCTTGCCCGGAAAATAGGGCAACCACCTTCCCCTCTGTAACTATGCCAGTTTTGCGGTAGTAAATTCCTTGGGGATGTTCCCAGGATTCTGCTTGCAGCTTGTTTCTTAGCAACTCAATACTTGTTTGTAATAAGTCGCAAGCTTGGGTGAGAGAATCAGCAACAAACCCTAGTCTGGCATTTGCGATCGGAATTTCTAAAGATTGAGACGCCGAAATCAATTCTGTGTAAAGTTGCTCTCCCGTATCAGATTGCAATTGCTGTCCAATTTCTTGAGCACGCGACAACAATTCTTCAGGCGTTGACGCAAATAGCAAGACCGGCTGCGAAGGTTTGTGTAAACGATAAGGTTGCTGATGTTGACTTGTGTATTCTTCCAAAACGACGTGATAATTTGTGCCACCAAAGCCAAAAGAACTCACCCCTGCACGTCTTGGCTGGTCATCAGCACTAATCCAAGGTCTGGTTTCCGTATTTAAATAAAATGGGGAGCTATCAATATCTAATTTAGGATGCGGTTTGGTGACGTTAATTGTGGCTGGTAATACTTTGTGGTGTAAAGCCAAAGCCGTTTTGATCAAACTCGCCGCACCCGCAGCCGCTTTTGTATGTCCAATCTGCGATTTGACAGTTCCCAGGGCAATATGTTGTTTTTTGGGATTATTTTCGCCAAAAACTTCTTTTATAGACGAGAATTCGGCTGGATCGCCAGCCATAGTGCCAGTACCGTGTGCTTCAATCAAACCAACGCTTGCAGGCGAAAATCCGGCATCTTCGTAAGCACGATGCAAGGCTCTGACTTGACCTTCCGGACGCGGTGCATAGATGCTTTTATAGCGGCCATCGCTAGAAGTGCCAATACCTTTGATGACTGCATAGATTCGGTCTTGATCTCGTTCAGCATCCTCAAGGCGCTTCAGGACTAACATTCCCACACCTTCACCCAACATCATCCCATCAGATTCTGCATCGAATGGTTTGACATTCTCACCTTGGGAAACAGCAGGAGTTTTGCTGAAACACATGTAGGCCATGATTGAGTTGTCGGTGTCAACTCCGCCAGTGATCATCATATCGGCTCGATGCTCAATTAGCTCACTAATTGCCATTTTGAGAGCACCTAATGAACTCGCACAGGCGGCATCTACTACACAGTTAGTCCCGCCCAAATCTAGGCGGTTAGCAATTCTTCCTGTAACTACATTTGCCAGCATACCGGGGAAGGCGTTCTCATCCCACTGCACATATGCACTTTTAATTTTCTCGATGATTTTTTGTGTATCTTCATCGGATAAGCCACTGCCTTTGAGGACTTTTTCCCAAACTGGGTACTGCATTCTCGCAGTCAGTGGAACTGCCAATTGCCTACCTAGTGCCACACCTAAGATTACACCAATGCGATCGCGATTGAACTGGCGAGATTCGGCGTAACCGGCATCTTCCATCGCTGCTTTGGCAACAATCAAACCTAGCAATTGCGAAATGTCTGTGACTTCTAGGCTGTTAGGTGGCAACCCAAATTCCATAGGATTGAAATTGACATCCGGGATAAATCCGCCTCTTTTGCAATAGGTTTTATCAGGTGTTCTGGGATTAGGATCGTAATAATCCTCTACATTCCAACGCGAGGCGGGAATATCAGTAATACAATCAACTTTGTGAATAATTTTTTCCCAATATTCCTGTAAATTTTTCGATTGGGGAAATATAGAAGCCATCCCGATAATCGCAATGTCGGTTTTTTGCCGCTGTGTATTTATTGTGCTGGTTACTGGTGCATTTTCAACCATAACTTTTTTCCCCTGTATGAGCTTGATTAGAGCCTGTTCACAATTGCTCACTTCTTCTTGCAACTGTGCCAAAACAGCTTCAATTCTAGAAGCAGCCATGACTTTATCTTTACTATTGGATTTGTAAGATGTAGAGATTTTTATAAAATTATTACCTCTACAAATAAGATAGAACGCGATTAGCTTTTAGACAGAATCGGAGTTATAGATGATGAATGATATGCTTGGAGTTGAGGATTCAAGAGTCAAAAACCAGGCTGTAAGAGATTGTAATGGCGATATTCTGAAGTCTAAATATATAATTACGACTTCTTTAGTGCAGTATTTCACGCATCTAAAAATCTCTTTAAATTAGAGATGGCTTCAACGTTAAAACATAAGTGATTAATCCAGGGCTATCTATTTTCTTCTAAATATAAACTGCTCAGAACTCACTCAAATTTCAGGCTAATAACGTATAGTCCGTTAAAACAGACTATAACCTTTTCTCAGCCGTCTTTAGACGACTTTCGCTATTAGACTGAGAATTTATCCTGAGGCGGACTAGATGAGAATGAAATAGCCCTGGTTGTTGATCGGTTTTAGCTTGGATAGTTTCATCCAGAAAACTTATCCTACTCCGTGTTATCCTATCAACTGTAGCTTGAACTTAATCTTAGACTAGTTGCCTCTGCATTACAATTGATATGCAACTTACATACGACGAGATAAGCGTCGCCAAATGAAATGTTCTAAAACAGAATCTTTTAGACAACTTTAAATTAACAGTACTATATTTTTGGTTACACATTTGCTAGCTATTATTGGGTAAGTGAATCAGAATCTACACATTAACTTATACAGAATCCTCTTCTGGATTGGAATTGTCATCTTCTTTACTAGTTATCGGCTGATGTTGAGCAGCAGCTAATAGCTTTTGCTCAAGTCTACTAATACTAATTCCCAACTCAGAAGCTTTTTTGGTTTTCCACTCTTCTAGCTCACAATCATGTTGATTGAGCCATTCACGCACCGCAACGCGGGCCATTTCAGCTTTGCGAAGGGTCTGGCGAGCTGCATGAAAAATCAGTCGCTGGTTATCAAAGCTTGGCAATGAGAGCATGAATCGCTGTAGTTTCATTTTATCTAGGGTCTTTGGAGGGCGATCGCTGTCACTCACATAACTATTAAAACTCATTTCAATTAGTATGTCATATAGTAAAAATACATTTTATAAATTGCATACAAATTGCATATATCTTACTTTAATTCATCATTGTTGACTTTAGTATTTGCCAATAAAAGTATTAATTTATCAACCCGGTTGGACTGTATATAATTTATTTGCGTATTTAAAGACACAAATACCCAAGCTTTTTAATAAGGCGGGTATCTATGAATTACTGCTATGGCTTTTACATCTATCCGAAAGTTGATTTATTTTTTTAAGAAATTATGCATTAATCAATAAGCTAATTTTTTAAAAAATTCTTATTGCAAAAGAATCAATTTGTCACAATGTAACAATAACCACTAGCAATTATATCTGAAGCATGAAAAATTCTTACGGACAAAAGATCCATCACAAACTCAAGACTTATTTTGAGATGCTGAGTAATAGCGGAAACATAACAGTGTTTAAAAGTGGGAGACAATTGCAAATATTATCCATATTTTATATCCAGCTTATTGCTAGTTATTCATTATCAATAATGTTGCATATAGGTTGCAATTGAGTATCAATCGGTTTATCGTAAGTGATTAAATAATCTAATTCAATACTGTTTGTTTAAGAACGCAAAGAGATACATCAACAGGGTTAATATAAATATAAATTCACCTGATTAGCTGTCACTCTATACATTCATAAACGCACAGTATGATAATGCGATTTAATACGATTAACCGTGTTGTACGAAGCGTTCTGCATAATTTGACTGTCACGAAAATATAAGGGCTTGCTGGCATGAGACTATCTGAGCTAGATCCACTCATCCCGCTAATTGAGTTAAGAGAAGAACTCCTGAAATTACCAAAAGGCTACTCGTTTTATGAAGAGGAACTGGTAGATTTTTTATCCCGACGAAGATGGCCTGAAAGTAATCGCCGTATTGACCGGACAACTTTCTGGCGGTGGAGAAATGACAACGGAATCGAGCATCAAAAAGTATTTAGTCGATTAGATATCTTAAAACTCTGTCAAATTTGCGACCACTATCGGATAGATGGCACTCGCAGCGAATACTTGGCGATCGTTAAAAGTAAAAAAGAGGTAGTGCTAAACAAATAAAGCTATCTCTGACTAGATGCCTAAAGTATCAAATGATTATACCGCAAGTTGATTCTACTAACGAATTGATGTTAGTGATATCTGGCTTCGGAAAATCCCCACCCCCCTTCAAAAAGCTACGGTGTACACACAAGTCCTAAAAACCCAGTAATGCAAGGGTGTGTTATGCCGTAGGCTAACGTACCATTCCAGATTTCCGGTGCGTTATGGACATTAGTTTATAACGCACCCTATCAGATTCAAGCCAATGTCAATAAGGTTTTCCGACTTGTGTACAGGGTGTCCTTCAAAAGGGGGGTTTAATTCCCTTGTTAAACAGGAGGGTAGAGTGGAGCAAGTTTTAACCAAAGCGTATTGATTGATGGATACTCTTTCAAGAGTTATATCCTCCCAACTTTCCTTTTATCAAGAATTTAGATCCGACATAATCAGGCAATTCAAATAAAGTGCACTTTATATTCTGCTCTATCTTTTAGGTCTACTTTCATCTCTGCTGTTTCTGACTAATTCGGCAGCGCCTTGTGATCAGATATCGCTAACTTGGAAGAGATAATTATGGTACAAAAACAAAAACAATCATTCATAAAACCATTCATCAAACCTTTAGGTTGGTGGCCGGTCATGTTAGCAACTACTATGGCTGTAGCTACTAGTGCCGTTACTTTCTATAGCTTTTCGAGATTTAAGTTGTCCTCGAAAGTGCAGCCTCTACCTACTCCAAGTAGTTCATCTAAAATGACTGCTATTTCTGCTTTAGGACGTTTAGAACCTCAAGGAGAGGTTATTCGTCTGTCGGCCCCAGAATCCCAAGGGGGTGTAAGGGTGACAAAACTCATGGTAAATAAAGGAGATCGGGTGAGACAGGGGCAAGTAGTTGCAATTCTAGACAGTTACTTTCCCCGTCTTGCAGCCTTCGAAAAAGCCCAGCAACAAGTCCTAGTTGCCCAAGCTAGTCTTAATCAGGTAAAAGCTGGCGCAAAAGCCGGAGATATCTCTGCACAAAAAGCAACCATTGCTCGTTTAGAAGCTGAGTTGCGTGGAGAAACTTCTGCCCAACAAGCGACGATCGCTCGCTTAGAGGCTGAGTGGCGGAATGCTGAGAGTGAAAATCAGCGATATCAGCAGTTATACAAAGACGGTGCAGTTTCAGCCTCCGACGCAGATACTAAACGTTTGCGGGTAGATACAGTTCAACAGCAACTCAATGAAGCTAAAGCTTCTCTCAACCGCACTATAGAAACTGTTCAAAAGCAGTTAACCGAGGCGAAAGCCAGACTCAAGAGTATTGCTGAGGTTCGTCCTACCGATATAGCAGCAGCCCAAGCTGATGTCGAAAGTGCAGTAGCCTCAGTGAACCAGGCTAAGGCAGAGTGGGATTTAAGTATTGTGCGATCGCCCATAACCGGGCAAATCATGAAAATTAATGCTTGGCCTGGAGAAATTATCGGTACTACAGGAATAGCTGATTTAGGCCGCACACAACAAATGTATGTAGTAGCAGAAGTCTATGAAACTGATATTAAAAAAGTACGTATAGGTCAGTCGGCCATTATTACTAGCGATGCTTTACCAGGTAAATTACGAGGAAAAGTTGCAGATATTGGTTTGCAAATTGGCAAACAAAATATCTTTAATAGCAATCCTCAAGCTGATACAGATAACAAAATAGTTGATGTAAAAATTCGTATTGACAATCTAGAAGATAACCAGCAAATCGCTGGATTTACTGATTTGCAGGTAGAAGTAATTATTTATACTCCAAATCATTAATAAAAGTTTTTTAAGGTTATTAAACCTCTCTACTCTACCTGCTAATTATTCATGATTTGCTACGCCATAATTAATTACAAAATGATCCGCGATCGCTAAATAGTTCGTAATGAATCTACGCAAAATAATCTGGATTTAAACAAGTAATTTTTTCTCAATTTAGCCTAATATATATCCTTGAGGTTTACTAAATGATTCTCAATATTCCCTTAGCCTGGCTACAACTAGCCCGACAAAAAATTCGCTTTCTTGTAGCTTTAGCTGGAATTGCTTTTGTTGCAGTTCTAATGTTTATGCAAATTGGTTTCCAAGCTGCCCTTTATGACAGTGCTACGCAGTTGCATAAAAATCTGGAAGGAGACTTATTTTTAATCAGTGCTCAATATAAATCTCTAACATCAAATCAAAGCTTTTATCGTTCAAATTTATATCAAATATTAGGTTTTAATAGTGTAGAATCTGTTAGCCCTTTATATGTGCAATTTGCTAAATTCAAAAATCCTAAAAATGGTCTAAAATTCCCGCTATACGTACTTGGATTTGACCCAGTTAAATCAATTTTTAAGTTTCCTGATATCGATGAAAAACTCAATTTAATCAGAATTCCTAATGTTGTTTTATTTGACCGAGATTCTCGACCAGAATTTGGTGCGATCGCTAAAGATTTTGAGCAAGGAAAAGTTATAAAAGTTGAAATATTCAGCTATACTGGATTAGTTGGTTACAGAGTTAAAATTGGTGGCTTATTTAAGCTAGGACCTTCATTTGGTGTTGATGGAAATTTAATCGTTAGTTCTTCAACTTTCCTCCGGATATTTCAAGATCGTCCGGTACAAAAAATAGATATAGGCTTAATTAAGCTTAAACCTGGTGTTAACCCACAAAAAGTTTTAGCAGATTTATCAGCCAAGTTACCCAAAGACGTAAGAGTTATTACCCGCAAAGACTTTATTGCTTTGGAAAAAGCCTATTGGTCTCTGAGAACACCTATTGGATTTGTGTTTAATCTGATGGTGTTAATGGGGTTTGTTGTTGGTGTAATCGTTGTTTATCAAATACTTTATAGTAATATTTCTACCCATTTAACTGAATATGCAACCTTAAAAGCAATGGGATTCAAAAACAATTACTTATTAAGTGTGGTTTTTCAACAAGCTTTAATCTTAGCATCTCTAGGTTATGTTCCGGGTTTGGCTATATCTATTGCCCTATATGATGTGTCAAAAAATGCTACTAAGTTACCAGTTATGATGACTACAGATAAAGCAATTTTAGTATTAATTTCAGCAACACTAATGTGTTTGACTTCTGGCTTTTTATCTACAAATAAACTCCGAAATGTAGATCCAGCAGATATTTTTTAGCTTCAATTTATTGGATAAATAAAATGTTAAAACAAAAATTCATTGTCACCATAGAAAATCTTAATCACTACTTCGGAGAGAAAAAAATCCGAAGTCAGATATTATTTGATATTAATTTTAATATCAAATATGGAGAAATTGTGATTATGACTGGACCATCAGGTTCAGGAAAAACAACTTTGCTGACTTTAATTGGTGGGTTACGTTCTGTCCAAGAAGGAAGTCTGAAATTTCTCGAGCAGGAGCTTTCTGGAGCTAGTAATCAGCAATTAGTTAAAGTACGTCGCCATATTGGCTATATTTTTCAAGCTCACAACTTACTAGATTTCTTAACAGCCAGACAGAATGTTCAAATGTCACTTGAATTACACAAAAATATTCCTGAATTAGAAGCTCGCAACAAATCAGAAGCTATACTCAATGCTGTTAAATTGGAGAATAGAGTTAACTATTATCCATCCGATCTCTCTGGAGGACAAAAACAACGGGTAGCCATTGCTCGTGCTTTAGTAAGCCATCCCAAATTGGTTTTAGCTGATGAACCTACAGCGGCTTTAGATAGTAAGACAGGCCGAGATGTTGTCACCCTGATGCAGAAACTAGCTAAAGACCAGAATTGTGCTATCTTAATGGTTACTCACGACAACAGAATTTTAGATATTGCAGATCGGATAATTCATATGGAAGATGGTTATCTGGTGAAAGAAGTTTTGTCATAGTTCAAATGGAGACGTGTTTGACTTCCTTGGGTTGAAAGGTGTTAAACAAACCCATGAGCTAATTTCTAAATCATTTACTGGTTTTATCTCCCATAAAAAATAAAAGCCGTGGAAATTTAAAGGTTTTCACGGCTTTTTAGTGTGGTGTAAGGAGACTTATATTTAACTATGATATTAAACCCATCTGACTATTAACAAGACATAAATAACGTAATTTGTAACAGAATTGTTCTTCTATGACATAAAGACATTATTATCTGGTCAGTCAAAAATTCTTAAGGGGCGACATGAAGCCTACAAAGTAGATTTTATCAGTTCCATAGCCCCCAGCCCTTTCAATCTATTCAGATGCTGCTGGAAAATCACCCAGTGGAAGATATTGGTTTAATAGTTACTAGGGGGTTATTGCAAATTGACCCTAACAATCAGATTGTACTAACTCCTGACTCCTGGTTTCTGTTGATTGCTAACTTCTAAAGGCAAGAAAATCGTCAAAACTTCGCCATACTGTGGACGCTGGCGCACAATCAGTTTGCCACCGATCGCCTGAAACAAATGCTTGGTTGCCGCAATATTCAAACTAATCGTACCTGTTTCCGGTTGGAACATCAGCAATTGACCAAGCGCTTTGCGAATTGGTGGCGTTGCAGGTGTGGTGGCTTTACTTGAATCTTTGCATCTGAATTGGGGCGATAATTGTAACTTCAGTTGATCTCCAGCCGGGATAACTTGTACTTGGATATGGCTACCAGAGGGTAAACTGCGAGTGAAATTCTCCATCAAACCAGTGAGTACCTGATCCAGCATGGTAGGATTGCTCACCACTGTTGGTAGTTGCTGGGGTAAAACAACATTTAAAGTTAAGTTCCGCCGATGCGCTGCTTGTTCCCAACGGGGAATGCTTTGCTGCAACACCTGATCTAAAGACATCGGTGTGAGTTGAGTTTTTGAGGATTTCGCTGAAGCAGTAGTTTCCAATTCTGCTGCCTTAAACAGCAACTCCATGCGGTCAATTTGCTCGGTACACTCGTGATCGATAACTTTTAAACGATTGATCACGCTAGCATCTAAGTCTCGCCGCTTCAGTAGCAGGCGAGTCATGGTGCGAATAGTTGTTAAAGGTGTGCGGACTTCGTGAGCGAAGGCTTGCAGCAATTCCACGTCAGGATTTGGGGTTTGGGCATCCCTTCGGCTTCGCTCAGAGCAAGTGGGGATTGGGCATTGGGGATTGGGGATTGGGCATGGGTTATTCTCCTTGTCCCCCTTGTCTCCAGTTCCTAGTAAACAGTCTTTAGTCTCTTCTGCTTCTGTTAATTCCTGAAGCAACAATTGGCTAAACTGAATCACGATCCGACAATCTGGTGTTACCGGAGAATACTGTTGTACTAATTGATCCAGCCGGGCAAAAAATTCTGGATTAGCCAGCATTACCCTTGCTCCTAGCGATCGCCAAGCCTGCTGCACTACCTCTGGCTCAAAAGAAAATGAAAAGGTTTTTTTACCGTTTTTGTGGGTTGCTAAAACCAGCACTAATCTAAATTTATCTGTGAAAACCAAACAAAACTGTTCTGCCCCCAACGGATCGGCAGGTAATAAGGAAAGTACCGATTCATGGGGAGCGATTTCTTCATTTACAGACGCCATTACATCTGGCATCTGAAATGGCATCAGCGCCAAGGGATTAAATGGTTTTGCCGTAAAAGTTACTGTTTGTAAGTTTTGAGTCAGTTTTGGCTGACTAAATAAGGGTGCTGGTGCAGCTAAAACTAAGCCTTGGGTTGTGTCTCTTGAAGCAGCTGCTAAAGTATTTAATAGCAAATGTTCTGTCGCTGCTAGGCTGACACGCCACTGCCGCTCTGCTTTAGCAGGTGAACATTCAGCCACACTTGATTGATTTTCAGCCAAGATTTCGCTCAGACTTGGCAATATCCATTTGTACACAGGCTTTCACCCCTTAATTCAAGAGCGACTAACAGCGTCTAGGGTAGACATTTCACTACTACCTAAGAGGTTATAGCTATTTGTGTACTGATGACAGTGGTAGAACCGAACAATTCAGGCGCAATTTCCCCTCTAAGGGCGATGTCTACGACGGGCTACGCCTACGCAGTTATGGGCTGAAAAAGAGGCAAGGGAGCAGGGAGCAGGGAGCAGGGGGCAGGGGGCAGGGAGCAGGGGCAGGGGGAAATGAAGACACAGAAATGAAGGAGGGAAAATGGGTCTGAGTTCCCCACAACAGACAAGTGTAGTTTTTGTACCATAGGGGAAGCTAAGGTAACAGGCGGGAGCGAACCCTTTTCTGCCCCCTGCCTCTTCGTTGAAAAACACTCGCGCTGACTTTTAACGACAGACATGGCGATCGCAGATTGATAATTGTGCTGATTTCACGCCTCGAATCGGGATTGCAATGACAAACTCTGCACCCTGTCCCGATGATGAAATGCATTGCAAAGATCCACCATGCTTTTCAGTAATTATCTGGTAGCTGATCGATAATCCCATACCAGCCCCCTGACCAACTGGTTTTGTGGTGAAAAAAGGGTCAAATAAACGCGACTGGATTGCTTCTGGAATTCCTGGGCCATTATCAGCAATCCGAACGATCGCATTTTCATTTACCTGTTCCGAAGAAATGCGAATCAAGGGATTTGGACAAAGTTCTTTTTGGAAACACTCTTCTAAAGCATCGATAGCATTTGTCAAGAGGTTCATAAATACCTGATTCAGTTGCCCTGCAAAACACTGAATCTTAGGCTAGGGCTGTTTTATAAAGCGGTGTATATTCCAAAATTACTGCACCAATCGTTTCCTCTTTCCTAGTCTTAAAAGCAACAGCAATCAATTGAATCCCATCTGGGTACTCAGGACTGTCCTCAATATATGTTCTGGGTATACCATCATGAATAGTTTTACCAACTTCATTATTGCGATCGTGATCTAATCGCGTACCAATGTCTTCGGCAACTACATCTGCCAGAATGATTTTATTGCGGTCTACGATTTCCAGATCGCGCTGATGTTGCTTGTGTAGTGCTTGAACATGCTCTTGCAACTGGGCTAGCATCTCATCTTGCGATCGCATTTCGTGGTATTCAAGCTCATGACTTACAAAATATCCCAGTAGTTCAGCAACTTCTTCAGCCTCTTGTTGAGCAAGATACTTAGCTATCTTCAATTGTTGATGAGCACTAATCGCACCAATAATTACTGAAAGAGTAGCCATTCCTAGAATACCTGAAATTAATTTTTGACTAATTTTCATTGCTTGCTCGAAACCTCAAGTGCTGGCTACTGTGCTAATTCAGTTTTGGGGAGTTTGTCCTTTTCCTAAAATTCCCCGTTCTCAGCCTGAAAGCTACAGAGTCAACAGCCATTAGCAAAATTTTTAATCTGGGTTTCTTTTAGCGATGTGCGATGTACGCCCTGCCGTAGGCGATCGCATTTTTTTAGGTAGATTAGCAATAGACTATCTTAAAAGTACTTTATGACTTCTTTTGATTCAGTTGAAGATTTGGTACTAGTTGCTGGTGCTACTGGAGGAGTGGGGCAACTGGTGGTAGGCAAACTGCTGGAAAAGAGCGTGAAAGTTCGTGTCCTGACACGCAATGCTACAAAAGCTGAAGAGATGTTTAACCAGAGAGTGGAAATTGCCGTCGGTGACATCCGTCAGCCAGCTACACTACCAGCTGCAACGCCAGGTGTCACCCACATCATCAGTTGTACTGGAACCACTGCCTTTCCCTCTGCGCGATGGGAGTTTGACCAATCCCCGAACTTGATTGAATGGGGAATCACTTTCCTTAACCCCAAATCTAGTGAAGCAAAAGCAAAGAATAGTCCAGCAAAGGTCGATGCCCAAGGTGTAAGCAACCTAGTGGTAGCAGCACCCCGGAATTTGAAGCGATTCGTTTTCGTCTCTTCCTGTGGAATTCTGCGTAAAAATCAGTTTCCTTTTAGTATTCTTAATGCTTTTGGCGTGTTGGATGCCAAACAAAAGGGCGAGGAGTCCATTATTAATTCAGGATTACCCTACACCATTATCCGTCCAGGACGCCTCATTGACGGGCCATATACCTCATACGACCTCAACACCCTTCTCAAGGCAAAAACAGGGGGTAAATACGGTGTGGTCGTAGGCACTGGGGATACACTTTCGGGTGATACCAGTCGAATTGACGTAGCCAATGCTTGTGTAGAATGCCTTTTTCAGCCAAGTAGTGCTAGGAAAATTTTTGAAATAGTCAACCAGGGACAAAGACCGCCTGTGATTGATTGGGAAACTCTTTTCTCTGGGCTTGAGTGAGTGGTAAGTGCTGAGTAATATTTTATTCAATCCCCATTACCCCTTATCCTCAAAGGGGGCCCGAGTTCCCAATCCCTAATCCCCAAATATTGCCGAATATACGGAATTACGGAAGCGTGGGCTACGCCTACGCGCCTTTTAATCTGGTTATATTCTCAGTGCTTCTGTACTTTGTTCCCTCTAAAGACGGCAAACACCACTCTGACGTTACGGTTCACCCTAATTACTGAAAGTATTAATTCTCATACATTAGACAAAGTGAAGGCAAATTAATCCATGAACCAACTAAAAACACAATTTAGTTAGTTTAACCGTCCCAAGCAAGGTTCGGGAAACCACCCTTCATGGACTGGCTATCACTAAGCTTCAGTATATATATCAGCGTAATCTGGAGTTTTAACCCCAGGAAAGCCAAACCAAAGGTATTGATGCTGAACTGGCTGATTTATTGACCCTGTTGGTTCAAAATTTAGTCCTTTATATTCTCATTCATTCATTCATTTGTAGTTATACGGAGCCAGCACCTAAAATGGCAAAAGTAGTTGGAATTGACTTAGGAACAACGAACTCCTGCGTGGCAGTGATGGAAGGTGGTAAACCCACAGTAATTGCTAATGCTGAAGGTTTTCGGACAACGCCATCAGTAGTCGCATTTGCGAAAAATGGCGATAACTTGGTTGGCCAAATCGCCAAACGCCAAGCGGTGATGAACCCCGAAAATACGTTTTACTCAGTCAAACGCTTTATCGGACGCCGCTACGACGAAGTGAGTAACGAAGCTACGGAAGTTTCTTACAAAGTCCTCAGCAGCAACGGCAATGTCAAATTAGATTGTCCTATAGCTGGTAAACCGTTTGCTCCTGAAGAAATTTCTGCAAAAGTTCTTCGCAAACTAGTTGAAGACGCCAGCAAATACCTGGGTGAAACCGTAACCCAAGCTGTAATCACCGTTCCAGCATACTTCAACGACTCTCAGCGGCAAGCGACAAAAGACGCTGGTAAAATTGCCGGGATTGAAGTTCTACGGATTATCAACGAGCCTACCGCTGCTTCTCTGGCTTATGGATTTGACAAGAAGAGTAACGAAACTATTCTTGTATTTGACCTTGGTGGCGGTACCTTCGACGTATCCGTGCTGGAAGTAGGAGATGGAGTTTTTGAAGTACTAGCTACATCTGGTGATACCCACCTTGGTGGTGACGACTTCGATAAAAAAATAGTTGACTTCTTAGCTGAGAAGTTCAGGAAAGCCGAAGGTATTGACCTGCGGAAAGACAAACAAGCCTTACAACGTCTGACTGAAGCCGCAGAAAAAGCCAAAATTGAGCTTTCTAGCGTCACCCAAGCAGAAATTAACTTGCCATTTATCACTGCTACCCAGGATGGGCCCAAGCACCTGGATACAACCTTGACTCGCGCTCAGTTTGAAGAACTTTGCTCTGACTTAATCGACCGTTGCCGTGTTCCTGTGGAAAACGCTCTCCGGGATGCCAAGTTAAACAAAGGTGATATTGATGAAGTGGTATTAGTTGGTGGTTCTACCCGGATTCCCGCAGTCCACCAGATTGTGAAGCAGGTATTGGGTAAAGACCCCAACCAAAGCGTTAACCCCGATGAAGTCGTAGCAGTTGGTGCAGCTATTCAAGCTGGGGTACTCGCTGGTGATGTTACTGGCATCTTGCTGTTAGATGTGACACCCCTATCTTTGGGTGTTGAAACATTGGGCGGCGTGATGACTAAAATTATCCCCCGCAACACAACAATTCCCACCAAGAAATCCGAAGTTTTCTCCACCGCTGTGGATGGTCAAACCAACGTAGAAATTCACGTTCTCCAAGGTGAACGCGAATTCTCTAACGATAACAAGAGCTTGGGAACCTTCCGCCTCGATGGTATTCCTCCTGCACCACGCGGCGTTCCTCAAATTGAAGTGGTGTTCGATATTGACGCCAACGGTATCCTTAACGTCACCGCTAAGGACAAAGGCACTGGTAAAGAACAGTCCATCAGCATAACCGGCGCTTCCACCCTGGATAAATCTGATGTTGACCGGATGGTTAGAGAAGCTGAACAGAACGCTTCATCTGACAAAGAACGACGTGAGAAGATTGAACGCAAGAACCAAGCCGACTCTTTGGCATACCAAGCCGAGAAACAGCTACAAGAATTGGGCGATAAAGTTCCCGCTGCTGACAAGACTAAAGTTGAAGGTTTAGTGAAAGAACTGCGGGAAGCAGTTGCTAAAGAAGACGATGAGCAAATCAAGAAGCTCACCCCAGAATTGCAACAAGCACTATTCGCCGTTGGTAGCAATATCTATCAACAAGCTGGCGGTGGTGCTGCACCAGGCGCTGAACCTCAAGATGGTGGTTCCACATCTAGCTCTGGTAGTGGCGACGATGTGATTGACGCTGATTTTACAGAGAGCAAATAATTTCCCTACTTCTTTTGGGAAGATTATTTAGTCCCACCTCATATTACCCACTCAGACAAATGCCTGAGTGGGGATTTTTTTTTAGGAGTTATAAGTTATTAGTAAAAATAATATTGCTAACTCTTGATTTTAATTCTTAACTTTATTCCTAACTCCTGACTATTAACTCTTAACTCTCTTATGCCATATCCACAAGCACCTTGGACACTTCAAGGTTATGCTATCCAAACTTTGCACTTGGTAAATAGTGACCGAGTGCGCCCCTTGATTCCCTTAGAGTTAGAAATTATTTCTGTGTGGCCTGGTAAAACTTTCGGTAGTGTATATTTATCTAATTACGGGTCAGGTTCAGTACTGGAGTACAGTGAGTTAATTATTGCCTCCGCTTTGGTTAGTTACCAGAGGAAAATCGGCGCTTGGATTTCTCACATTTATGTAGATAATGTTGATTCGGTGGCTGGCGGTCAAGAAATTTGGGGACTACCAAAGGAACTAGCTGAGTTTACCTGGGAACAAGGAAAGCATGTCACTGTGCATCAGGGAAACCGGAGATTGTGTAGTCTCAACTATAATCAACAAAGCTTGGCATGGAGACAGAGGTTAAGTGCCTCTAGTTTCAGCGCAAAGGATGGTAATTTGCTGATATTCCCTGCTGAATTTGAGTCTCTGTTGGGTTTGATTGGTTCTAAGTTAGAAATCCCCGCCGAAAGTCCTTTTTATGGAATAGGTTTAGGTCAGCCTTGGTTAACTGTGCGTTGTGAGCAGATGAGCCTGCGGGTTGATGCGCCAAAAGTGGTAGGTAAGATGGGTATTTAGTACATTGTGCCGGAAGTTTGCCTATCTTTAACCAGTTGCTAAGAGCAAATTGTCTGGTTAATTGAGATGTTAGCTGGATTTTTGCCAAGCTGTACTAGACATTTCCAGATTGAGGACAATACCAAGGCAATGTCTGACCTCAAGTTGCTTTTTAATATATTGGGGCATAATCCGGAATGCTGCACTTTGATTTTGTAGCTCTATATATACCTATAAAAGTAAACATAGGGCGGTCGCTTGAAAGGATGAGGAATAGATTATCTAAATTATCTCGTAATTATTAATTGTATGTAATATGTAGCATTTTTAAATCGAAATGTTTATTTAATTAGCAAGTTTGAGAAAACGACACAATTAAAAAACTTGCCCTACTGTTGATTAACAGTAGGGTTTTTTATGGAAATAACAAGATTACTAACTTTTTTAATAAATTGATAATCTAATCTCAAATCTGTCATGCTTTAACTTATATTTTTTATAAATGCCTGTATAAAACGCTAAAGTTAAGATAATAACATTATGCATGGTTGCGAAATGGATAGTCACGAACTAGCGATCGCACTCCATAAATAGATGATATTCGATATTTAAACCATATTAGCAATAACAGTCTTTTAAAGGTGTTTTATTTTACTCTAAATCAGACACCTTTATTTTTCACTTTTTTTGTAGATGTCGTCACAGAGATAGCGATCGCTCTCTGCTTTTGGGTTATTCTTCAGATAATCACGCGCTGCCACGCAACCGCGCTTGAGCAGTTCCTTAAGGTCAAAATTCCAAACTGAAATTTTATTACCACCGCTTGCAATACTTTTACCATCTGGACTATAACTCACATCATTCCAGCCAAAACGCTCAAAAGTGGTTAACGGAGTACCATCAATGCTCCAAAGTTTAACTTTTGTCCAGCTAGCTGTGGTAATCTGCTGACCATCAGGACTGAATATAACTCTAGTCGCAGGTTCATCATTATCGATAGTTACTGTTTTGCTATCTTTGTCTTTAAGACTCCAGATTTTAATAGAGTTGTCTTTACTAGCAGAGGCAATAAGCTGACCATTGGGGCTGAAACTAATACTTGTAATATTATTTCTATGCTCTTTAAATTCTTTAATTACCTCGCCATTAACTGGTCGCCATATTTTGACGGTTTTGTCAGCACTGGCAGAGGCAATGAGCTGACCATCTGGACTAAAGCTGACGCTATTCACTTTATTTTTATGCCCTGTGAATGTTTTGTATGGTAAACTTTCAAATCTGCCCTTGCTATTGCGTCGCCAAAGTTTTACTGTGTTGTCCTTACTTGCTGAAGCTATAATCTGACTGTCAGGACTGATACTGACACTAGTAATCAGATTATCATGCCCTTTAAAAGTTTGTAAGAGTTGTGCTTCCTTGCCTAGTTTATCAGGAAGCTGCCATAGTTTTACAGTGTCAATACCACCAACAATTGCTATTTTGTCAGTATGAGGAACAGACAAAATTTCCTTAACCCAATTACTTTGCAATTTTGGGATTTTGTTTTTTTTGGTATCTATTCTCCAAAACTGCACGCTATTCTCTGCAGTACGGATAACTAAAGTTTTACTATCTGAACTAAAACTTATGGGCAAGTTTTCTCCATAATTACTAAACCTCTCAGTTTCTTGATTGGTAGAACCTTTGAGAGTGGTTATCAAAGTTCCATCATCAATTCGCCAGATTTCTATATTGTTAAAATCTGTGCGGATAGCTAGAGTTTTGCCATCTGGGCTGAAACTAAATCTTGAATAACCGCTAGATTCTTCTAGGTTTACCCTCTGACTACGAACTTGTATTGTTCTGATTGGCGTACCATAACGATTAACGAGTTTTACTTTATTAGTTCCTTCCACTGTCACCAAAGTTTGGAAATCAGGGCTATAAGCTTGTATAGTTGCTTTATCAAAAGTTGAAATTAGTTTGCCTTCACGACTCCAGAATTGCACTTTGTTTTGCTCGTTATAATAAGTAACTATTGTCTGACTATCACGCGTGAAACCTACGATATAAATTGATTTGTTCGCATCCTGTATTTGAAAGGTTGTGATCAAATTACCGCTCATCCGCCTGAGTTCTATTTTTTGTGTATCGCCATCTGTTTTGCGGATGGCTAATATTTCTCCGTCGGGACTGAATGTGACTGAATCATGATCATCAACCTTGAGAGTTCTTGATTTACCGTTTTGCTGCAAAAATTTTAAAGTTTGATTATCTTCGTTATCTTGATCCGAAACAACTAGTGTTTCGCCATGAAAACTGAACTCAATATTATTTATCGGTCTACTATAACCCTCAAGGGTTTTGATGAGGTCGCCATTCCGTCGCCAAATTTTGATAGTTTTATCATTACTGGCTGTGGCGAGAGTTTCTCCATCTGGACTAAATCTGATCAGATAGATTTCATCCTTATGACCGAGGAGATTTTTAATATGCTTGCCATCACTTGTTAATAGTTCTACACTGTTGTCATCTTTGACTAAAGCAATAGTTCGCCCATCAGTGCTAAAGCTTCCATCAATATATTTACCTTTAAGAGTAGTGATAAAACTACCATTGCTCCGCCATAGTTGAAGTGTACTATCCTGACTAGCGGAGGCTAACATTTGACTATTACCGCTAAAATTGAATTCTGAATTACTCCCTAGTATAGTTGTTCTCAAAGTACCGTCACTTTGCCAAAGGTGGAGCTTGTTATTATTACTAACAGAAGCAACTAGCTGACCATCTGGGCTAAAACTTAAGTTACTGACCCCACTATTATCAGAATTTGTAAAATTCCTAATTTTGAGACTCCAAAGTTTCACAGTTTGATCCTCACTTCCAGAAGCGATCATCTGGCCATCTGGGCTAATGCTGATGCTAGTTACCTTATCTTTATGCCCTTTGAGTTCAAAGTCAGTTGTGTATTTTGTTTGTAGATCGTAAAGCTTTGCAGATACGATATTTCTATTTTCGTTGTATGGATTATTATCAGATGAATTCGTTAATGTTATGGTATTACCAACAGGGCTGAAACTTATAAGCTCATCCCTCTGAGCAATTCTTTGCAACCTATAACCGTCACGACGCCACAATATAGTACCTTCTTCACTAGAAATTCCAGTTGCAGCAATTGTCTGACCATCAGGGCTGAAACTGACACTAGAAAAATAACAGTTACAATTAAATTTTTTAATCTCTTGAGTATCAAGATCCCACAGTTTCACGGTGGAATCTGCACTACTATAAACTATTGTTTTACCATCAGGGCTGAAACTGGCACTAATGATTGTATCTTTATGTCCTTTAAAAGTTTTGACTTCTTGAGTATTAAGACTCCAGAGTTTCATAATACCGTCTGCGCTGCCAGTAAGTAGCTTTTGACTATTGGGACTAAAGGCGACTGTAGTAATCTCAATATTTTGCTCTTTAAAAGCGGTAATTTCTTTTAAAGAGTTAATTTTTTTATCTTTTAAAGTCCATAGTTTCAGAGTTTTGTCCTCACTAACTGAAACTATCTTCTGACTATCAGGGCTGATACTAACGCTAGTTATCTTCCGCTCATGGGCTTTGAATGTGCTGATTTCTCTGCCATCGCTACTCCAGATTTTTACGGTGCCATCTGCTGTGCCAGAAGCTAGCATTTTCCCATCAGGGCTAAAACTCACACTGGTGACAGCATCGCTATAACCCTCTAATCTGTTACGCTCTTTTATGGTATAAACTGCATCTTGTAATACAGTCTTTACTTGCATTTCGGTTTCGGGCTTTACTCCAACTGACCACCACTGTTGCAGTCGTTTACCTGCTTTTATACTTTCGACCAGCGCCTCTAAATCTTGATTAGATTTCAGAAGATTGATTGATCTAGCACTTGTAGAAGCTAGTTGAAAATTATTTTGATTGATCCATACCAACGGTAATAATATTGCCAATCCTCCAGTAATAGTTCCTAATGCTACTTTCCAAACTAAGCCTCTACGTGTCTCTAAAAGTTGCTGTTGCAGAACCTCATTCAGCTTCGCTTCTGTTAACTTTCGTTGTTCTCTCTCCTTTTCTAACTCAGCAATTAATCTGGCTGATTGTTGCTGACGAACGAACGGCACTAAATAATCATGTACTAGTTGATAGCGGTCAGCAGGTGATGCTGGCACTCTTAACACTAATCCTGATTTGATTAATATTTCTAAAACTAAGTCTAGTTTTTGAGACTTTACATCTAACTCTAATTCCAAATCAGCACGAGTTTTTAAAGGGCGAGTATTGTTTTCATCGGTGAGTAAGTACAAAACTAGTTTGGCTATTTGTTCATTATCAGAACCACAGTCTTTGACAATTTCTTCTAGAAATCGCCCAACAAAGTTTTCTTTAGGTCCATGTTGCTGATATTGTTCTAGGTTTGTTATTTTTTCTGTTTGTAGTTGCGCTCCTACTACTTGCAATTCAATGGGGCGGACTTCCCCTAAATCTCTAGCTAAATCATTTACCAATTCATCAATTAATGATGTTTCTAGAACTAACTGGCTTTTTTGAGTTAATGTTTGAATAATTTGTTTAGTATCTTCTACTGAAAAGTTATCCAAATGGTAGAGAATATCCTTGTCTAAAATATTGTTATTAATTACTTCAAAGTTAGCAAGGCGATTGTTACATTCCAATAGATAATAAACATAATCTTCACGTAAAGACAAGATAACTTTTACGAAAGGTATATCCAGACATTCACGTAAAAATTCATAAAAAGGTTTTCTACTAGTTGGGTCTTTGTAAATGAAGAAAAATTCTTCAAATTGATCAAATATTAAAACTGTTAGCAGGTTGTAATCATCATGTTTTGCTAATTGCTTGAGGATAGCCCTTTGCCCTAAACCTTCTTCTAACAGAGGAGGAGAGTATGCTTCCCCCCTGACTTCGGAGCTTAGGTAACAGAGAGCATCTCTTAGCCGATTATTCAATTCTCCAATCCAATCTGGATAAACTTGTTGCAAAACAGGTACAACATCACGAGTTGCAATTGATTTTTGTTTCAATGCTGGGATTAATCCAGCCTGTAAAATTGAACTTTTGCCAACCCCTGATTGTCCATGAATTATTGTTAGTTTACGGTCAGATTGACCCATGCGTTCAATCAGGCGAATAATATCTTGCTGTCTTCCGGAAGCAGCAATTTCTGTAGCTACTGTTGCTTGTTGTTCAACTGCTGGTAAACCTGGGTTATTTACCATTTGTTGTGGCTGTAATCTACCTGCACCAATGAAAGCACGTAAACCATACTGCTGTTCAATTGAGCGCTGTTCTTGTTTAAGATGAAATGCAGTGAGATATTCACCTTTTTGAAAGTAGCTTGCTCGTAAGTCTGCCAAAATGTGAATGTAAAGCTCTGGATCGTATTGGGGTTTGGTTTGTGTTTTGGCAGTTTCTAAGGTTTCGAGTGCTGCTTCTGGTAGATTGAGTGCAGATTGCGATCGCGCTAACGCAAACAAATACCAACCCCGATGATACGACCTTTCCCAATCTAAATCTGCTTTCATCTCCTCTGAGATTGGGTTAGATGTATCTATTGAAACGCTATCCAGCAGAAAAAGCGCTTGTTGTGCCGTTTCCTTTGCCTTATGCCAAGCTGATTTGGCTATTGCCACTTCAGCCATAAAGCTATAAGCTCTGGCTAATTTAAACTGATCGGGATAGGTTTGATGCAAAGCCAATGCTTTGTTAGCAACAACCTCCAATTCCTCCCAACGCTGGAGACTTTGCAATACAGAACCCAAAGCGTTGATAAATTTAGCTACCAAGTCTTGGCGGTTAGCTTGCTCGAATACCTCAATAGATTGCTGAAAATAATCTTTGGCATGACTACGAGCCTGATCTCGTTCAGGATGATGCAATACTGCGTAGGTTCGCCACCATAATCCCATAGAGTAGAGTAAACAAGCGCGTTTCTCTAGGAACTGGGGAGATAGGGATTCCTGACCGAAAAGTGCTAAACTACGCTCGTAATGTTGCCCTGACAGTTCCAGTGAACTAGAAGTAGCTCGACCTAGCATAAATTCTAAACTCGCCTCTAGCTCTGGATTCAGGCTCAAACGACGATTTTGCAAATCATGCCATGCAGACTCCAATTCAACGCGACGCGGAGAGCCAATTTGTAAATTAAGCGCACTGTTGTCGAGATATCTGCCTGCACCAGCAGCTAAAACTTTGTCAAAAACTTCATTAGCAGTTTGCTGGATAAAATCGATTAAATCATCAGTGGCGATCGCAAATTCAACAGTTGTACTCCAACTGTGTAAATCTGGTGCTAATCGCATGAGTTTATGCAGTACCTCATCCGTTACCCACAGTACCAACGGAAAGTGGAAATTTTTTCTCAACTCTTCCCTTACCTGATTAGCCGCACTCAGAACTAGCTCAAGCTTAGTAACCGCCTCTAAACCAGACACGACTAACGCCTGGGGATGCTCCAAGCCTAGTGAGTCTTGAATAGTCTGAAAAAATGTCTTAATTGACTTATCCAAAACTATTTCCCGAATTTCTAAATCGCTGGATGCTTGCAAACTTTGCACCAAACGTTTTCGCAAATTAGCTGCATTACAAAGTGCCAAAATCAGGGAAAATTCTCCTTGAGAAGTAGCGATCGCCCATGCTAATTCTTGTAAAGAATTTTCGTTGTCGATTGCGAGTGGCTGTAAATCACTCATGACTAGACCTCGCTTGATAGATGGGGGGGAGCAGGGGGAGATTAAAAACTATTGTAGAGACGCGATTAATCGCGTCTCTACTGCAATCCTGGCGCTTCTGCCAAAATCGGATTAATTTCAAACCAAGACCCCTGAGTGTCTCGGTACTCATAGACGAACCGACTGTGTACCAAAACTCGGTATCCATTATCGCCGCTCACCCATTTTCGTTGTTGTACCTGACGCAGCAAGTCCCACTCATCATCTGTGATTGCTAAAGTCATTTGATTGGAATAGGCTCTAATTACAGTTTCTAACCCCGCACGAGATAGAGGCAGTCTTCTTTCCTTTTTGATCCAATCATTGAGCAGTCTGAGTAATTCTCGGACATGACCGCCACTGATTCGGCACAGTCGATTTAAGGTTTCCTGGGTATCAAAAATCTCTGTAATCAGGGCGAGGCGATCGCCTGGCTGTATATCAGGGTAAGCTCTTGCTAATACCATCTGTCGCAATAGTGCCATTCCTTCAGCACATTCACTGCCATCTCGTAACTGCGCTGGCACCATTGGCAACACTTTTGGATCTACCATAAATCGCTGTGTCAACCGACTCAAGTCATTGGAAAACATCAACTCTAAAGGCATGGTGTAAACCACATGGCACTTGAGTTGAGTTAATTGTTCCCCTCGGTCTACAAATAGATATTCTGGCTGGGGCCGTCCCCAAGACTTGGCAGCAGTTTCGACGCGATCGAGATTATCGACAATTACCACTAGTCCTTTTTTGCCCAGTTCTTTCAGTTTAACTATGGCAGGTTCAAGTAGTTCCTCGTTAATTACATCTATAATGCCTTTTGTGCGCGGCCCTAAATATTCTCTTAACTTGTTGCGAAGTTCAGGGCTATTTTTGGCTCTGGCTGTAATCTTGCCAATGCCTAGCGCCACCACTGATACACCTTCTTTTTCACTCGCTTTCAGTTCTCCAATACCTGGAATTTTCGCTTCAGCAGCAAACTTGCCCTCAGTACTAGCGGAAACTTTACCAATGCCAGGAATTAATGCTTCCGCAGAAACTTCAACTTCTGTCATCAACAGTTTAGCGGCTCCTTGAAGTATTTTTTTCAGACCTTGGGGTTCAGGGATTTCTAGTTTTTCTAAGCTATCGAGACTTTCACTAACTCGACGAGCTACGCTCAATAAAATATCACCGATATCGACATCACCCATTTCTAGGTCTTGACTGGACTCAAAATATACCACATGGAAGCCTGCTTGCTCTAATTCTGCTTTTAGTCTGAGCAATTCTGTAGATTTACCGCAGCCGATGTGTCCTGTAAATAATTCGCAGGTAGGGCCTTCAGGTGAAAAAAATGTAATATTTTCTTTTAACTCCTCAATGATCCTGCCACCGCGCACTGAGGAAAAATCAATATAGTATTTTCGATCCTCGGCATTTTCCACAGCCAAGGTCTTGCTAGGGTTGCAAGCCTGGTAAAACTTCTGTAAATCCAGTTTCATTAACTATTTCCCAACAAGGCTTTTCTTTATTGTCAACACAAAGCCTGTTACATATTCCGCAAAATTTTTCAGTAATTTCTGTAATTACAGCAATTTTTAGGTATTTAGAGACTGAGAGGGGGAGTGGGAAGTGGGGACTGGGGAGTAGTGTAGTTCAATTACTTAGCCTCCCCTAACTTCCCAACATCTGCAAGTTATGCAAAGTGGCATAAAGCCCTCCTTGTTGCAATAGTTGATCGTGACTTCCCTGTTCGATTAATTCGCCGCGCTTGAGAACAAAAATCCGGTCTACATTGCGAATCGTAGACAGGCGGTGAGCGATAATAATGGCGGTACGTCTGAGCAAAAGCTGGTTTAATGCCTCTTGAACCAAAGCTTCTGTGCCAACATCCAAACTCGCGGTAGCCTCATCTAATACCAAAATTTGGGGATTGCGAATGGCAGCCCGCGCAAAGGCTAAAAGTTGCTTTTGACCACTAGAAATATTTGTGCCCCGTTCTCGAAGTTGAGTATCATAACCTTGGGGTAGTTCTTCTATAAACTGGGCAATATTGGTTTCCTCGGCTGCTTGTTGAATCTGTTCAACGGTATAGCCATCTCCTAAAGAAATGTTGCTTTTAACATCGCCAGCAAACAAAAAGCCTTCTTGTAAAATTACTGCCATGTAGCGCCGCAGTTCTACTTGTGGTACTTCCCGAATATCGACGCCATCGATGAGAATGCGTCCTTGGGTGGGTTCGTAGAGGCGGCACAAAAGCCGGATAATTGAAGTTTTTCCCGCACCTGTGGGGCCGACTAATGCCACTTTTTCACCAGGATGAATGGTGAAATCTAAGTCTTTAATTACGTAATCATCATTTTTGTAAGCAAACCAGACGTGATCGAAACGAATTTCTCCCAGTTCTGGCGGGGAAGTGAGGTCTGGGGATTCTAGATTTGCAACTATCTCGTCTATGTAGCCGAATTTAGCATCAAATATTGAGAAGCGCACATTGGCGCGATCGCGGATTTCTATCGGTTCATCTAATATATCCCCGACGCGTTCAATGGCAGTAAAACCAGCTTGAATTACTGTAAATTTTTCGGCAAAGTCCCGTAAAGGGTCGAATAATTGCTGGGCATACAAAATAAATGTAGATAATATCCCAAAAGTCAAGTTTTTTCCCAATAGCAACCAACCACCCATTAGCAAAACACCTGCGATCGCAATCAGACCAATCCATTCTAAGGTTGCTGAAACAGCTGCATCGTAAAAGATGGTTTTATCCATTTGCTGAGTGTAGCGGCTGTTCGTGGCGCGAAACAATTCGGCATTAAATCTTTCTCTGCGGAACAACTGCACTACGTTAATGCCAAGGACATTTTCTTGTAGCTGTGAGTTCAGTATGGAAAGTTCTTCCCGACCTTTGTAATTGGCTTTGCGGTACTGTTTCTGCAAGTAGACAATTACCCAGCTAACTGGTACCAGCATTAATAGCAGTAAGCAAGCGAGTTGCCATTGGATAGAAAACATTAAAACCAAAGTCACCAGCATGGAAAACAAATTGGACACAATGCCAATCGCCCCAGTTGAAAAGACATCGCCTAACACTTCCACATCACTGGTGATTCTGGTGATTAATTTTCCTACGGGCGTGCGGTCAAAAAAGCGTACTGCTAGAGATGTCACATGCTGGAATAAGTCTTGGCGAATTGCTGCGGTGATTTGTTGCCCTAGCTTCTGTACTACATAACCCTGGAAACCTGTCAAAATCAATCGGATTGCGATCGCAATTACCAATAATCCCTCTAGGATATTTAGCCCTTGCGAAAAGGGACGATTCCTGAAAAATTCGTAAGCGCTTGGTTCATTGCGAATCAGGGAAATCACTTGACCGATCAAGAACGGTTGTACGGCACTAGCTAGTGCGATCGGTACAAGTAGGCACATCGACAGCGCCAATAGCCGTCCGCTACGACGGGCATAGGGCACTAGACGCAAAAACAACCGCCAGTCATTTTCACGCCGACGGTCTTGCGTATAAGATTTTTTCAGAGATTGATAGATGCTCATAGTAAGAGCATTATATTAATGTTTGTAAAAAAATACGCTTGTTTAAAGTAGCGTTTGGCCTGCTACTCTGATACCATGCCTGAGATAGAAACCGCAAGACTGCTACTAAAACCCTATATTCCTCAAGATTTAGATGAACTTGCTCCCATTTTGAGCAACCCAGCAGTTATGAGGTATTCACCCAGAGGGCCTATACCTAAAAATCAAGTCAAAGAAGTAACGCAGCAAACATTACAATTTTTTATTAGACACTGGCAACAACACCGTTTTGGTCTATGGGCTGTAGTGGAAAAAGCCAGCGCCAAATTAATTGGTCATTGTGGGCTGAATTTTTTACCGAATAGCCCGGAAGTCGAAGTTCTTTATCGGTTAGACGAAGCTTATTGGAATCAAGGAATTGCCAGCGAAGCCGCAAAGGCAAGTTTGAGGTATGGCTTTGAGGAAGTGAAGCTAGATCGCATTGTCGCTATTACTGCACCAGAACATACTGCTTCACGTCATGTAATGGAAAAATGCGGGTTGAAATACGAAAAAAATGCTCAATTTTACAACTTGGATATAGTGTATTATGCTCTGGCTCGTTCAGAATGGCGATCGGATGATTTTCTTTACATTTTGCAATCTTAAAACTATCAGTCCTCAACTTAGAAATTTTGCCACTGATTGATGCTGAGTTTGGCTTGCCTAATTTAATTTGGTGGATCAAAACGATTCGCAACCGCAGCCTACAGAATCATAGACGAACCAACTGCTAAACATCAAAACCACTGCTGCAAACTCAATGGAGCCGTAGAGAATACATGGTTTAGGTCTTTGGTAGGAGCGTATACCTGTGCGCTTCTACTAGGGAATTTGTATCAATTGCTTCATAAATATCACTGTAAGTATGAAACAATACCATACTTCTCTCTTTACGTCTTATATCTAAAGGTAGAAGATATAGATTAACTAAATTTTTGGGAAACCTATCCTAAGAAGGGTTCATTCCCAAGAGATGTCCTGCCTACTTATCGCAGAATGCAACTGAGGTCAGATGACGCAACCTTTAAATCAAGTCAAAGAGTGGGAACAACGTCGTGACGAAGCAAACCGCTATTACCAACGGGGAAAATTCCAAGAGTCTCTCGATCTGGCAATCAAGAATTTACACTTGGCTAGAGCAATTCCAGATCGAGCCAGAGAAGGTTATACATTAAACGACCTTGGTTTAGCTCACCTCAGTTGCTGGCAACCTCAAAGTGCATTAGAGCGCTTTCATCAGGCGCTTTCGGTTGCTGTTGAAATTGGCAACGTGCCAGCACAAGCAACTGCACTTAGCAATCTGGGTTCTACCTACAGCCGTCTTGGACGCTTTTCGCAAGCGTTGGAATATTTTGACAAAGCACTGCCAATCTTTAGGCGATCGCAAGATACTCAAAGTGAAGTTTCTACTCTTAATGATGTAGCCCTAATTTATACCCGCTTAGGAGAACCGAAACGGGCACTGTTGCTACAACACCAAATTTTGAGGATGCGGCGATTGCTAGGTGACTTTTCTGGTGAAGCAACAACGCTAAATGGCATTGGGTTTGCCTACAACGTCTTAGGCAAGTTTGAGGAAGCGCTAGAATTTTTTCAAGCAGCACTTCCAATTCAACGAGCTGTCAAGAATGTGCTTGGAGAAGCAACCACCTTGAACAATATTGCTTCTGTTTATCATGATTTAGGAAAACCTAAACAAGCACTGTTGCTCTACTATCAAGTTCTTTTGACACGTCAGGCAATTAGCGATCGCTCTGGGGAGGCAACAACCCTTCACAACATTGGTTTTACCTACAGCACCTTGGCACACCATCGGCAAGCAATGAAGTTTTACAAGCAAGCCATTGCAATTTATCAACATCTAGGCGATTCTCTGGGGGAAATTTCAACTTTGCTGAATATGGGAAGTCTTTACGCCATAACCAAACGCAAAAAAATGGCGCGATCGTGCTACCAAAATGCCCAAGAGTTAGCAAAGCAAATCGAACATCAGCCACTCATGGAAAAAGTACAGCAGTTTATAGATTCTCTGTAGCGTTAAAAACCGCCACGAGCCTTTACCCGCCAATGTAGGGGCGCACAGCTAGCTGTGTGCCCCTACCCTATGGTTTAATTACCTGTATTGTTAATGCATACTTAAGATTTACTCTTTGCGTCCCCGCACTCGTGGTTTTCGTACTGGATAATTGACGATAGCCTAGTCTTGTACCGTGGCGTTTAAAAGAAATTCTATGAAAGCTTACGAAATTCAAAGCAACGCCGGAATTGATGCCCTCGCATTAGTCGATCGCCCTGAACCAAAACCCGCAGATGGAAAAGTTCTGATTCAAATCAAAGCAACATCCTTAAATTACCGCGATTTGCTTGTCATTGAAGGAGCTTACGGGGCTGGACAGAAATATCCCTTAATTCCCCTATCTGACGGTGCGGGAGAAGTCGTGGCGGTGGGGGAAGGTGTGACACGGGTGAAAATAGGCGATCGCGTTGCTGGTATTTTCTTCCAAGATTGGATTTATGGCTCTTTAACCAAAGAGAAAATGAAATCCGATTTAGGAGGTGGTATTGATGGAATGCTGGCTGAGTATGTCGTATTACACCAAGATGGTTTAGTAATATTACCTGACCACCTATCCTACATTGAAGGCGCAACTTTACCCTGTGCAGCAGTCACAGCTTGGCATGGACTGATTACAAAAGGCAATATTGGCGCAGGTGATAGTGTTTTATTACTCGGTACTGGAGGAGTTTCAATTTTCGCTCTCCAGTTCGCCAAGATACATGGTGCAAGAGCGATTATTACTTCCAGCAGTGATGAAAAGTTGGCACGAGCGAAACAGCTTGGTGCTGACAAAACAATCAACTACAAAACAACGCCAGATTGGGAAAAGCAAGTTTACCAATTAACCAATCGCACGGGTGTAGATCATGTAGTTGAGGTAGGCGGTGCAGGTACTCTGCCAAAATCACTACAAGCAGTCCGCATTGGAGGACGTATTAGTTTGATTGGTGTATTATCAGGCAGAGGAAATGAAATTGACCCCATGCCAATACTTTTTAAGAGTTTAACAGTTCAGGGAATTTATGTTGGCAGTCGGGAAATGTTTGAGGCGATGAATCAGGCGATGCAACAGCATCAAATTAAACCGATTATTGATCGAGTTTTCCCCTTCACTGAAGCACGAGAAGCTTATCATTACCTCAAAAGTGCGGCTCACTTTGGTAAAGTCGTAATTAGTAATTCGTAATTTTAAAAAATTTAATTCTATGTTTCAAGTGGGAATTTAAACCCCACTTGAAACATAGTTATGAATTACGTTTAAACAGCAGCGAGAGTAGGTGCAGCGAATTTAGCATATCGCTCGATATAGAATTCCTTAGAATGAGCGATCGCTTTTACAGACTCACGCTCTTTCAAAGCATGTTTCCACTGGCGTAGACGAGTAAATTCCTCTGGTATTCCAAAACCGCGATACTGCTTCAGTGCAGCCCAGCGCTCAAACCAGGGAAAATAAGTAAAATCCACCAGACTGATGGATTCACCAAACCAGTAAGGACCTTCCCCAGATAACTTTGCTAAACCTTCGTTTTCAATAAATTCTAGGTGTTTGTATAGTTCCTGTTTAACTTCTTCTTGTTTTTGGGGATCTGAACTCCGCAGAAGGGTAGAAAAAGCAGGAACGAACCTGGTGTTAGCAAAATCGATCCAGATACGAGCTTGTGCCCTAGCAGTGGGACTGCTGGGTAACAGTGGTGGATTGGGGAATACCTCATCTAGATACTCATTAATTACTGCTGACTCCCAAACTCGCTCATTGCCGTGAGTTAGTGCAGGCACTTTCCCATAGGGAGAAACTTTGGTAAACCCTTCAGGCTTATTCTGCAAATCAATTTCAATCAAATCGAAGTCGATGCCCTTCTCTTGGAGTACCAAGCGGGTACGGTGAGCATAAGGACAAACAACTGCACTGTATACTTTGATTTCAGCCATGTTTAAGTTCCTTGGTAAATAGGACTTGTTAATCTGCATTGGGAATTGAATTTGAATCCAAAATCCCAAATCTTAAATTGTTAGTGTCACAAAACCTTTTTGAAGTGGGTGTAGCGTAAAAAATTCTCGACACTAACCAAACTTTTAAATTTGACTACTAGGTAAAGTTGGGGAATTAGGAAGAGGCAGAGGGGGACTTAGCAGGGAGCAGAGGGTAAAGAGGTAATTTTTTTTGTATTCTCCCCCCTGCCCCCTGCCCCCTGTCTCCCCTGCTCCCCTCCCTTCTCCTAAAGCCAGGGCACTTCTTCAGGTGCATAGCGAAAGGCGCGGAAGACTGTATTTTGCTCGCCACGAGTTACGGGCGACTTCTCACCTGGAATATTCCGAGATGCAAAGTGGGGATTGATGTATTCCCAAACAATCTCTCCTGCAACTGTCACCTCGAATATCCGGCCGTAAGCACCTTCTGTAATCAAGGTATTGCCATTGGCCAGACGTTGCGCTCCTGATATGTAGGAACTAAAGAAATTTTGGGGCGGGTTGTCGGTGTATTCCCAAACTATCTCTTTCGTTTGACGGTTTACCTCAATCACACGGGAAAAATTGAGAGCAATGTTACGGCGATGTGCGCCATTGTCGAAAATCAGGATATTACCGTTAGCTAGTTCGTTCGGGAAGTGCTGCTGTGCTAGCACGTCATCGCCCAACGTCCAGATGATTTCTCCGGTTTTGCGATCGATAATGACAACTGTGGAGATATTACGAAAGCTTACTATGATGTTGCTATCGGCGAGTTCCCCTACGGTATTCCCATGAGTCCATTCGTGCCGATGATCCTGGGGAGTAATCGTAAATATATCTGGATCAAGGTGTTCGTGGGCGTGCCAAGTCCAAACAATTTCACCTGCTGGAGTCACTTCATAAAGCACATCAGCATAGATATCACCATCTGGTTCTGTACCTGGTACGCCACCTTTGATCCGAGGAACCAAAGACTGAGGTATCTTTTCAATGGCTAGTAGAATTGTGTTGCCATTGGCTAGTCTGCGTCCATCGTGATGGTGGTCTGGATGCTTATACTCCCAGATAATATTTCCTTTAGGATCTGCTTCTAAAACAACGCCACTTTTGAATGCAGCCCACAAAGCAAAACGTAGTGGTTCTTCTGGTGGAGTCTTACCATTATAAAAAAGGTTGCCATTGGGCAAGAGATAACCATATAACCCTGGTGGATATGGCAAATTCCACTGGTGTACTACTTCTCCTTCTAGGTTCAGGAGGTAGACTTCACCTTGACCTGTCAGGGGTGTGAAAAGTGTATATCCTTTGAATGCTTTTTCGGGATTGTAAGCTCTTAAACCAGTACCCCGACGACGAATAGTATTCTGGTCAACCGATGTTGCTGTAAAAGTCATATTTTTCCTACTAAATATTTAGTTTTGAATCTAAGAGCTGGGACAGAGCGTATCGCACACTTCTACTCTGATAATGAGAGCCAGAGGTTCTAGGGAGGCATTACCAGGCTGGAGCCTGGTAACGAGGCGAACTGTCTTTAATTTTTAATTGTTTAAGGTGCTGGGTTTGGAGACTGAGCATGAACTATATCCAACTCTTCCAAAATGTCTTTGTTAAGAACTACATTCACACTTTCCAAATTCTCTTTGAGTTGTTCAAGTGTCGTCGCACCAATAATTGTGCTAGGCACAAACCAACGACTCCGCACAAATGCTAAAGCTAGATGCGCTGGACTCAGTTGATGGCGCTTGGCAATTTCTACATAAGCTGCTACTGCTTGACTTACTTTTGGCTTGAGATAGCGCTGACCAAAATTTTCAAACAAACTGACTCTTGCTTTCTCTGGTTTGCCATTTAGGTATTTGCCAGTCAAGAAGCCAAATGCCAAAGGACTATAAGCTAGTAATCCAATTTCTTCGTGATAAACAACTTCTGCTAAGGCTCCGTCAAATACTCGATTCAGCAAGTTATAAGCATTTTGAATCGAAACAACTTTGGGTAATCCTAACTGTTTAGCAGCGTTACTAAACTGGGCGACTCCCCAAGGTGTTTCATTACTCAAACCGATATAGCGAATTTTCCCTGCCTTAATTACGTCGTCAAAAACTGCTAACTGTTCGGCAATGGGAACCGTTTCTCCCACTTGAGTCGGATCGAATACCGTTTGTCCAAACCGTGGCACGTAACGATCAGGCCAGTGGATTTGGTACAGATCAATATAATCTGTTTGTAATCTTTTTAGACTATCATCTACAGCTTGTTTGATATTATCACGGTCAATTGCTTTGGCTCCACCACGTACCCATTTAAAGCCTCGACCAGGTCCAGCAATTTTTGTTGCTATAATAAGTTGATCTCTTTGTTGACGCTTTAACCAGTCGCCAATGTAAGTTTCAGTTAATCCATAAGTTTCGCCGCTTGTTGGAACTGGGTACATCTCCGCTGCATCAATAAAGTTGACTCCTTGGGCAATAGAATAATCTAACTGAGCATGGGCTTCTTCAATAGTATTTTGCTGTCCATAAGTCATAGTGCCCAGACAAATTTCAGAAACTTTTAAGTCACTCTTACCAAGCTGGTTATACTTCATGTTTTCGCGTTGTTATTCTGTTTAATTTAACAGTGATATTTTTATTGGGAATTTTACATTTTGTCAAGTCTGCTATTATTTTTAATTAACTTAGCTTCAAACACCACTTAGTTTGGCACCAAGCCAATATAAATTTTTCAGCAAAATAATATTCTGCCGGTACTATTAAAAGTCGATAGATAAATCGTAGTTAATGCATGCAGTTGCTTATTATTGTATAAAGCAACCCGATAAGTAAGCTAGCTTGTGGAGTCATAAAAATCTAAAGTTGTAGTACAAAGTACTTGCTTTTATTGGGTTTTTGTGGAATGGACTATTTTAGCTTTAGTATATACTACGATAAATCAGTTAACTTACCGTAGTATACCAAAAATCTTAAGATTATTCTGGAATTAAGTCTTAATAAATGTTCATATTAAGATGCTTCTGAAAAAGTATATTATTTTCGTGAACAATCAAAATATACCGAGTTTATCGGGAAAGGTCACAATATCCGATCGCAACGACAAAGACTTAGGGTTGTAAGAGCTTGCTTGTGTAACCAAGAATTTTTTGCTGCGATCGCTGACAAAGATGCTCGTGTCTATATGATTAATGAACACAATTTGACTTAACTATGCGATCGCAAATGCAATTCCAGTGGAATTTAACAATTATAATTGTTGGGATTGCTTACCTTTTAACCAACACTACTGATTTTTTCCTACTTCCTAATGAACCTTGCTAAAGTCAGGATTTAACAACGCCAATATAGTTGTTTCCTGTGGCTTATACTTAATAGTTTACTATTGATTGTATTATTTTATTGTCAGCCTTGATATACATACTTGAGACACTTGTACCAAGTTTTTTGGTTTATATTTGGATTTTTTTGTTCCTATAAATAACTATTTTAGTTATGTTATATTATAAATATAAGTATAAAAAGCTCAATTTCCTATTATAACTTTTTTAGGGAATACACCTTTTGACATTTAGGATGAGACTCTTGATTTTCTCCCTATGCCGCAAGTTGCCTTTTCTAAAGACGGCTACATTCAGGAGAATCCCAATGTCATTAAACAAAAATACTCTTGAGAAACCAGCGAATAAGCTGCTTGCATCTCTACCAGCCAATGATTATGAGCGTCTTGTTCCCCACCTGAAGCTGGTTCCGCTCCCACTTCGGAAAGTGCTTTACGAACCAGGCGAAGCGATCGCACAGGTCTATTTTCCTAATAAGGCAGTGGTTTCTATAATCACCACTATGAAAGATGGCTCGACTGTAGAAGCTGGTTTAGTGAGCAATGAAGGTATGGTGGGTATCTCAGTAATTTTAGGAGACAACATCACAACCACAACAGCATTAGTGCAGATTCCAGACAGTGCTATGCAGATGGATGCGGATATACTTAGAAACGAGTTCAATCGGGGTACAGCCCTTCAGAGCGTGTTGCTGCGCTACGTGCAAGGTATGTACACTCAAATAGCACAAGGATCTGCCTGCAACCGTCTTCATAAGCTAGAAAGGCGGCTGGCTCGGTGGCTGCTAACAGTTTCTGACCGTCTGGAATCAGAGGAATTTCCACTCACGCAAGAATTTATCTCACAGATGCTGGGTGTACGTCGCGCTGGTGTCACCGAAGCAGCTAACATCCTGAGCGAAGCCGGAATCATCACCTACCACCGTGGTCAGATTAACATCTTGAATCGAGAGGCTTTAGAAAAAACCTCTTGCGAATGTTATCAGATTATAGAAGATGAATATGTCCGTTTATTGGGCAAATTGCCCAATAAACGGTCAAAATAATTTTTTTTGAAGCTGCTACGTACGAAACCGTACAGACTTTATGAAGTTTATTCATTTAAGATTTATTTAGATTGCCCCCGTGTTTCTTTAGCGAATACACCTTTTGACATTAGGATCAGAACCTTAATCCTTTCCTTGTGCCCTGAGTTGGCTTTTCTAAAGTCACCTACCTTTAAGGAGAGTGACTTTTAATGTCATTAGATAAAAGCCTTTTTCAGCAACCACCAAATAAGCTGCTGGCAAGTTTGCCAGCCAGTGATTATGAACGTCTTGTCCCCCATTTAAAGCTAGTTCCGCTCCCACTTCATCAAATTCTTTACGAAGCAGCCGAACCCATCGCACAGGTCTATTTTCCTGATAAGGCAGTGGTTTCTATAGTCACCACTATGGAAGATGGCTCAACGGCGGAAGTTGGGATAGTAAGCAATGAAGGTATGGTGGGTATCCCGGTAATTTTAGGAGACAACACCACAACCACAACAGGCTTTGTGCAAATTTCGGGCGCTGCTATGCAAATCAATGCAGATGTACTTAAAGCCGAGTTCAATCGGGGCGGAGCTATTCAAAGCGTGCTGCTGCGCTACGTACAAGCTGTATACTCTGAACTGGCGCAAGGAGCAGCCTGCAACCGTCTCCATACATTGGAAGAACGGCTGGCTCGCTGGCTACTGACAGTTTCTGACCGTTTGGAATCAGAAGATTTTCCACTCACGCAAGAATTTATCTCCCAGATGCTAGGTGTACGTCGTTCCGGCGTGACAGTAGCGGCTAGCACCCTCAGCCGAGCCGGAATGATCAGCTACCAACGTGGTCATATTAGCATCCTGAACCGAGAGGATTTGGAAGCAACTTCTTGTGAGTGTCATCAAGTCATCCAAAAGGAATTTGCTCGGTTACTGGGCTTCATGCCCAGTAACCGAGCCAGAAAATTTTTTTGAGTTAGGTGTACGAAACCGAACAGACTCGCAAAAGTAACTTAAATTAAAATATCATAAGCAAATTTCTCATTTAATGTTCAGTGAGCGACAACCCTCTTAAGCCGCAAGTAAATAAGTTACTCGCGGCTTTGCCAACTAGTGATTATGAGCGCCTTATTCCGAACCTGAAGTTAGTTCCGCTTCCGACTCGGCAAGTCCTTTACGAACCAGGAGAACCCATCACACACGTCTATTTTCCCCAACACGCAGTGGTTTCTATAGTCACTAGTATGAAAGATGGATCGACGGTGGAAGTTGGGATAGTGAGTAATGAAGGCATGGTGGGTATCCCAGTAATTTTAGGAGGCAAGACAACAACCACAAAAGCGTTTGTCCAAATTGCGGGCGCTGGAATGCAAATGGATGCAGATGTTTTGAGAACCGAGTTCAATCGGGGTGGAGCTATTCAAAAGCTGCTGCTGCGCTATCTACGAGGTATATATACCGAACTTACACAATCATGTGCCTGCAACCGTCTTCATACACTAGAAGAACGGCTGGCTCGTTGGCTTCTGACAGTATCTGACCGTTTGGAATCAGAAGAATTTCCGTTGACGCAAGAATTTATTTCCCAGATGCTGGGTGTACGGCGCTCCGGTGTGACAGTAGCTGCTAGCAGCCTCAGCCGAGCGGGGATGATTCGTTATCAGCGTGGTCAAATTAACATCCTCAACCGAGAGGATTTGGAAGCAACTTCCTGCGAGTGTTATCGAGTCATCCAAAAAGAATTTGCTCGGTTGCTGGGGAATTAGCTAAGGCGCGTAGGCGTAGCCCGTCGTAGACATCGCTAGTGGATAATTTTAACCTACTATGTCTGAAACCGGACAGACGCTTGCTAGTTAGTTCCATTAAGATTTAGTAAAGTAGGCATCAAATGGCATTTACAAATACATCCCATTTGATGCATTTGCAATTCAAAGTGTTCTAGCTACACGGCGGTGAGAATAATGTCTAATCAGTCGATGTCTTTTAAAGGTCTGCGATTGCTCGTTGTGGATGACGACGCTGATACGAGAACCTTACTTACCTTCCTATTTGAATTAGACGGAGCAGAAATTATTACAGCTGCTTCGGCAGGTGATGCTTTAGAAATAATCTCATTTTTTAAACCAGACATCCTGATTAGTGACATTTATTTACCAGATGATAACGGCTGTTCACTGCTGATAAAGCTCAGAAAGCTGGAAGCAATGCGAGGGAGAAGGATTCCAGCTATTGCTCTAACAGCATCTGCTTTCGACGAAGACCGGAATCGCGCATTATTAGCAGGTTATGATATATACCGATGCAAGCCGATAGACTTAGATGATTTATCTTCTACAGTTGCTAGTCTAGTTATGCTCAAAGAATACGCTTGACACATTTGGATGCTTAAAGTAAGAGCCACTAAGCAATAAAGCTTTAACTAAATTTAATTTATTTTGAAAATGCGATGTCTACCGAGGATTATACCAACGCCTGGTGATTTTTATACTAAATCAGCGCGTTGGCGTAATCCTTCGTAGACATCGCATTTTTTTTAGGAATCTTTTGACTAATTTTATTCTTTCTTAATTCCGCTACCAGCAAAAACCTTTTAAAGAGCAGGGATATAAAATATACTAAGAATAAATACAGAGAAGGCTAAAGTAATTCTCTGTGAATACTCATTTTTTCATATAAAGGGGTGCATTATGGAATATCTTGCTTATTCTCACATGTTTATTGCTCAAGAAGAGGCATCTGGAAACACTAAATATAATCCGCCTAAATCCCAATTAAATGGAAAAAAACCTCTTAAATTTTCTGACATATTTATTACTAAAAAAGGGGCATTTGGAAATAACAAATATAAATTCAATTGGCAAAAACTTCTTAAATCTTCAGCTTGGTTAGCTTTCGCTGGTGTTGGTGTATTACTTATTGCTGCTGCCCAAATTCAAATGAGTTCGGCTGCGTATGTAAAAACTAACGGCAGTTGTTTACGTATCCGTTCAGGCCCAAGCACTAACTACTCGTATGTGGATTGTGTACCAAATGGCGCAACACTTCCAGCGATTGAAAGGTATGAAAACGGTTTTGCTAGACTTTCTACGGGTAGATATGTTTATGCCCGATGGGTTGCTGATAGACCTAACAACCCTCCTGTGACTAGTAGACCTGGTGGCGTTGGCGGTTCAGTCATTCTTACCCGTGGTTCTAGAGGTCAGCTTGTAAGAGACGTTCAGACAGCTTTAGGTAATCTCAGAGTTGATGGAATTTACGGTCAAGAAACTGTTAACCAAGTCCGAAGCTTTCAGGCAAGTAAAGGCCTACTTGTAGATGGTACGGTGGGGCCCGAAACTAGAGCAGCTCTGGGTATTTAGAAGTTATGGGGAATTTCATCAACAAGCCACCCTTGAAAAATCTCTTTTCCAGGTTATACCTGTTTTGTTGTGGTATGGAGAGAAATCTAAGCTAAGGAAGTCTTAGATTAAATCTTCGGAACATCTCGTCCGTCTTAAGGCGGGCAAGATGCCCACCTTACAAGATTATGAGAAAGGCTAAAAAAAAGAAAAACTGGGATAAAAGTCAGTTTTATGCATCCTGAAAAACAGAAATGTTGCATTTTGTTGAATCTAAATTCCTAAGCTGATATAGGACTAGTATTTGTTTTTTGAAATACACGTAGGTTGTGTTAGTGCAGAAAGTATGGCACTATTCTAATTTTGTGGTGCGTTATGCTTTGCTAACACACCTTACAAGACTACTGAGATTTTTTCAAAAACAATTTACGATTCCTATATTTCTGATGAAACACCCAAGTAATTTTGCACAATCTGCAAAATGCGCTCTGCTGCATGACCATCTCCAAAGGGATTAATTGCATTTGCCATTGCTTCATAGGCATCTGGATCGCTCAGTAACTCAGCAGCAGCAGTAAAAATGTTCTCAGTTGTAGTGCCTACAAGTTTGGCTGTACCGGCTGCAACAGCTTCTGGTCTTTCGGTAGTATCTCTCAAAACTAGTACTGGTTTTCCCAAACTGGGGGCTTCTTCTTGCAAACCACCAGAGTCAGTGAGCAACAGATGCGATCGCCCAATTGCTCCCACCAATTCCCCATAATCTAGAGGATCTGTCAAGAAAATTCGGGGATGATTCCCTAAAAGCTCTTGTAATGGGACTCGCACTGTCGGATTGCGGTGCAATGGTAAGAGCAAAGCTGTATCAGGAAACTTATCTAAAATTTTTAAAAAACCCTGAGCGATCGCTAACAGAGGTTCTCCCCAATTCTCCCGACGATGAACTGTTGCTAACAGAACGCGATACGATTCCCAGTTTAAGCCTGGGACATTACAAACTACTTGGGTTGCAGCTACATTTAACAATGCATCAATTACCGTGTTACCCGTCATGTGAATTTCACCCAAAACACCAGAACGATGCAAGTTTTCCACAGCCCAAGGAGTTGGCGCAAAGTGCAACTGAGTAATTTGAGAAATCAACCGCCGATTAGCTTCTTCAGGGTAAGGATTGAAGATATCATCAGTTCTTAACCCTGCTTCTACATGACCGATGGGAATTTTTTGATAAAAAGCTGCCAAAGCTGCGGCAAAAGCCGTGGTAGTGTCTCCCTGCACCAGCACTAAATCTGGCTTTTTCTCTTGGAATAACGCTTCTAACCCTTGTAAACTACGGCAGGTAATATCATTTAGAGATTGCTTAACTTGCATAATTTCCAAGTCATAATCTGCTTTGATATTGAACAGCTGCATAACTTGCTCAACCATCTCCCGATGCTGTCCAGTTAGAATTACTTGCAACTCAAAACCCGAATACTTCTGGAAAACCTGAATCACTGGAGCTAGTTTAATCGCTTCTGGACGAGTACCTAAGATAATGCAAACGCGTTTTTGATTAGTCATTAGTCATTAGCCATATGTAATTTGCCAATGGTTATAGTCAATGGTCTATGGTCAAATAGTCAATACTTGGCGGTCAATCATCACATAAACCATAAATATAAATGCATAAATCACACAAAATATAAAAAAAACCCGGCTTAACCGGGCAAATGCACTGTTTGTCAAATTCAACTGTAATAACGACATCTTGATCTCACAAGTTCCAATCATAAAGAGCATGAAAAAACCCGGCTTAACCGGGCAGACGCACTGTTTGTCGAATTTACCTGTAAAGACTACTTAATCTCACAAGTTAAAGGGCAAGCAGCGTAAACACTAGTTTGCATTTGGTCTGCCTCTCCATGCAGCCAGCTTAACCATTTAATTTCATTGGGATGAACTCCTTTAACAGTTAGCACACCCGCAGCCAATACAACTGCCATGATATTAAACATTATTAAAGCACCTGCTACAAGCAGAACCGCACTAACAGGCATCACAGATTGCAGGATAATCGACAACAGACATCCGACCGTAGCCATCAACACAACTAGTGGAAAACCCACAACCAACAAGCATACTGCTAATGTAAAAGTCCATATTAAAAAGCTTTTAATCATCAACAAGGAGTAGGTCTTTCCTAGATTAGAGCTTTGAGCAGAAACCATGACTTTTCCTCCTAAAATACACAACATATTTTAATTTCAGTCATATCTCGCTTTTTGCGAGTAAACTGAATTGTTTCAGTGAAATTCAGTATATAAAAACTAATCGGGAAAATGAGCATTTATTTACTAAAGTTTACAGTTTATTTTTTGTAATTATGAATATAAAGTCAACTTTCTATCTATTAAAAAAACTTCTTTTCTGCATCTACCTTCAGGCATATAACCTAAAAGGTATGAGCTTTTAACCTTGATCCCCAGGACATTACTCCTATTCAACTTAACATTTCTTATAAAAACTAGCAGTACTTCTCATAATTCATAGAATGGGCTGAAGAAATGAGCTGCTAATATTTGTACTGTTAATTGCTGGCAATTCTTATCCATGTCTAGAACAAATTTCTCATCTAAGGATATAAAATATTTATTTTATATTTGCTGAATTAATAATTACTTTGTAATCTATGTATAATTTCTGAGGTGTTTTGACTCGGTGCGTGTGTTAAACCAGTTTAGGTAGGTTAAATAATCTATCTACATTTTCTGAGTAGTGTAATTTCAGGAAAAAAAGATACCAATTGAGGTAGATGAAATGGATTGACCGTGGTTCTAGAGTTTCAATCGCCTCCCATCACTGCTAGGGCTTACAGACAAGCATTCCCCAAAAGTCATCGAAGCAAATGACTTGACTTCTCGTTAATTCAACTTTTTAACTGCCAAATGTAAAGATATATGACAGAATCACAGTCTCCATTAACTTCTAACTCTGTTACCGAACGCAACCTGCCACCAATGCCGCCGCCACCACCAACCTTTAGTACGCAGCGGCAGATGACACAAACATTGGATATGTCAACCAACCCACCTGTTGCAGGTCATCGTCCGGGTAGTCCACCGCCAATACCTACTTCAGTTCGCCCTCAAAACAGCAGTCCAGAACTCACTTTAGCGAAGTTAATTAGAGAAGCTTACGATCAGGGATATTCTGACTTGCACTTGGGTGTAGGTGAAGTACCCCGCTTCCGCAGCCGAGGAGAAATTCAATCAACGGATTACCCAGAAACCGATAAAGAAGTTTTTATGAATTGGTTGCGGGAGGTAATGAGTGAGGGAGAAATTCAGCGCTTTGAAGAACACTTAGAATTTGACGGAGCAACCCAATACGACTTTGCTCGCGTGCGGATTAATGTTTTTGGCTCCCTCAAAGGGTCTGCAATGGTGTTGCGGTTGATTCCGTTGAAAATCTTAACTATGGAACAGTTGAGATTACCCCCAGTTTTTAGGGATATTTGTCATCACCACAAAGGTTTAATTTTGGTGACTGGGCCCACTGGTTCTGGTAAGTCCACCACAATGGCAGCGATGGTTGACTATATCAACAAGGAGATGGCCAAGCATATCATCACCATTGAAGACCCGATAGAATTTGTCCATCAAAGCCGCAAGTCTTTAGTCAAACAGCGGGAAGTGGGAATGCACACCCGAAAATTTGACAACGCTTTGAAAGCAGCTTTGCGGGAAGACCCAGATTTGATTCTGGTTGGAGAAATGCGGGATAAAGAAACAGTCAACACCGCTTTAAAAGCTGCTCAGACTGGTCACTTAGTCATGGGAACCTTGCACACCAATAGCGCTGTCAAAACCATCGAGCGGATTCTCAATCTCTACTCTGGTGACGAACAGGATGCAATGCGGGTGGCAATTTCCGAGTCTTTAGTGGCAGTGATTGCCCAAGGTTTGTGTCGCACAACTGACGGTAAGCGGGCTGCTTTCCATGATGTGCTGATCAATACTGAGGCTATTAAAGAATGGATCAAAGACGGTAAGTATGATGAAATTGGCGAGTTGATGAAACAAGCTGGCTTTGACGGCATGATTACGATGAATCAGTCATTGCTAAATCTCTATCAAGACGGTCGCATCACTGAAGAAACTGCTTTGGAAATGTCACCAACTCCTAACGAAATGGCACAGTTTCTCCGAGGTCGAGTTTAAGATTTGGGCATGGGGCATTGGGAAGAGGACAAGGGGCAGGGAGCAGGGAGCAGAGGGGAAAGAGGTAATTTTTATTCTCCCCCTGCCCCCTGCTCCCCTGCCTCCCCTGCTCCCTCATCCCCCAATCCCAAATATCTTTCTGATCCTGGTTGTGGTTATAGCTAAGGTAAAAGGTAAAAGAGAGAATTTTTTACTTTTAGCTTCCTAACCTCTGTGAATAACTTGACGACAAACAAACTATCTACACCCCAGTTGTTTAAAGGCATTGCGCTATTTACACCTGGAGGAGATTTAATTTATTGCATCGACCCTAGCAAGCAAGGTCGATGGCATTTGCATTTGTGCTCGGCTTTGCAAGAAATCCTCGATTTGCCAGAGCCGCCACACTTTTTAGTGCCTTGTTATACTGCAACTATTGATAACTGGTTAGATCCGCGTACTCAACAAGTGCGAACTTTTGCTGAAGCTTATCCGGCTGTAATTAGACATCAAGCTTTGCTTAATGCGATTTTTGGCACTGGGGAATTAGTATGGCAAGCAGCTCCTTGGCAAGAGGGGTTGTGCGATCGCATGGTGTTAACTAGTTATCGTTCCTCATTTGGGCAACTTTGGGAAGATCATGACTTAATTGTTCGTCTAGACCTTTCTGAACCTGTGCCAAAATACCACCAACCAGTTATAGTCCAAAAAAAAGAAGCGATCGCACAAGGCTATGTTCTCCGCTTGTTTGTTGCAGGACATAGCAGTACCACCGAACGCATTCTGCAAAATTTACACGAATTGTTAGAGCGATCGCTCGGACATCCTTATACTCTGAAAGTGATTGATGTTTTAAGCCATCCAGAACAAGCAGAACTCAATCAGGTTTCTGCAACTCCTACCCTTGTCAAAGTTTGGCCTCACCCAATTCGGCGAATCGTTGGCGAGTTGGATCATGTAGAAAAGATTTTACAGATGTTAGCTGCTAAGGAAAAATTTTAAATAATTCAGACTAGTTTTTTTGCCAAGTGCGCGAGTGGGTAGGTGTTGGAGAAGAGGTGACTAAAAAAATGGCTAGATTGCCGTATATGCAAGGATTTGAGGGCTTTAGCATCTTGAAACCATTGGCGCACCTTATGTAGACTGACTTTCAGCTATTTACAGCTAGTACAATTGCCACTCCTTATGTTATGATTCTTGGGTTGCCGCTATTGAACCTTGAAAACCAAATAACACCTGGCTTTCAGATGCCAGCGATCGCAATCAACTAAAATCCCTATTAGGGATTGAAACTAGATGCCTCTGGATTTGAACTCCCATTAAGAGCTATCGCAATCAACTAAAATCCCTATTAGGGATTGAAACAAAATTGATGTTTCTGATGTAAGAGCTAAAGGTGAATCGCAATCAACTAAAATCCCTATTAGGGATTGAAACCTATACAAGGCACAAAAGGAGCCTCTAAAATTAACATCGCAATCAACTAAAATCCCTATTAGGGATTGAAACTACCCAAAGATTCAACTTTAATCAAATAAGTAGAATCGCAATCAACTAAAATCCCTATTAGGGATTGAAACATCTAAAAAGCTTTCAGTGGCAATCGCAAACGACCACATCGCAATCAACTAAAATCCCTATTAGGGATTGAAACGGGGTGCATCGCCAAAGTGGGTAGGATTCCAAGAATCGCAATCAACTAAAATCCCTATTAGGGATTGAAACATGGGAGATTTTTCTCTACCTGTGCTGCCCTCTCAATCGCAATCAACTAAAATCCCTATTAGGGATTGAAACATTCGAATGCATCCGCCCAACTGGGTGATCGCCACATCGCAATCAACTAAAATCCCTATTAGGGATTGAAACGAGAAGCATAAAAGTAGTGATTTAGTTGTTTGCTATCGCAATCAACTAAAATCCATATTAGGGATTGAAACTTAAACAAGCCAACAAAAACCCAAAACTTTATTAGATCGCAATCAACTAAAATCCCTATTAGGGATTGAAACAAATGTTGCTCCAAAATTGCCAAATTACGAATATTGGATTATCGCAATCAACTAAAATCCTTATTAGGGATTGAAACTTAACCGCGATAACGCGAGTGTTGGTGGTAATACCAAGTGCAATGAACTTAAATTCCTATTAGGGATTGAAACGAACTATGGTAAAAGGTTGGCTTCTTAATTACTAGGTATCCAAGGATACAGGCAATAGCTGTAAAGGTCATTCCACATCCAGCTTAAGGGCTGTGATATTATGGGAGACTGCTACATACATTTAGAAAAACTAGAAACTGAATCGATCATGGCTCTGACGCAACTGCGGAAACAAGAAATAATCTCCAATTACCAAGTTCACGAAACCGACACTGGTTCGGCCGATGTTCAAGTTGCCATGTTAACTGAGCGCATTAACCGCCTCAGCGAACATCTCCAGGCAAATAAAAAAGACCATTCTTCCCGGCGGGGACTGTTGAAGCTAATTGGTCAGCGCAAGCGTCTTCTAGCTTATATATCGCAGGAAAGCCGGGAAAAGTATCAAGCTTTGATTGCTCGTCTCGGTATTCGTGGATAGGGACTACCGCTTATGTCTGCTGAAGAATCTGAACGCAGTCGCTTGCCCTTTGAACCAAACAAAAAGCGCCAAAAACCCGCAAAAACTCAAAGTAAACCAGCAGCACAGCCACAAGAATCTGCCAAAAAGGCTGATAGAAAAGTGCCTTACACAAAACAAGAGATGGCAATTCCCCAGGTAGTCAGCCAGCGGATGATCCGACGGGTAGCTGGATTTTGTGGTGTACCAACAGTTTTGGGCATTAGCACCCTTGTTGTCAGCTATCTGCTTGCTAGCTATTCTGACATCCAACTACCTCCCATCGCCGTGTTATTGGTGAACATGGGATTATTTGGTTTGGGGGTCTTAGGGATAACTTATGGCGTTCTCTCTGCCTCTTGGGATGAAGAAAAAGTCGGAAGTTTGCTGGGGTTGGGTGAATTTAACACCAATTGGGGACGAATGGTGGCGGTTTGGCGCGAAACTCGGCAAAAAAACTCATAATGAACGGCGCTCAGGTATTACATAACTCCGGTATTGGGTAAATGAAGAAGTGAGGCACTCCGTTGGGCGGGTTTCCCGACTTAAAGGAAGTGCCGAACCCATGAATGTTGAAGTTGAAATTTTATAACTTCAACATCGCTAATTAAAAATATATAATCTTTTTTATACCCTATATCCAGTTATTTAGTAGTAAAACTACTGACTGAGCGCTATATTTTGTCTATTTATTTTGTAAACAAATTTTATTTTTAACTACTCGTAATTAGGCTAATAGGCAACAATAAAGTTAGCCAAGTTACAAAAAACTTTACTCAATTAATCAGGAACTTTCACATGATTATAGTAATGAAAAGTGGTTCCCCAGAGGCGGAAATAAACCGCATTGATGAGGAACTAAGTAGCTGGGGGCTAACTCCAGAAAAAATTATTGGTCAACACAAAGTAGTTATTGGTCTAGTAGGTGAAACCGCCAACTTAGATCCACTACAAATTCAGGAACTTAGCCCCTGGATTGAGCAGGTATTGCGGGTAGAGCAGCCTTACAAACGAGCCAGCCGCCAGTACCGTCACGGCGAAGCTTCGGAAGTGGTGGTTAATACTCCCAATGGAGCGGTGATATTTGGTGAACATCACCCCTTAGTAGTCGTTGCCGGCCCTTGCTCTGTAGAAAATGAAGAAATGATTGTGGAGACAGCGCGGCGCGTCAAGACGGCTGGAGCCGCATTTTTGCGCGGAGGGGCATACAAACCCCGAACTTCACCTTACGCCTTCCAAGGACACGGTGAGAGTGCTTTGGATTTATTGGTAAGGGCGCAGGAAGTCAGCGGACTAGGAATTATTACAGAAGTGATGGATGCAGCTGACCTGGATAAAATTGGCGAAATTGCTGACGTTATCCAGGTAGGAGCAAGAAATATGCAAAATTTCTCCTTGCTCAAAAAAGTGGGAGCGCAGCCGAAACCAGTTCTTTTGAAGCGGGGAATGGCGGCTACTATTGAAGATTGGTTGATGGCGGCCGAGTATATTTTGGCATCTGGTAATCCCAATGTCATCTTGTGTGAAAGGGGAATACGCACCTTTGACCGCCAGTATACGCGAAATACGCTGGATTTATCGGTTGTGCCAGTGTTGCGAAAGCTGACTCACTTGCCAATCATGATTGACCCCAGCCACGGCGTAGGTTGGTCTGAGTTTGTGCCTTCAATGGCAATGGCTGCGATCGCAGCTGGCACAGATTCCCTGATGATAGAGGTTCACCCCAATCCTGCCAAAGCCTTATCCGACGGGCCCCAATCTCTCACACCAGACCGTTTCGATAACTTGATGCAAGAATTAGCAGTAATTGGTAAGGCGGTGGGACGCTGGCAGCAACCAGCTGTGGCTCTGGCTTAAAATTTAATTGCAACTTCTTGCTAGGCATAAATAAATTAGGCGTTGCAGAACAGTGGGATGAATTGTGGCAAGCAGGGAAGGCAGGGGAGGCAGAGGAAGCGTGTGGGGAATTTAAAAGTTGCCAAATCATCCGTAAATATGCAACTCCGGATTTTTTTGTATATTGTAATCATGCCTACCTGTTTATTGTAAATATGAAATAAATCCCCTTTAGAAATATTCTAAAGGGGATTTTTTAACACAAACTAAAGCTATGAAAAAAGAACTCTGCAATCAATATTAATGGGTAATATTTTTTTGCGGTTGTAGACTTTTTTATCTATATACATAGCGAGCAGGTATCCACTGCCGACCACGATTTGTTTGCACCCAACGTCCAGGAACCAATATCCTCCTTCTCGCTTGAACAGGGGTATAAACCCTAACTGGCGCTGGTTTTTTGATTATTCTAACTGGAGTATGCCGCCTAACTGGTGGTCTGATTTGAGCATCAGCTTGGGAAGGGATAAAGGTAACAGCAATTGGTAAAATCAGTGCTGCGCTAGCAAGAATTCGCTTAATATTCATTGTCAAATCTTCCTTCTATGATTTAGACATCAAATAGATTAAATTCAATTCAAAGTTTTATCTATTTGATAACCAAATAATAGAACTTGAAATAGCTATTCACTAGTGAAAAAGGTAACTAGCTTAACCCTGACTAATGTCATGATTAAAAAAATTAAAAATGACTAGTCTATGAGTTTTGATAGAATATTTAGTCTCAATATCTAATTTAAAATTCAAAGATTTCGATGTTTGTGGTAGTGCATAATCTATGGTTATTGCAACTCAACTTTGCCACCTGAAAAAAAAGGACGGGCACAATACCCATCCCAGAAAATTCCCTGTTAATCAATTGATAGTCAAACTTTTATTGCACTTGCGTGGGGAAAGCACCAGGTTGCACAGCTATGTTAAGATTCTGCCCATTGCGACGTAATTCCATACGTAAATCGCCCCCAACTTGGCTATTTTCGACTGCCTTTTGGACACTGCTGGCATCTGTGACTGCTTGCCCACCAAGCCTTTGGATCACATCACCAGCACGTATCCCTGCTTTAGCAGCTGGTGAATTTGGCACAACTTTCACAACTAATACACCTTTATCTTCATCCACGCTCAAACCGCTATTTGGATCTGAGTTGATATTTTGTTTTAGCTGAGGCGTTAACCCTACCATCTGAATTCCCAGATAAGGATGTTCTACTTTGCCTGTAGCTATTAGTTGACTGGAAATGCGTTGTGCTGTGTTGATGGGAATAGCAAAACCTAATCCTTGTGCCCCTTGGATTATCGCTGTATTCATGGCAATCACCTCGCCACGGGAATTTAGCAGGGGCCCGCCGGAGTTACCGGGATTAATCGCTGCGTCGGTTTGAATATACTCTACTCGCTTATCGGGAGCACCAATTTGATTGCTACTGCGTCCGGTAGCACTAATGATTCCGGTAGTTACTGTATTATCTAGTCCAAGGGGGTTACCGATCGCGATCGCCCATTCTCCCGGTTGCAGTTGATCTGAATTACCCAAGGCTACTAACGGTAAATTATCTGCTTGAATCTTGACAACAGCAACATCGGTCAACTCGTCTTTTCCTAAAACCTTACCTTTAAAGCTACGCCCATCTTTGAGTGTTACTGTTACCGTATCAGCACCATCGACTACGTGGGCATTGGTGAGAATACGACCATCAGCACTAATAATAAAACCTGAACCAGTACCCCGTTCTACCCGATTCTGTTGTTGATCTGGTAGTTGAGAACCAAAGAAGCGGCGGAAAAGTGGATCGTTAAATTCATCTGGGATCTGGGTTTTTACGGTTCGCGAAGAGTCAATTCGTACCACAGCTGGCCCGACCTTTTGCACCACTTGTATAACAAAGTTAGGATCTGTAGTGGCTGGTAATGGAGGAGCAGCATTGACTCGACTTACTGCCAAATTAGATGCACTTTCAGACACCTGCTGAGGATGTCTAGCCATATAGCCGCCGGCAAATGTCATACCTGATCCCAGCAGCACCAGCGATAGAGAGGCAGCAGCCTTTTTCCAGGGTGCTCGATTATGGGATTTGGCATCAGCAGTGTTATGTGAAATGCTATTTAATGGGTATTCTCTGTCGCGAGATTCGTTTTGCATTTGCTGTCTGGAAGGATATTTAGATGTATTTACTAATGTAGATACGATTTGTGACAGTTTTGTTGCGGAGGTATTGCGTTGTTGTGAAAGGTTTGATATTTTACTTATCGCATCCCACATTAACTGAACTGTATTGGAATATAGTCATTCGTAGGGGTGCACAGATGTGTGCCCCAATTGCGTGTTCTATCCATGTCTGAAGGAATAAAATGGCACAGGGTAAAATCTTACTTAAGCCTGGAACTTTATGGACAAGTGTCAAAGAACAGACTGAACACGCTTTACAATGTGGGGCGCTGCTGTCAATTCCAACGGAATTTGAATTTGTCGAATACGATAACGTGCGCTTTTTAGTGCGGATTTTGTCTAACCTGAATCGCAAAAAAGCAGCCAAGGAGAAACAGGAAAAACAATCTGCTACATCTGGTCAAGAGTTTAATCCTTTCTTGCCTTATGAAAAGGATTTATTTGTGGCGGATATCTCCGATACCCATGTATGTATTTTAAATAAATTCAATGTTGTTGATTATCATTTGTTAATCATCACCCGTGCTTTCGAGGAACAGGAAAGCTTACTTACCCTGGAAGATTTTACGGCTATGTGGGCATGTCTGGCTGATTTTGATGGTTTAGCATTTTACAACAGTGGCAAAACCGCAGGTGCTAGTCAGCGACACAAGCACTTGCAATTAGTGCCACTACCACTTGCACCTTCAGGGCCACAGATACCTATTGAATCTTTGCTAACATCAGCACTATTTCAGGACTCAAACGTAATACCAAGACTTCCTTTTATACACGCTTTCGCATCCCTAGATCCTCATTGGATGCAATCGCCATTAGCAGGGGCCCAAGCAACACTGGAAATTTATCGCACTTTGCGTCATGCTGTGGGTTTAGATGCAAGGCAATCTGGTGCTTACAATTTGCTAGCGACACGAGAATGGATGTTGATCGTACCGCGATCGCAGGAGCATTTTCAGTCTATCTCTGTGAATTCATTAGGATTCGCTGGTGCTTTGCTAGTTCGGAATGCAGCAGAAATGCAGCTTCTCAAAGCCCAAGGGCCGATGACCATCCTCAAAAAGGTTGCTCTATCCTAATTAAGTTAGTGCGATGTCTGTCTTGAAAAGTGATGACGCTACGCACAGTCGCTAACGCTGCGCTAATGGTAGTGGCGGTATTAACCTTGCTGTGGCGAGACGTGACAGTAATCAATGAAATAACAATAATGTTAACCAAAGAAGGTTTTCTGTGGTATCAATTTAAAGTTATTATCCAGGCTTGTAAAGGTATAAAACATTTCCCGATTCTTGTTGCTTTTTGATTTTTTTTAGAGTGCGGGAGAGTGAAAAACTACAACAAATTAAATTCTATGTGGTGAGTCCAATTAGGCTTTAATTTAGGATGTTTTGCTATTATTTTATTAAATACTAGATTTATGGATTCTTCTCAGCTTGAAACAGGTGCGTCTCTTTCTATAGAAATTGCTCAGATTGCATCACCACCAACAATACTCTCTCCTACCTCAACACTCAGCCCTCCTATTTCTAAAGATGCTATTCGCACCAGTTTGAGGGCTTCCACTGTTGATGGTGTTTTCGCAGCAGTTTTCTCTATTGGCACGGGCGGAATTTTGCTAGGTAATTTCTTGGTGGAGTTGGATGCCACTCCGGTAATATTTGGCATGGTGAGTTCTATTCCCATGGTGGTGAATCTCTTTCAGCCGATGGGTGCTTATTTGTCTGAACGCAGCACTAGCCGCTTTCTGTATTCCCTTTGCACTTATGGGATTGCTAGGCTACTGTGGCTGATTTTAGTAATTGGCATTGTTAGCTTTAATGTGGGAGGGCTTAATTCCAACCAATTAGTCATATTGTCGCTCTTGATTCTCGTATGCAGCCATTTTTTAGGAGGACTAGGAGCTGCATCGTGGTTAAGTTGGATAGCAATGTTAGTGCCACGGCAATTGCGAGGTAGATATTTTGGGCTACGTAATAGTATTGCCAACTTAACCGAGTTGGTCAGCTTACCAATAGCCGGTCTAGCTGTATCACATTGGTATGGGGGATCTATCCAAGGTTATGGGGTGATTTTGCTCTTAGGCATTTTCTTTGGAATTGTGAGCTTGGGGTGTCAGTATTTTCAGGTAGATATAAATCCCCAATTACAAAATACTTATTATGCTAACTCATCTCAAACAACTGAGATTCAGTCAGACTCGGTACTAAATGAACCTGATGAGATATCTGAAGCAATCAGTCTGCCGCAAATGCCAACTCCTCCAAAGCAGATAGATAGCAGCATTTGGAAAAACTCTAACTTTTTGGTGTTTCTACTTTATTTCGGCTCATGGACATTTGCTGTTAACCTGAGTGCCCCGTTTTTTAACCTCTACTTGCTAGATACGCTGAACCTGGATGTGAGTTGGGTAACTTTCTACAACAGCCTGCGAGCAGGAGCACACATGCTGATGCTCATCGTGTGGGGTAGATTAGCGGATAAAATAGGCAATCGTCCGATTCTAATTTCTACTGGAATTCTAATTGCAGTCATACCCTGGCTGTGGCTGAAGATGGGTTCTAGTCCTCTCGACCTCTGGTTGTGGTTGCCGCTGTTACACATTTTCATTGGGGCTAATTGGGGAGGAGTTGACTTGTGTAACAACAATCTCCAGATAGAGATTGCACCAGTTAAAAATCAGTCTATCTATTTTGCCACAGCAGCAGCGGTTGCTGGGGCAAGTGGTGCTTTAGGAGCAACTATAGGTGGCTTCATTGCTCAATTTGCTGGATCTTTTGGCATCGCTGAAGTGTTTGTTGTATCTGGTATATTAAGATTAGCATCACTTGTTCCACTCATTGTTAAAAAAGATTTGGGTAGTTAGAGTGAAATTTGTTGGTTGCAAATGTGAATAAACAATGTCGCACTCAGATTGGAGATTTCTCCACCTATTAGGGAGATTTCTCCGCCTATAGAAAGAACTGCTAACTTATATCTTTACTCTATACTGAAAAAGTTTTGTGACATAGTGATAAAGTTCATGTCAGTCAAGCAGGTTCTAGAAATCTGTTATTACATAAGCTGATATGCGTTTAGTTTGCATTCTGGTCGTAGCTTCTGTTTCAATATGCAATTTGAATGCCAATTAATTTATCTGATCCAAAACAGTTAAATTTCAAAATCTGAAAAAGTTACGATGCTCAAGGTAAACACATCAAAAATCAGCCTCCAACAAGTTGAAGCTTTCGAGCGAGACGGTGTTATATGCGTCAAAAATGTTTTAGATAACATTTGGGTAGAACGGATGCGAACAGCCGTTGATAAGAATGTATTAATCCCCGGCCCTTTAGAAGCTAAGGGCATCCCCAAATCAGAAGGTCATGTGGAACATAGCAGTAGCTTATGGCTCACCGATGCTGATTTCCGTGCTTTGGCTTTTGAATCTCCGCTAGCAACGCTTGCTGCTCAAGTCTTGAAATCGGAAAAACTGAACTTTTTGACTGACGGTTTCTTTGTTAAAAAACCAAAAACAAAAAGCCGTGTTGGGTGGCATAACGACCTACCTTACTGGCCTATACAAGGCTGGCAGTGTTGTAAAATTTGGTTGGCTTTAGATAGTGTCAACCAAGAAAATGGTCGATTAGAGTATATCAAAGCCTCTCACCGATGGGGCAAAGAGTTACGTGAGGGATCAAACCCCTTGTGGTTTGTAGAGCCAAATCCGCAGGAAATTTTATCTTGGGATATGGAGCCTGGAGATTGCTTGGTTCATCATTTTCTAACAATTCATCATTCTGCAACCAATATATCTTTAACACAACGACGTGCAGTGGTGACAAATTGGACTGGCGATGATATTACTTACTATGACCGTCCGAAAGCATGGCCTTTCAGACCTGTTGAAGAAATTGATCTACCAGAATTAAATTCATTCAAAACCAAAAAAACTGGTGAGCCGATAGATTGCGATATATTTCCGAGAGTTGAACCACATTGTTAATTGGTGCAAATCAATAATTTGATCGAATTGAAAAATGATTTGTACTAATATTTAACATCTTTGATCCTGCTTAGTTAGCCTTAAGTTTCTGTTAGTAAATAAACAGTTAAATCAACAATGATTAAGCCTCTATTAGTTAACACTTACGATCCCAAGGGAGGAGCAGGAGCTGCTCGTGCTGCTTATCGGCTACATCAGGAACTATTGAGGTTAGAAATTGATTCTCAGATGCTAATTCAAGATAAAAGAATAGCTGACCCTACTCTGGTCAGTTCTTCTAATAAGATAGCCAAAGCAATGTGGAAATATCGTCCAATTATAAATGATTTACCATTAAAATTTTATAAAAATAGGCAACGTAACCCTGTATTTTTTCGCCTCCAATGGCTCCCTAATACAGTTACGTCGCAAATTGCTGGACTTGAGCCAGATATCATTAACCTGAATTGGATATGTGACGGATTTATACCAATTGAAGCACTGGCAAAATTTAAGAAGCCTATTGTTTGGACATTTCATGATATGTGGGCATTCACAGGTGGATGCTGCTATTCTTTAGGGTGCGATCGCTATACAAAATCTTGTGGAAATTGCCCTCAACTCGGTAGCAAGCATAGCTGGGATTTATCTCGCTGGGTTTGGCAACGTAAAACTAAAGCATGGCAAAATCTCAAGCTTACTATTGTTACTCCTAGTAATTGGCTGGCTGAATGTGCTAAATCCAGTTCACTATTTTCAAATAGTGATATCAGAGTTATTCCTTACGGATTAAATCTCAGCATTTATAAACCAACAAATAGTCAAATAGCCAGAAATTTACTGAGCCTGCCACAAAATAAGCAACTAATTCTATTCGGAGCAATCAACGCAACTAGCAATTTCAGAAAAGGATTTGATCTATTGCAATCAGCTTTGCAAAAATTGAGTCAGTCTGAGTGGAAAGATAAGATTGAACTGATTGTTTTTGGTTCATCTCAACCTCAAGATCCAGTTTATTTAGGTTTTAAGGTACACTATTTAGGCCAAATTGATGATGAAAATAAGCTAGCCCTTCTCTATGCATCTGCGGATGTGATGATTGTGCCATCAATTGAAGAAGCTTATGGACTAACTGCTTCTGAATCCATGTCCTGCGGTACACCTGTGGTTTCTTTTGATTCAACGGGACTCAAAGATATCGTTGAACATCAAAAAAATGGATATCGAGCGCAATGTTTTAGTTGTGATGACTTAGCAAATGGTATTGTCTGGGTAATAGAGAACAAAGAACGGCATCAAAAACTTCGCGATCGCGCTCGTGAGAAAGCCGAACAAGAATTTGCACTCGAACTACAAGCACATCGTTACTTATCCCTCTTTGAGGAAATGGTTACGCATTAATTTAACAATCACTGACTAGAAATTAAAAACCTTTTGAAAGCGTTGCCCTATATACGTTAACGTGAGTTCGACAGCAGGCGTTGACAAAGCGATCGCTGCCTCAACCGACTCTGAATTAGCGATCGCTCTCTTACACGCTATAAGGAGAATAACCTATGCTAAAAAATTCACTAGCAATTCTGCAACACCTTTTTATTACTACCCAACGTTTCATTGATAGCCGTAATTAATAACTCATTTAGAGGAATTCCCGCTGCTTTCGCCATAGAGGAAATAACACTTTTGGGGGCAAAAGAACAATACAACCCGGCTTCTAAGAACCAAGGTTCTCCTTTTGGGTCGATCCGGAAGTCAAATAAACTGTAGTGACGACAACCCAAAGCCTGATGGCACTTCTTAGCCACTTGCTGAACCTTTTGGGTAATTGGGTCGTTCGGGTCTACGATCCAAGACTTCTTATTATCTTTAGCAGCAAAACCCAAGTTGCCATCGTCCGTTTGTTTGAGTTTATCAGCATGGTTGCGGATGGGTTTTTCGTGGGAGTCTAACAGATACTCTTCAAGGGGTAAATCCACTAGCTCCCCATCTTTGACAATGATGCCGCATCTGACTTCTCGACCTAGTTCGATGAATGCTTCTACGATCACCTCATCTGCATATTCAAATGCTTTCTTCAGAGCAGCATCATAGTCAGTAGCCTCTTTGACTAAGGTCACCCCTAAAGAGTTGTCGGAACTTACGGGTTTAATGATTGCTGGAGGTGTAATTGTTGGAACATCTCCTTGGCGAAGCAGTTCTCCACGAGGCACTTTCACCCCTGCTGCTTCGACAATTGCTTTGGTTCTGGCTTTATGGGCCGTTATTGCCATGATATCTGGAGTATTGCCTATGTAAGGGATCTGGAGCAGATCGAATAAAGCGCGGTATTCAGTCATTCCAGGGATACAAAACATTTGTGGTAACACGAGGTCAATGTTTTGCGCTGTTATAAACTGTATGGCATCAGACAGAGGAATCGGTTTGGTAACAGCAATATCTTCTCGACTGAGGGAAGGAGGAAATCGCCAGTGGCGATCGGGTGTGATGTATGCAATCTGGAAGTCATAACGCGATCGATCTACTGTTCCTGCTAGACAGTCTTGGGCGTAAAGGCGTGACAAATCACAGTAAAAATTATTATGTGCAGACCCAACTAAATGAAGGATACGAAGTACTGGCATGATTCATCTTCCTATGTATTGTTAAAATTTATATAGGGATTCTCGGTTGAGTGGGCTACAAGAACCCCACCCGCCTCTTCGAGCTACGGTGTAGACACATCTTGGTAATGAAGCCCAAACCCTGGATTTCCCCCCTTGGCAAGGGGGGAAATCATCCGGTTCTCCCCCTTGCCAAGAGGGAGTTAGAGGGGGTCAGGAGAAGTTGTGTGTACACCGTAGGCAAGCGAGGAGGGGGCTATGATGTACTGAATTCTTCTTTAATTTACGAATTATTTTAATCGCCACCTAATTCAACTAGTTTGCCAATGTTGAAGTCTATTTTTACCCAGCCTTTGAGTTGTTGCAGATTCTTCAGCAAAAGCAAGGGAATCTGCCAGTGATGCAAAGTCAAAAATGGCACGGGGTCATCAAGGCAGTAGATAGCATCAGTGCCTCGCACTATGGTCTTAACCGATGTTTGCAATTGTTCCCAGGAGCGGAAACCAGTTAGTCGCCAGATTTCGTGATATATCCAGTAGGTGGGCTTACTACTTGTTAGGGGTTCCAGGGGTGCATCTAGGGGAGTTTTTCCAAAATAGGCGTTTGCAACACCAGGATGATTGTAGAACATTGTGATCGCTGAATGCGTGCGGGGATTGCATTCAATAGCGTAAGCTGTACCGTCTTCAGCTTGGATAAAGTCGAAAGATACTTGTCCAGTCAGTCCCAAACTCTTGACGAAGTGTTGCACCCATTCACGGATTTGAGGATTTTCGACATTTTCATAGTTAATCTGAAAGGCAGAAGAGTTTGAACAGCAATGCAATCTTAATTCCCCGTCCCGCACTGTACTATGAGTGCATAATTCTTTGCCAGGAATAAACTCTTGCATAATCCAAGGTTTTTCTGGACTGATAGGTAAACTGTTGACAAAAGCTGCTGTCTCTTCTGGAGTGTCGCAAGGAAGTTTGGTTAAATCTAAACGGCGAACGGAGTCGTAAGATATACTTTTAAGAATATATTTGCGGGTTTCTTGACTGAAGTCAAATTTAATAACTTGTTGAGGATCTGTAATTTTAAATGACTTGGGGACAGATAAACCAAGCGATCGCGCTCGATCGGTGAAGGCAAATTTATCATCCAACATCTTGGTTATATCTGCATCAAAATGGAAAACTTCGCAGTATTCTGATAGTGCAGGCTTTGCTAAAGAGTCATAATAGCTAGCTACGGGACTGCATACAGGTACGTAAACGTCAACCTTTTCTTGCTTGACAATTTCTACTAGCGCCTGAATATAGCCTTCTGGATCTTCTTGCGGAGCCGGAACTGTGTAAAAACGACTCACCGCCTTTGAGAATCTATGGCCAGACAACCAGTATTTGTGACCTTCAATCAAAATAACTCTGTGTCCTGCTGCATGGAAGGAGCGGGCAAGTTGCAATGCTTTAGTCATCTTGGCTCCACTTACCAAGATAGTCTGAGGATGAGCAGCTACGACAGCTTTTTTCGTAAACGGCGATCGCCCAATGCTCCACAGCAAAGATATCAATACTATAAAAGCATTGAGCGGCAAGGCTATTAGTAATAATGTCAGAGTACCGAGAGTCTTGAATAGAGCCACTGCCTTTACCCTGACACCTGTTGAGGGCGTTGTAGATTGAGGCAGAGATAAGGAGATTGATTGTGCCATAAGTTTTTGGAAGTAGAAGGAGCAGGGGAGGCAGGGGGGCAGGGGAGCAGGGGAGGCAGGGGGGCAGGGAGCAGGGGGCAGGGGGAGAAAGAATTATTTCCTTGTCCCCTTGTCCGTTTGTCCCCTGATTACGCCACGCGTCTAATCAAGGTCACACCATCTCGTATGGGTAACAGAACTTGCTCTACACGAGGATCGGCGGCGACAACACGGTTGAACTGAGCGATCGCTTCACCATTGGCGGTACGTTGTTCGGGTGGTAGGTAAACTTGTCCCTGCAACAAAGTGTTATCCACGCAGATTAAGCCGTCGGGAGCCAGCAACTCACTATCCAAGATAGTCTGGAAGTACTCTACATACTCCTTTTTATCGGCATCGATGAAGATTAAATCAAATGATTCTTTTCTTGCTGCGAGCTTGTGGAGTGTTTCTAGGGCAGGTGCTACTTCCACAACGATTTTGCTGCCGTGGGGAGACTCACTAAAGCAAGCTTGAGCAAATTGAGCTACATAGGAGTCAACTTCACAACCTATGAGTTGCCCATCGCTTGGTAGTGCCTCTGCCATTGCCAAGGCTGAATATCCTGTGAACATTCCTACTTCTAGGATGCGCTTTGCCTTGGTCATGTGAACAAACATTTTCAATGTCTGTCCTTCTAGATGTCCTGACAGCATCTCCTGTTCTAGTTGACGCACTGTTTCACCATCGCTGAAACGTTTGCTCCAGTCTTCTTTACTGGTTTTTTGCGCCAATGCTGTCAATGCACTAGATTCTGGGGTGGTGTAATCATCCAGATAGGGATCTAAACCTGCGGCTAATTGAACTCCCTGACGCAGAGAATCTAATATTTCTACGGGAATGTTGCTCTCTTCTGCTAATTTGAGAGTTTGCTGTAGCTGGGCTACTAAGATGCTGTGTGGGGTTATTGGTCTAGCTGTTTCTCGTCCTAAAACACTGGTCATGTTTTCACACCCCCAAGAGCTTGGCTTCTTGACTTTCAATGTATGCGTCAACGCCTTCTCCGCCACGAGGGTATTTAGCACAAAGACGTTTATGTTCAGCTAAGGCCGCATCTAGTTCTTCACGAGTCAGATCGTTGACAAAGAAGCACTCACCAATAGGACAAGGCATAGCTGCACGTAGTTTACCGTCTCGCGTCAAGCTTATAGACTGGGTAGCGTACCACAATAAATCTCCATCTAGTAGAGGATGATCGAGTGATAAACCTATACGACTCATCAAGTCTAGGATGCGATCGCGCTCCTCTGTTGGAATATAGCCTCGTTGTGCTGCAATGGTTGCAGATAAAGCCATATCTATATTGACGGCATGACCATGATATAGAGGTGTATGAGGCGCTAATTCTAGGGTAGGACTCCAAGTGTGACCGTAGGCAATGACGCGATCGAGGTCTATTTCATGCAAGTTTGGAGTCTCTAACTCCAGCATGGTTTTGATTGCCTCATAGTTGAGTTTATGGGCAATTTCTTTGAGTTCCGGTGTCCCATTCACGTGTCCAAAGTGAGTGGAAAGCAGTTCTTCGCCATATTCGTATAGCAGTTCAAAGACTTCAGAGTTAGAAACTACAGCGATTTTCACCAACTCTGCCATTCCATTGCGGACTTGAGCCGTTGGCAAGGTTTTCAAAAATGAGAAATCGAGGATCACTTTCAAAGGTGCATGATATGCTCCCAAGCGATTTTTCAACTTGCGATGATTAACTGCTACCTTAATTGCTACACCTGCATCGATTAAACCAATCAATGTGGTAGGAATGCGAATGAAATTACTCTTGCGACGGTAAGCAGCGCAAGCAAACCCAGCCACATCAGTAATTAGACCACCACCGACAACTAAGACTGGTTCCTTACGAACTAAGCCAAAGTCCGAAAAAGCGTCAATAATTTTCTCAAAGCTTGCAAGGGTTTTAGCTGGCTCTGTAATGATGATCGGAAATACTGTGAGATCAATGTCATAGTGTCTAAAATATGACTTGATCTGCTTGCCATAAAGTTCATAGACATTTGCATCAATTACAGTCAGACAGCGACCAAATTTCGCATAGCTATCTGCAATCTCTCTATTTTTAATATCAAATGCACCGTTTACATAGACAAGGCTAAAATCGATTTTTTCGTAACCTTGCACGTGAAACGCAGCTTCCGTAGCTTCAAAGGATGCTTGAACCTTATTCATGTCTGTTGACCTTTATTTATTGCGACTAAAAAGTTGGGAGATTTCGGTAATAATTGCCATTTACCCTAATGCACGCCAGCAAGAAATTATGCTCTTTATCCTTTCAGATTAAAGGCACTATAAAATAAGCTTTAAATAAAAAAGCTTACTTGTACTGCTGACTGGCAATGTTATTAAACAACACCATTCATTTGAGTAAATTCTGTAGGTGGGTTAACCTTTAATTTAATTCGGCTTAACCTCAAGCTAGTCAACTAGCCCTACTAGCAAGATATTGGCATAATACTTGCCTGGTTCTTTCGAGATTGTTGACTTTAATTTTGTGAAATTTATCTTAATTAAGAAAGATTTATTTCACCATGTTTAACTCTAATGGCTTTCCAACTGTACGATTCCGCAAAAATTCTACCCGATAAAACTGTTCGTATCGTTGATCTCCAAGCTTGAATTTAAGATTAGAACCCTGATTAATCGTTAGATCGCTGTTCTTTAGCATTAGTATCAAACCTTATATCACTAAACTCGCTACATTTTATTTGGTTCAGAATGAGAGTAGACTTTTAGGAAGCTTATCTGAATTTTCGTTAACTCCACTATGTTTGTCTCTACCAACTTTCTGACCGTTAGACTTTCCAAAACTCTTATCTTAGTAAACTATTCATAGTTGTCTATTATTGTCTATCTCCAGGCTGACATTTTAGATTAGAGGAATAATTAATCCTCAGCTAGCTGTTTTTTAGCATTAGTCTCAAACCATAAAATGGCTAAAAACAAATATGAATTACTACACTCTATGCAGAATGACAGTAGAATCTCTCTTCCATTTCATCAAGTTAATTGCTCAGTATTTAACATACCTACCTCAGTAACTCTTGAAAATTCAGAATTTAAGTATATCTGAATTACTGGTAACAAAACTTTAACATTATTAAGGAACGGTTGTGTATTAAAAAATTTCTAAGTTTGCTTGAATTGGCTTTCTAGTTCTATCTAAATTAGGTTAATTTAGCTTAAACCAGCAAATATTTACTGGTTAGTAACTTAAAAGCTTAATACAAATCATAACATTAGAACTATACAAATCATAATATATGTAAATATATTTAAGTCAATCCACCATATGAAGTGTAATAAGCAAGCAGATATTTTTAATAAAGTATGTCTAAAGATAGATATTTTATATAGCAGCCATATTTAGGGTGCTTATTAGTAATATAATACTCCACCGTCGATGAAAAGCTTCTCTTGCGAAAGCGTTAAAGCATAACAGAGTAAGATTCTTTTTGCTCAAAGGGGCGGTTTCTGGCTGCCGCTTGCCGTTTTTTCATTTGTGTCGGGGTTTCATCTTTTGGTAGCTTCTGTTTTGACTCTCGATTCCAAAGCTTTTGCCACAGCAGACCTAACAGATTTATCTTTTTCAGCTTCTATAGCTGGAAAGGTCAGGTAATAAAACCTGAGAATTACCTCCACAATTCACAGTCAACGTGATAATTTGGGCATCTTGTAAATTGTCGCTACTTATGGCTGCACCGTTTCCAGAATTCATCGCATAGGCTGGAAAGCACGCTGCACTTAAACTTAGACGCAAGGCGTTACCTTTAGCAATTCGCGCACAAGTCGGTTGCAGTTGAATTGTTGTAGAGACCTTACTTGCACCGTCTCTACAATGTACATAACCTTGGGTCAAATTATACACGCACCCATCAGAATGTACTTCTGATAGCACCGCGCATAAATCATAACTAGGTTGGTCGGCAGTACATGAGATTTTTACCACCACATCTCCTGCCAAATGTAAATTTTCTACCAAGGGTTCACTAGTGTAAGTTAAGACATCGGAACGGCAATCAATATGCGATCGCTCAAATACACCCGCAGGAATCGCCGCATGACCACCCAAAGCCGGAACTGGTCGCCAAGGGTCATGAACTAATACATCTAAGGATATGGGGCATGGGTCATTGGAAAGGGTTCCGGAGTCTTCGCGGATGCTGGCAAGTCCAGTTGTTGATAAAAAATAGGATTTGTGGGTTGGTGTTGGTAAATTGGGGAAAGTGCGCCACAAATTACTTCCCATCTCGAATAAGCAAACAGGTGACTCATCCAATAAACCTGTATTTTCGTCTTTGAGAAACTGATCGAACCAGCGGACTTGCATCTGATCTACGGGACTTGCCGCTTTGACACCAAAGTCAATTTCACCAACTTTGCGACCCCAAGGCAAATGTGCCCAAGGCCCAACTAACAAATGTTGGGGTTTAGGGCTACGAACTGCCATATCCTTATATAAATGCAAAGTGCCGCGCAGGTAGGTATCAAACCATCCTCCGATGTGGAACATGGGCAAATCAACAGCTTGCAAGTGCTGTTTTGGCGAAAGTTTTTCCCAGTATGCATCTGGTTGGGAATGTGCCAGCCACCCATGATAAAACGAATCAGGGGCAAGTTGTTGGAGAAGTTCTGGATTAGTCAAAGGCAGATTCCGAGACGCGGCAAATAAAGCTTGATAAGCTGTTTTATCTCCTCGCAAACGGGCGCTTTCTGTAGCTAATTGAAATGCCCAAGCGAGATTAGTTTGTAAACAGAATGCACCTCCTTCATAAGCCCAATCTGTGTACAAATCATAGCCAATCATCGCAGGGCAAATCGTTGTCAGGGCATCGGGCTGATTAACTGCCGCATATAGCTGAGTCATTCCTTGATAGGAAAAGCCATACATACCAACTTTGCCATTGCTAGAGGGTAGACTTGCTGCCCAATTTACGGCATCTTCGCCATCTGTAATTTCGTGAGTAAATAGCTGAAATTCACCTTCAGAAGTGCCGCGTCCTCGGACATCTTGAATTACTACGATGTAACCGTGGGCAGCATACCAAGTAGGATGGGCATAAACAACAGTGGATGCGATCGCTCGTCCGTAGGGTTGTCGCATCAATAATACAGGAAATTCCCCATCGGCATCGGGACGATAGATGTCTGCATCCAAGCGGACTCCATCACGTGTTTGCATGGAGGCGGTTTGTTTGGGAAGGACTTTGAGCATGGATACGATCGGGGAAATTTAAAAACACGTATATGTAGCGATCGCTATTGCTTAGGCACACTACTCGGATAAGCGTTTTTCCAGCATTGCAGAGAAAGCGGGATGATTTGGCAACTTCTAAAATTCCCCCCCTGCTTCCTCTGCTCCCCCTGCTTCCCCTGCTCTCCTAAACAGATAAATTTCTTAAACGAGCTTATCTAGTTAATGGCTGTTAATTTTCTCTCTAAATCAAATAAAAAGCCGTGGATATATTCCTCAGTCCATTCGGTACCATAGAAGCGTTTGAACATCCCTCGCGCTGGGTCTTTTTCAGCCCGATATCGCAGGTATCGCAGTTGGGCTTGCTCAATGGCTGCTAAATTTTGGGAATCTGTTACAGCTTCTGCCTGCTCCACGAAATCTAGATAAGCTTTCAAATAGTCTTTAAAAGCGGCAAATACCTGAGTTTCTACTACAGCCGTTTCTTGGGGACGAGTCCACAAAAAAGCGGGAGAGAAAAAGGGTCGTGCTTCTTCTGGAAAATCTCCTCCCCAAGACAGATGCTGTTGATGGGCATGGAAAATGGGCAGAATTGGTTCAGTATATTTTGCCTGATATGCTGGCTCATCGCGAAATAAGGGCTGCATATCCAAAGCAATTAGATGTCCTCCTGGCAATGTCACCAAATCTGCCCCAAAAAAGGGTAAATCGTAGTTGAGACGGGGGAAAATCACAAAATTCAGTACTTGCAGTGAATTGCCACCCTGCACGTGAGCTGCACGAATTTGCCGCAATTTTGCGGTTTGAAAACCATAACTAGTGGTGACAACCTCTTCCTGATTCTTTCCCTTGCCCACAACAGCACTCTTGGACTCAAACCCAGCGGGGATAGGATAGGGTTGTAAATCCAAGCGCGATCGCATGTAGGCGATCGCATAATCGAGAAATGGTTGATAGAGTGTCACGTCGCTTCGCTCCGAATTCAAAATTCAAAATTCAAAATTAATAATCCCCAAAGCCCAATGCCGATTATCTTTTGCTAGCACCGACTGCTAAAGGAACAGCATCTTCAAATAAGAATTCATGGAGAAAGCGCTCTGCCCATTCGTGACCAAAGTAACTGCTAAACAAACCAGATGCTGGATCGCGGTCTGCACTATATTGGTCATAGTCTTTTTGGGCTTTGACAATCCGCTGGATATCTTCAGGGTCATCGAGCGGTTCGGCATCTGCTAACATTTGCCAATACAAGTTTAAATAATCCTGAAAAGCTTCAAAGACTCGCGTTGCTACTGTTTCAGGATCGGTTTTGGCAAACAATAGGTATTTAGAAAAATACTGGTTGGCATCGTAAAACTTCATTTCTAAGTTTTGCGCCAAATCAGGGTATTTATCATGAAGAGATTTCAGCGGAACTATATATTTTTTCTGATAATCTTCATCCTGAAATAAAGGCTGAAAGTCAAGCACAATCAGATTTTTGACTTTACCAAAGGATAAAAAATCAATCCCTAACAGAGGTAAATCGTAGTGATGACTAGGATAAACCACGCTGTTAAAAATTTGGGCACTCTCCCCGGCGTCTATATAGGTATAGCGAATTTTCCGCAACTCTTGACATTGGTGACACCAACTGCGAATAGTTGCTGGGTTTCTGCCGCGATCGCTAACTTTGAATTCCAAACCAGGGGGAATGTCCCTACTTTGTAAATCAAACCGCTGAAATAGCTCTTTTTCTAAAAATTCCAGGAAAGGCTTATACATGGAGCATGATTTGTTAACCCTTGCATGAAAATAAGTGATGTCAATCATGCACGTCTCATTTATGAGAAACAAAGCAACATTCCTTAATGGGGCATTGGGAATTGGGAAGAAGCAGGGGAGCAGGGGGCAGGGGGGAGAATAAAAATTACCTCTTTCACCTCTGCTCCCTGCTCCCTGCCCCTCTGCCTCTTCCCCACTCCCGACTAACGCCTAGCATGATTCTGGCTGATCATTTGCTCCAGGAGTTCTTGGGAAACACAACGACGCTCAGAACAATAAGTCATTAAGTTGATTCCGTTCATCATTCGTACGGTACTGACCCTGACACGAAAATCATTCGTAACAAACCAACAACGTTCCTGACCTTGATTATTGTCATAGTCAGTATCAATTGTCAGCACTCCATCATCGGCAAACCGATATCGGCTCACAACCGGAATGCTCTCAACATAGCCTTGGTTGCGGATCAGTTTTCCAGAACGTCTCGTTTCGTCGGGAACATCAACCAAAATGGCAGCATTATCGGTATTCGGTAGCCTGGTATCTAGGTTAGCCTGCCATGCAAAGCTAGCAGCGCCTGTTGCTTTAGTAGGGTCTATCCCTTGGGCTGTACAGACTTCTTGGACTTTCGGATCATCCTTTTCCATAACTTTAATGATCAAATTCGACTCCCCCGACTCATCCGCCGCCGAGTCAAAATGATGAACGGAGCGTTCCGTAAACCATGTTCCCTCACTTTTACGGAAGAAGTCGATCATTGTCAAGGGCGGTATTAAATGCATCTGTTTTGAAACCTCTTTTATCAAATTTTGGCGTTATTGAATACTGAGTGATGAGATGAAGTCCCGATTTAGCTAAAGTGTAGAATAACTCCAAAAGTTATATTTTAATCAGCTGATGACAAATAGTGAAATTCAACTTATTACTAGGGAACGTCCCAGTCCAACTCCAGAAATCTTAACAGCCCTTAAAAAAGGAATCGCTGTGGATTGGGTCGATTTGTACCAGTTCAATCTGAAGGAAGTCGATTTACAACAAGCCAACTTGAGCAAAGCCAAGCTACTAGGAGCCGACCTCAGTGAGGTGGTCTTGAGTAATGCCGATTTGAGTGGGGCAGATTTGCGAGGCGCTAATCTGCGTGGAGCCGATTTGAGTGGGGCTAATTTGCAGGGAGCCTATTTAAACCGTGCTGACCTCCAACAAGCTAATCTCAGTGGCGCAAATTTGGAGGGAGCCAAACTACAAGTAGCGCGTTATGATACACAAACGAAATGGCCGCAAGAATATAACTACAAAGCTTCAGGAGCAGTGGGGCCGGGTGCTAATCTCAATGGTGCTTTTCTCAACACAGCTTCTTTACGAAACGCAGATTTACAAGGCGCTAATCTGCGTGGAGCCTATCTGAGTGGTGCTGACTTGACAGGAGCCAATTTGCAAGGTGCGGCTTTAAGTGGTGCTGACTTGACGAAAGCTTATTTGACAGGGGCTAGCTTGCGAAATGCTCGATTGACTGGAGCCGATTTGCGGGATACAGACTTGCGAGCAACTGACCTCAGTGATGCAGAGATGGAGCATCTTCAAAGTATCGCTGGGGCAGATTTTACTCTTGCTCAAGGACTTACAGAAGCAACTAAAGCCATGCTTTCCAGCCGTCCACATTCAGAACTTGATGTTTGGAATGCCTACACCCGCACAACAACTCGTGAGAGTTTGAGTGCTTGACCGTGCCAATTTTAGATTTTAGATTTTAGGTGCAGCCACGTTCCTTGTGGGCGAAATAAATCCAAAATCCAAGTTGCACTGGAAGCGCACCAAAGGTGCAACCCAACATCCAAAATTGTTTGACCAGTTGTTCTGTAGTGAGTTTACAAGGGCTGCCAGTTCTTTTTCAGGAGCGCTAAAAATGTAGCGTATCCTTCAGAAAAACCGGGCGGATCGGGTACAACATATTGGGGAAATTCTTTATACGATCGCCAAGGTTCCGAAGCATTATGCCGCAAATGTAAGGCAGATTCTGAGGAACCTGGTAGTCGCCAAGTCATTTGACCAGTTGGTATATCAGTCACAAATGCCTCCTCATCTCGAAAAAGTTGATCTTTTATTCCAGATTTTGGCAGATTAACCGGATATTTTTGTCAAATTTAAGGTAAAATAATATATTAGCTATTTCTCTGATGAGTTTTCTCACAATATTGCGAACAAACCCATACCGCTATTGTGGCAACAAGTCTTCTAAAGCAGCTCCGACAACTCGGTGATCCTCATCCTGTCTGAGTTGGTTCAGGGCTGCTTTTGCTTCCGGCTCGTCAAATCGTTTGAGGGCATAGCTAACTCGCACGCGCATCCGCCAAGATTCATCATTCACCAACGTTAGTATCTGGGATAATGCCGCAGCATGTTGCTTAGAATCAGCTAGTAAACCAAGTGCATCAACAGAAGATTCCTGAACTGTGAAATCTTCATCTTTTAAACCCTGAACGCATATATCAAATAGTTCTTCAGGGCAATCCATTTCGGCGATCGCAGCTAAAATGCTCCGCTTAACTAGCCAGTGGTCATCCTGATAAAATGCCAGAACTAGATGAGAAACTGCGACTCTACCAAATAACGATAAAGAATTTGCCGCTTCAGCTCGCACGTTGGGGGTATCGTCGAACTTCATAATTTGCATCAAAGCAGCAAAGGATTCCGCTGATTGTTGCTTACCCAAACCCCTGGCCACAAAAGAACGCACCAAAAATTCTGAGTCATGAAGTTTACTCGTTAAGAGAGGAACTGCAACTTCTGATTCATAATCATTGAGGGCTGCGATCGCCTTCAGCCGATAGTGAAAATCTGGGTTCTTCAGTTCAGCTTGGATTTTATCGATTTCCATAGGTGCATTTGGTAGAGCTATTCTTTACTTTATTTTACAGATGTCAAAAAATGGCGATCGCATTCTAAGAAGATTAAATTAAGGGCATTGGGCATGGGTTATCCTCCTTGTCTCCCTCATCCCCCTCATCCCCCAATGCCCCATGCCCTATCCCCTAAACCAATGACTCAATTAACTGAAGCCGTCAAAGAATTAATAGCCAAAGCTAGAATTGTCAGCTTTGCTGAGTGGGAACAGTCCCATCCACAAGCAGCAATCGCTATTTTCCAAGCTGCGGATGATGCTTTTCGCTACCTAAGCGACGAAGATTTATCGCAGATTAAAACCTTGTCACCCGATAATTCTGAGTTGATTCCTGTTGCTCAGTTGTTACGCGATCGTGCAGCCGAAATCGTTGATGAAGCTAGAGAGCAGGTTTTAGCGACTTATCCGGAAATCACCCAGATTGGAGGCGGTCTTTATCCACCTGAACGCGCCCAAGCTTGCTGGCGAGATTTCTGGCATTTTCTCCGCTGTATAACCTATGGGATAGCAGGTGGTCACACTGAGTATACAAATCCCACAGGACTGCACTATATGAATCTGCTCTATCAGGAATTGCAAGTTCCTTTGAATGCAATGGTCTTAGGCTTAAAAAGCATTAAGGCTGCTAGTTTAAAACGTTGCCAAGCCAATCAGCAGGAAACTCTTGCTCCCTATTTTGACCATTTAATCACCCAGCTAGCTACTTTCCAAATTCGGTAAGAAGTGGGCGTGAATAATTAAATTGGCTCTTAGTATGGGTTGGAGCCGCTTACTACGAGCCAATTTAATTAATCTTACATTACTTAATATAGTTTGATTTATTCTTGCCCACTTACCAAGATGAACTTCTCCCAAGGGCGAACGGTGACTCCGCACGATTAAGACTCTCAAGGGAAAAGCACAATACCATCACTTGTATCCCAATCGCAAATCAAATACTAAAAAAAAGCTGAAATTTCTCTAAACTATATATCTAACTTAACAAATTTTAATAAATATAGCTTCAGCATCGTATCAGAATGTGTAAAGGCATAATGATGCAAAAACTTAAATCATCAAGACTAATAAGGATTTAAAGTCTCTATGGCCTCTCCTTTGTCATAATGATGTAAAGTTTTTTAACATCTGCTGAATATCCTTCTCATAAAATTTAGTTGTTAACTGGGAGATAGTTTGAATGGCTTTCGGACCAGCATCACGATTAGGGGTCGCTCTGTTTGAAGATACCGATCCTATTGATCTGTGGCCAAGTCGCTCTAATGAGGAAATTGAAACCGTAATTAGATCCGTCTACAAGCAAGTTCTAGGCAATGCTTATGTAATGGAGAGTGAAAGGCTTACCGTTCCTGAATCCCAACTCAAACGGGGTGAAATTAGCGTTCGCGAGTTTGTGCGTCAAGTTGGGAAGTCGGAACTTTACCGTTCGCGGTTTTTTGATAGCGCCCCCCGCTATCGAGCGATTGAATTAAATTTCAGACATTTTCTTGGTCGTGCGCCATTGGATCTAGAAGAAACGCGTGCACACAGCACAATTCTGGATACAAAAGGCTTTGAAGCTGAGATTGATTCCTATCTAGATAGTGACGAATACCAAGAAACCTTTGGGGAAAACATTGTGCCTTATATTCGGGGCTACAAAACCGAAGCTATCCAGGGTTTGGTTCAGTTTACCCATTTGTTCCAACTGGTACGTGGTTCCTCTAGCAGCAGTCTCAAAGGTGACTTAGCTGGCAAACAACCAAAATTGAATAGCCTGGTAATTCAAAATACGGCTACCCCCGTAGTTTCACCAGCCAGCAAAGGTGCTGCATTCCGCAACCCAACATCTACTCCTCGCACTCGTCAAGGCGTGGGAGCCGGTGACGATGGTAAGGTTTACCGGGTTGAAGTCACAGGCTACAAGGCAAATGTGGTAAATAGTATTTCCAAATTTCGTCGCAGTAACCAGGTCTTTTTCGTGCCATACAATCAGCTTTCACAAGAGTATCAACGGATTCACAAGCAGGGCGGTGTAATTGCCAGTATTACTCCTGTCAACTAGAGAATCTATTCACAAACTAAGCTTGGGAAAAAGGTAAATGGGAAGCATAGTTATAAATTCCCCAAAGGTGGAGCTATGGCAGACTAGCTCTAATGAAGAAGTGGAAGTGGTGATTCGAGCCGTCTATAAGCAGGTTTTGGGTAACGCTCACTTGTTAGAAAGTGAGCGACTCGTGAGTGGTGAATCGCAATTGCGCGATCGCAAAATCAGCGTCCGTGACTTTGTGCGAATCGTTGCTAAGTCTGAGATTTACCGGGCCCGGTTTTTTGAAACCACTGCTCCGTATCGATTCATTGAACTAAACTTTAAGCATCTGCTCGGTCGTGCTCCCCTAGATCAAACAGAGGTTTCTGAGCATATCCGTCGTACCGTTGAAAGCGGCTATGACGCCGATATCGACTCTTACATTGATAGCGCTGAGTACGAAGCGAACTTTGGCGAAAACACTGTACCCTACTATCAGGGAAACAGTAGCCAGGTAGGGCAAAAGCAGGTAGGCTATAACCGGATTTTTGGTCTTGTCCGTGGTGTAGCTGAAACCTCAAGTGCCGTCAAATCCTCTCAGTTGGTGTATGCAGTAGCAACCAACAGCGCTAGCAAGATTACCTCAACCTCTGCGGTTGGTAGTACTGAAAAGAGGTTTAAAATCCTCGTTCAAGGTGGAAGTGGAAAATTTGACAATCCTCGCCGTCGTGCTACAACCGAGTACATCGTTCCTGCTAGCAACATAACACCGCAAATTCAGCGGATTAATCGCACTAATGGGAAGATTGTAAGCATCACAGAGATTGTTTAAATAATAGAAATTGGGGATTAGAGATTAGGGATTGGGAAAGAATTTCCGCCGTACTCAGACTCTAGTCTTTAATCCCCAGTGTCGATCGTTCATCAAAAAGTTAGCCTGGGGTTTGAGCAATTCTTTCGTCAGTTGTCATATACGAAGATATTTAACGCACTTTCACAAACTAAAGTTTTACAAATGCTAGTCAGTAGCAAAAAAAACTGACAACTGATGCGAAATTCCACCTCTATAAGGGGTAGGATGCTCGGAAATTTAATTTAATTCACGTTTTTCAGGAGAGATTTCAATGTCACTTTGGGCTATTGATTCACCTAAGGTTGAGCTGCGTCCGAACACCAGCGAAAGTGAATTACAAACACTGATTCGAGCAGTTTACAAACAGGTTTTGGGCAATGCTCACTTGTTGGAAAGTGAGCGCCTAGCCACTGCTGAATCGCAATTGCGCGATCGCAAAATCAGTGTCCGTGAATTCGTCAACACTATTGCGAAATCAGAGTATTATCAATCCCTGTTTTTCAACTCCTCTTCCCAGTATCGGTTCATTGAACTGAACTTCAAACACCTGCTAGGACGGCCTCCTGCCGATCAGGCAGAAATTTCCGAACACGTCCGCATCTACAACGAACAGGGCTATGATGCTGAGATCGAATCCTATATCGATAGCGACGAGTATCAGCAGAATTTTGGCGAGAATATTGTTCCCTATGTTCGCACCACTAGTTCCCAAATCGGAATTAAGAATGTTAGCTTTAACCGCACCTTTACCTTGCTCAGAGGAGTAGCTAGCAGCGATAGCGATCGCAAAGCCAAACTGATTAGCGATGTCGGTTCCAATTTGCCCACATCCATCAAGGCTCCCGCTGCTGGTTCTAGTGTAAGCAGCACCGACAAACGCTTCTTGATTAAGGCGGTAAAAGGTTCAGCTAATCTCCGTACTCGTCTGGGCAACCTCGAATATGTAGTTAACTACAACCAACTGTCTGGGCAAGTGCAAAACATTCATAGAACGGGCGGCAAAATTATTAGTATCACTGAAGTTGCTTAGATTTGTCTAAGTAGGGGGCTGGGGACTGGAGAGAGAATAATAACTCCTAACTCTTGTACAGACGCGATTAATGAGCCAGTGCGTTGCGGGGGTTCCCACGCCACTTCCTTCAAGTCGGCAAAGCCGCCCAACGGAGTGGCTCCCCGTTGTAGCGACTGGCGTCGCGTCTCTCCCAACTCCTAACTCAGCACTCTTAAATCCAGTTGTAATCGAGGAGGCTAGTATATAGACTGGGAGAATAACTCTTTAGCCAAGATATCTCTTGGATTGTAAGCTACTTTTTAAGATCGCTTTTCTAATGGAAATTACTGAATTTTTTGAACTTTCAATTGGACGATGGCGATCGCAGCGTAGCGGTCATCATTTAGCATTCGCCCACTTTGAACAAGTGCTGTCTGACATTGACATTAAGTCTCTATCCACCGATGATCCGGCTGTGCTAGCAATCTGTAAATTGTATAACACTGACCCCGCCAGTATCACCCACCCCTTTCGGATGACTTGGGAAGGTGAGTCAGACTGGGACGATAAAGCAATCTCTGGTAGTACTGTGCTGGTGCCAATTCCCGATGTCGAAAATCCTTCTAGAGGCAAACTCCTGCGGGACAAGGGATACGCCGAAACAATCCCAGCAGTAGCTAAATATCATCTGAGTGACGATGGTATTTTTACCCTGCTGACAGAGTATGAACTCGCTGCTGCTGAAGAAAAAATTTGGTTTGCTACTCCAAATCTGCGATTTCGGGTAGCGACAATTAAAACCAGTGATGGTAAAGGCGTGACAACAGCTTCCTTTTCTTCAGAAATTCGTTCTTTGTCAAGTTCAACCAATTAGCAAATATCAGGTTAAAACATAAAAGGATACAAGCTCCTAAATTTATTTATGGGGATTGTTAATTTTGAATTTTGAATTCGGAGCGAAGCGACGTGACGATAGCGCCCAGTGAATCTAGCACCAACGCTAGCGATTTGCTCACCTTAGCCTGTTGGATGGCAGGAGATTTTAGCAACTACAAGCAATCTTTTGCAAATCCGCAACTTTACGCCCACATTCACATTTTTTTTCGCCCTTTACCGATAGAATTTTTTTCTGCCATCGGTTTTTATTCTGAACAAGCTTATGACCATGATTTATGGACACCCTATCGCCAGGGAGTACATAGACTAGTCGATTTAGGCGATCGCATTTATATCGAAAATTACAGCTTAAAAGATCCTATGCTTTATGCAGGTGCTGCTCGTGAATTAGATATCCTCAAAACCATCACCCCAGAGAGCATTGAACGGCGTTATCACTGTTCAATGGTTTTTCAACGAGAAGGTGAAATGTTTCGAGGCAGTGTGGAACCGGGCAATCAATGTCTGATTCAGCGCAATGGATGCCAGACATATCTTGTCAGCGAAGTAGAAGTAACCGAGCGTACTTGGATAAGTTTAGATAAAGGTATGGATATTGAAACCCACGAGCAAATATGGGGATCAACTGCTGGCCCATTGCGATTTGAAAAACGGGAAAGTTTTGCTGATGAATTACATGCGGTGACCGCATTATGTTGATTCAGCTTGAGTCTGTTAAAACCAAAATGTTGCCTCCACTGGCTGAAAAAAAAATGCGCTGCTGGATTCGCAGTCGTCACTTGATTTGTTCGGGTAACTTTTTTATATTCGAGACATTAGAATATACGACGATTGAAAGATTTTCTGAATGTGTAGCTTCTTTGGGAGGAACAGTAATATCCGTTGACCCCATTAATAAAATCTGGATGGGCGATCATCGCCAAGTATTTTTATATCAGGCAAAAGCCAGTTTACATACGCCTCATCATACTTTGAAACAATACTGGATAAAATACGGTGGTTTCTACACTAGATTTGATGAGCGTGCTTGAGACTTACTATCCTGCGGAAACCTTTCTGACAGGCGTTTAAACTCTAATTCAAAATTAAGTTTTGAATTTTGACTTTTAAATACTCCCCAAGGGGGTTGACGGCTAATTGTTAATGTCTAATTGCTAATTTTTTATGATGATTAGCTGTTAGTTATTAACAGTTAGCCGTCTAAGTTTGTTAGAAAATGTAACTAAAAAACTACCCAAAACTTGATAAATTAATCATGACTGTAAAGGTAATTAGTAAGCTTAGTAGTTAGTCGTTAGTGATTATTGGTAAAACTAAGCACTAAAAACTAATAACTAATAACTAACAACCATTTAGTATTGTTGGGCAAAAGTAACCAGCCAGATGAAAACAGGTTGAACAAGAGGGAAGGGAGCAGGGAGCAGGGGGAAAAGGGGAAAACTCTCCCCCTTGCCCCCCGCCCCCTGCCCCTATTCCTCTTTTCCCCCTGCCTCATAGTTGAAAGCTATAGGCAAAAAGGTTTTTAGACTTTTGACTTTTGAGAGCCAGTTTTTACTCTAAAGGTTCTCCAAAGGAGTATAAGTCTCTTAACTCAATGCACTGGCTCTTTTTGACTTCTGCGATCGCGCAGCGTCTCGTAAGAGAAGCGTTACTAGCTCCCATTACCTTTAAAAATAGCCATTAGTCATTCCTACCCACACGAACCCAAGTATGCAAACCTTCATAGACGACGAAACCAGACGACGCCAATATCAAGCATTTGCCCAAACAGAACCCATCGAACTGTGGACTACTGCTTCAGTTGATGACATTGAAATTGTAATTGGGGCAGTTTATCGGCAAGTGTTGGGTAATGCCTACATTATGGAAAGTGAGCGGCTGATCGTTCCAGAATCCCAACTCAAGCAAGGCATCATCGATGTTCGTGAGTTTGTGCGTCAGGTTGCCAAATCAGAGTTGTACCGCTCCAGATTTTTTGATAACGTTTACCGCTACCGAGCTATTGAACTGAACTTCAAGCACCTACTGGGTCGCGCTCCTGATGACTACTCCGAGACAATTTATCACAGCAACATTCTAGATGAGAAGGGTTTTGAGGCGGATATTGATTCCTATCTGGATAGCGACGAGTATTTAGATGCCTTTGGGGATAACATCGTGCCATATTACCGGGGTTATAAAACCCAAACAGGCAAAAAGATATTGGAATTTAGCAATATGCTGCAACTGCTGCGGAGCAATTCTAGCAGCGATAAGAACCTAGCAACGAATAATCAACCTCAACTGGTGCGATCGCTAATTACTAACACTCCTTACGGTAAACTTAAACCCACGGATGTTAGTGCAATACTTGCTGAAGTATTCAAGCCCAAGCCAGAAACTGCTGCTCCAGTGAATAATTTTATTGCAGCTTCCACAGCAGCCGAACAAGGCTTGCGGCAAAAGATTCAAGAGCAAGAAAGCCAGATTGCAACTTTGCAGCAACAACTAGCAGACTTAAGACCCTTTGCCAGCATCGGTGCAACAAAATTCAGTAGTAGTTGGCAGTCTTCCAGTTCCGTGGCCAGCACAGGTGAATATACATCTTTGCAACAGCAAGCTGACGCGCAAGCAAAACAGATTGCAGCTTTGCAAGAACAAGTTGCTGACGCCCGACGGTCTGCCACAATTGGAGAAGCCCGGTTGAATAAGTGGCGCAGTCGCGTTTTTAATGGTTAATTTCTCTACTGTTTAGTTTTGTAGGTTAGTTTTATGGGGTGGGTTAGGTAAGCTTAACTCACCCTATTTAACTGGTCGCGGCAATAGCACAGCTAATAAAAATATTAGTAGTAGGTTCAATCCCCTATGCTCATTTCTCGCCCAGTCCCCGGCGATGCACTGAGTTTCGACTGCGCTCAACTACCGCTTGTCGTTGGCGCAGCCTCTGGTAGAGAAGTGTCCCCAATCCCCAGCCCTTTTTTATTTCCTGATATTTTCTGAGTCAGCTTGAAACAACAAATAATCAGAAAGTGTCTGAATATTGTTTTAATAGGCTTGCAATTTATGAAAAAAGCTATCGTTTATCGATACCGTACTTATGGACTAATTGGGTTAATATCCTTAAGTGCTGTATTAAGTACAGCTACATCTGCCTTAACACAGTTAGCAGGTGATTCTCCAATTCAGCAAACTCCTATCCCTGCTTCTAACTTAATCTGGCCGACTCAAGGGTTTATTTCTCAAGGCTTCCGCAAATATCAACATGAAGGAATTGATATTGCAGGGGCATCTGGTACTCCTATTGTTGCTGCTGCATCCGGTACAGTTGTAAAAGCAGGTTGGGATAATTGGGGATTAGGAAATGCCATAACTATTAAACATCTCGACGGTAGCATTACTGTTTATGGTCACAATCGCCGTTTGTTGGTGAGCAAGGGTCAACAGGTCATTCAAGGTCAAATTATTGCCGAGATGGGATCTACAGGCAATAGTACAGCACCTCATCTGCACTTTGAAGTTCATCCAAATGGTCGAATAGCAGTTGACCCCCTTCGTCTGTTGACATCTTTAACTGCAAGCACTACCTCTGGTTCTAAAATTCAGCAAGTAGATAAGCCGAACCGCTCAGTCTCACCATCCCCAGTAGCAAAACAAGTTTCACCTTCACAGTCAATTCCAATAGATTTTGCACCTGTAAGTACTGATACTAAATGCAATGGAATTACCATCATTGAAGGTGAAACTGCAAGCATTCGGGTAAAAGTCTGTGAAGAAAATGGTCAGTTATTTTATATTGGGCAGTTAAAGCAAGACCCAAGCAAGCCTATAAAGATACAAGCTTTGAATATGGGTAAAAGCAGATATTGGGCAGATAATGGCAGTTTTTCTTATTTAGTCACTCCTGAAAGAGTGGAAGTTTGGCGAAATGGCAGTCAGATTCGCTCTGACAGTTTTTATACTTTGACAAAATCGCCATAAAGTATAATACACTTGGTAAAAATTAAGTGTTGATTGCAGCAACTGGTACAGAGTTATTTGGCACAGAGCCATTATTTAGGATCGGCTGACGGGTTTTTAGGTCAAATTTGAAGCCATGTGGCAAAATATGAAGCTTTGCTCCACAAATCGCCAAAGGCTCATCCTTCAAAATTTCGCCCATATTGTTATATGTAGCCTCTGATTCATCAACAATCGTAACCGTACCTTCACCAATTACTTCAATTTGGTTACCTGTCACTACCATAGCGGTATTTTCGTCAATCCCAAATCCCAAGACAGCAGGTTCTAGTATTAAAGCTGAAATTAAGCGTCCCAAGCGTCCACGCTGAGAAAAATGCTGGTCAATTACTACCCCTGGGAGGAAGCCTAGACCTGGGCCCATTTCAACAGTTTCAATCCGAGGATGTGTCTGCGAATCACCTTCCACAATCATTTTATCTGGCATCACAGCAGCTCCCGCGCTTGTGCCTGCGATAACTGCACCTTCAGAGAACCGTTTGTGAATCGCCACATCGATTTCAGTATCCTTGAGAATGCTGGTAATCCGAGCTTGGTCTCCCCCTGTAAAAAATACTCCAGTTGATTTATTAATAGCTTCTAATGCGGTAGATGAAGATGCATCTTCGCGGGTTTCTGTATCAATGATGCGTACATTTTCGGCTCCCAGCCGCTCAAATACTCTAATATAATTTTCTCCCACTTCTCTTGGTAATTCTGTCGCGGCTGTCATAATCACAATGTGCGCCTTTGTACCCCCAGCGCGTCGGACAAAGTCTCGCAAAATTTGGGAATCTCCATCTTTGTCTTCGGCTCCCCCAATAATTACTAACTGCCGTTTGATATTACTTTCTACCATGATGCCCCCTAATCTGAGTTAATAAATTTCACTAAACCATGACAATTAAAACTATCAAATCATCCCTTTGGTAGATTACTTGATAGAAGCAGGATTAACATTTGCGTAGACGCAAAGTGGCTTGTCGTTAGACATAGCAATTAGACCAAAAGATTCTTAAAGAAATTTACCCAAAAAATAACTCACCTCAAAATTAAATTTCACTGACTAAATAAAACCCACGACATTAACTGCCTCTAGAGGTATTTTCTAGAGGCATTGTTGGTTATGTTGATAATTGCCGATTAGAGATTTATCGTGTAATCGGAAGTAATTCGTATTAGCTCTTAGGCGTGTGTAATTAGATATCTGATCGGAAGTCCTAATGAATTCGACTTCTATAAAGCAAGTTAGTCAAGAAAAAACGTGCTTGTTCTAATGGGAGATGTCTAGGTTTGCCTTGGTAGACAATTTGATACTCATTCATGTCTGCCCCATCACCATGCCCAGAGATCAGCTTTTGGTGAAAAGCTTCCTCAGCAAGTCCTCGAATTTCATCTCTTAGAGTAGCTTGTGTGCTATTCATACATTCGCTGTCTTTTTAATACACCCATGTTTATCATTTATACAAATTATTGGATGACTATTGCACCTTTCAAAGGTTATAACTTTGACTATTCGTGAGGATGAATAGACTGTTCTTGATTTCTGGCTGAGGAATGGAGATTTAATTATGCCTTGAGATAGTTGAAAATGCTTACTAATAGAGTTAGCGTGGGTTCTGATTAGCTTAATTGTAAAGCCATCACTCTCCAAAATCAATGTAAATCAATCTACAATCAATAAGTCTGAGTAACCATAACTCAGCATTTAAATTTCAGGGTGTTTAGCCAAAGGTACGTAATCAATGGTTCTACAAAAAAGCAGTGATTTAGTCCGCATTAATGCTAGAAGAACGGATGTATTCGATATTTTCAACTTCAAGCATTACATTGGGCCCAACCCCTATTTAGATAGAGAGGCGCTAGTATTTGATTTTGCCCTAGTTGACTCTAAAGAGCCTTTATCCATTGAAGATTATATTGCCAGGATTGGCGATCGCTATTCAAACCTGCGCGATCAAACCTATGAATCCTATGCCCATCTCTTTGCCCAAGTTGTGTCAGAAGTCGGAAAACTGGAGATGGATTTACATCTCAACCACTGGAGTGTCAAACAATATCCAGATATCACGCGGATTAGTGTCCAATCACTACATGAACGTACAAGTAGAGAGGTAGTTTATTTTGTTTGGGATTGGTTTGAAGCCATTACTCAAAATGAAGACTTTACCTTTGATGAGCAGCTAGTGAAGCTGCAAGATAGATTTCGCGCATCTGTCTATGGTGGCCCTACAGTTTACGCTCTATTGCGAACAGCTTATGAGAAAGGTATTCCCGCCTTTTATTTGTGGGAAGAAGGATTAATGCAATACGGCTTGGGAAAAAAACATGTCCGAGGGGTAGCAACAACATTTAACTGTGATAGCCATCTAGATTCGGAGTTCACCACCCGCAAAGATGACTGTAAGGCATTTTTAAAAACCTTGGGTTTCCCAGTGCCTAAAGGCGATATAGTCTTTTCCGAGAAGGAAGCCTTGGCGGCAGCAAGAGAAATTGGCTACCCAGTAGCAGTTAAGCCAGTGGTAGGTCACAAAGGAATTGGCGTCACGGCTGATGTGCAAGACTCAAAAGAACTGGTATCTGCTTATAATAGAGCACTGGCAGCAATTCCCGAAGATCAGTTAACCCGAATAATTGTTGAGAAAAGCATCTCAGGCTCAGATTTTCGCTTGTTATGTGTCAATGGTAGATTCGTCGCCGCCACAGAACGCCGTCCAGCATCAGTTGTCGGTGATGGGTACCTAACGCTTGCAGAGTTAATTCGCCAAGAAAATCGCAAACCTGCACGTTTAGACACGCCAACTTCGCCGATGAGTAAAATTCAGATCGATGAAGCGATGGAACTCTACCTGGACGAACAGCGCTTATCATTAGACAGCGTGATTGAGAAGGGACGCACTGTTTACCTGCGTAAAGTTGCCAATCTTTCAGCCGGAGGTATAAGTATCGATGCAACCCGGACAGTTCATGATGACAATATTATCTTGGCGCAAGATATTGCCCAACATTTTCAACTGACTTGTCTGGGGATTGATGTAATTACTAAAAGTCTCGCCGAATCTTGGAAGACTAGTAACTTTGCCATCCTGGAAATCAACGCTGCACCGGGAATTTTAATGCATCTTAAGCCTTCTGATGGTGAAAGCGTTGATGTACCTTCCCATATTTTGGAAACTTTTTTTGAGTCAGGTTCAGATGCCAGGATACCAATTATTACCTTTAATAAAATCTCAGTTGAAGACCTGCAAGCGACAATTGACCATATCCTTTTGCAACATCCCGATTGGACAATCGGCGCTGTTTGTCGTGATGCCGTTTTTGTGAATCGCTCGAAAAAAGTATTAAGCAAAGATTACAACAGCAATGTCCAAACTTTGCTGCGTCATCCCAAACTTGATTTGCTGATTGCTGAGTACCCTGAAGAAATCCTAGAAGAACAGGGGATGTTTTACCAGAGCAGTAATATCGTAGTTTTGGATAATCCCACCGAAACTGAGATGATCCTGGTGCGGGATGTTTTCGATGGTTCGACTGTGGTGATTAGAAAAGGCAACGATATTTCTATTCGTCGCAAAGGGTTGATTGAAGATTATACTTTGGGTGAAGGTGAACCATTTACGCGGGTTTTTTTAAAAGAAACTGGGACGATTTTGTGAGTTAAGTAAATAGGCATCTCAATACTAGGGACTGTAGAAGAAGCAAGGGAGCAGGGAGTAAGGGAGATAGTTCAGATGGGGAGCAGCAAGAGGCAAGGGAGTAGAGAGCAGGGTACAAGGGAGAAGTGAAAGGCTTAATAAAAATTCTTTTTCCCCTTTTCTCCCTGCCCCTTGTCCTTTTACCTCTGCCCCTTCCCCAATCCCTAGTCCCCAGTTCAAGCTTCCAAAGGTGAGAGATTAAAGAATGGTTGGAGTCGGCTAAACTAAAGAAGAAATTGCTTTATAAGTATTAATAATTTTGTTATGAGTACTGATTCACCTGTTAATTCTCCCGAAAAACCTGAATCCACATTAGGGACACGTGTAAGAAACTTCTTAATTGTAATGGTAGCGATCGCTCTTAGCGTTTCCCTCGTCTTAGGATTGCGAACTGAAACAACCTCGGCAACTCTAGCCAAGTTAAGTGAGGCTTCCACACCGTTAGAAGTAGCAATCAGCAACGGCAAACCATCTCTAGTAGAGTTTTATGCTGATTGGTGTACTGTCTGCCAGAAAATGGCACCAGATATTACTCAACTGGAAACAGAGTATGCTGACAAAATGAATTTTGTCATGCTGAATGTGGATAATACCAAGTGGCTGCCGGAAATGCTGAGATATCGGGTAGATGGGATTCCCCATTTTGTATTTTTGAGTCAGCAAGGGGAAACCATAGCCCAAGCCATCGGCGATCAACCCCGGACGATTATGGCTAGCAACTTAGAAGCTTTGGTTACTGGTTCGTCTCTTCCTTATGCTCAAGCTAGCGGAAAAGTTTCTAAATTTTCAGCCCCAGTAGCACCAACTGCTAGTCAAGATGATCCCCGCAGTCATGGCAGCCAAGTGGTAAATTAGCATTTTAAAGGCATGGGGTAGGAGAGCAGGGAGAAAGCGATCGCGCACCTTTTTTGTACAGCATCTCCCAATATTTTAAAACTATTCAATATATCCGTTTGCTTTCATTCGCTTGGAGTTTTCAAACTTCCCCATGCCAGTCTTTAATCGTTTAAAGTTGAGCTGATCGTAGAAACCTTCTTTATCGGCAAGAGCAAAAATAATTATAGAAGATACAGGTAATTTATCAATTATTGATTCCATAATTAATCGACTAATTCCACTACCTTAATAGTGAAGAAGAACAACTATATCCTATACAATAGCCTGATATTCCCCATCTGAAATTGCACTTCCAAAAGCAATTAGTGTTGTTCAATCATAACCACAAAAAACTAGATAACTATTCTCACAAGCCCGGAGAAGTTTCCCTGACTCACGGGTTCTCAAAGGAGCCTTTTCAAAATTTTGTGCAACATCATTTTAAGTAACACCTGCTGTTGCATAACGAATCTCGATTTTCAGCAGTATTCCTCTTACCTACCTAATCCCCAGAGAGGACACCAAGTTTTCCCCGTCCCCTTTATGCAATAGATTGCCGCTTGAGACGCTTATGGGCGTACATTAATTCGTCAGACCTGGCGATTAGTTGTTCTAGTGACATATTACTTTCTGGTGAGTAACGTTCTATTCCCATACTCATCGAAAGTTCATAGCTACGGTTTTGCTGTTGATTAAAGTTGGCGATATTTGCTTGTAGATACACTTGAATGCTATCAGCGTCCTGAAAGTAGCTGGAGATGAAAACAATGAACTCATCTCCACCCAAGCGAGCAATAATATCTGAGTTCCGAAAACTTTGCTTGAGTAATTGACCAGCATCAATTATTAAGGCATCTCCCATGTCATGACCAAGGGTGTCGTTAACCTGTTTTAACCCATCTAAATCAATGAAGATAACCCAGCACAAAACTTTCATCCGGTGAGCAATTTTTAACTGTTGTTCAGCCATCAAGAAGAAGCCACGTCGGTTATGCAAACCTGTTAGATCATCGGTCAGCGATAACTGCCTTCCTTCAATCTCTGCTTGTTTGCGGTTGCGAACTTCCTGAATGAGTTCCATCTGAGCGATCGCCTGACGAGTTAGGCGGCGCAGCGCATCTAACTGCTGGTAACTTAAAAGACGAGGTACGGTATCGATCACACACAACGTTCCGATGGGAAAACCATTGGGGGTAACTAGTGGGGCACCAGCATAAAAACGAATTTTGGGGTTACCTTTGACTAGGGGATTGTTATTAAAGCGATCGTCCTTGATGGCGTTGGGAACTACTAATATATCCTCTGGTTGAAGAATGGCATGGGAGCAAAAAGCCCACTCTCTGGGTGTTTCACTAGCTTTTAGCCCAACCTTAGATTTAAACCATTGGCGATCGGTATCAACTAAGCTAATTAAAGCAATTGGAGTTTTACAAATGTAGGCAGCAAGAGCAGTTAGGTCATCAAATGCTTGTTCGGGTAGGGTATCCAGAATATTGTAGTCCGCCAATGCTTTGAGCCTTTCTGCTTCATTTTCAGGTAGAGGAGCAGCTTGCGTTTTCACAGATGAGTGTCTGAACCTTAGCCAGTAAAGTCTGGTACGCTGGAAATTTTGCAATAACTTCAGGGTTATCTCTCCAGCAGCAAAGCTGCGTGATATAAATATCTCTGCAACGAAAATCAACATCCGGTTGAATATACAGAAATAATATTGTATTACATGATGTTCTTCATGCCTTTGGTTTGCTCTGTTGTTCATGTCACCCTAGCTTCTACTGTGCAAATTCCCTGGATATGTAGATATTTACAAGGTCTTTTGCCCAAAGCCAGCTTGAAAACTACCAATCTCAGCTAAAAATTATTAAAACTTCTTATACTGCCAAAGTTCTTCGTCAAAACTTGACATTTTTGATACCGTTATTTTGTGTATACGCACAAAAATTCCGACGCTAATACTGTTTTACTTTAAGGTTGATACACATAGGCAGGCAGGGGAAGCAGGGGAAGAGAAAAAATAATTTGTATGAAGCTTTTAGTGAAATGGTATAACGCGATCGCGCAGCATCCCGTAGAGAAGACCGCGCTCAGAATTCTTCTTTAGTAATTCAGTAACGTTATTCTATACTAATTAGTTTGGTATAAAGTAACAGTTGATACAGTTTTAAGAATCGGTTTCAGATTTGATGCTTGATACGCAGGTAATATAAGCTGTAGAAAACTTACTAACCAATTCTGCCGGATGGGTAAATTTTGCCCGAACTAAAAATTAGTAATTTTACTCAGAGGAAAATGCACGCAATATTAGCAATGCTGCACTATCCTTGTTGCACTGACCAAGCTGTGCAGAGATGAAATTATAGTTTTATATTGGAATTCTAATGTTAATCATGATTTCTCCTGATATAGAAAGTTATCAGAACATAATAAAAACTGTTCCCAAATTCACCGATATGTTAAAAAGATTTACTATACAGAGGTAGGATTACTGTTAGCCCTCCAGCAGATAAAGGTATATCGTGGGTACTCAACATAGATAAAATCTTACCTGAAGAAGACTCAACTACTACCTGATAGATACGCTGGAAATTATTCCAGAAAAACCGTTACATCAGCAGTATTAATTGTTAAATAAACTTTTCTCTACTGCTGCACGTAACTTCGCTGCTAAATCTCTGAACACGGCGGAATAATTTTTTTACCTGAAGCAATTTCCAGTATCACATCAGGCTCGAATTACTCTTTATACGACTCTAAAATCCCACTGCGAATCATTAGTTGCGGCCAAAATAATACAAAAAATCCCATCCACGTCACTACAGGGATAGAGACAAGAACTGTTAGCCAGATAGTTTTAAATAGTAACCAGCTACCACCAATCAGCGTTACGCCTGTGAAAATTATAGACCAGGGCTGACACCACCAAGGTTTGTAGTTCCAAGGACTTATGGGCTTTTGTTCAGACATTGGTTTTATTTAGTAAAATTCCAAATACTCCCTATAATAGTACCCTTGAGGGTACTATGAAAATTTTATTCCGTAACTAATATGAGTATTAGCAGCAGTTTATTGGTATTACTCGGAATAATTTTCGGTCATTACTAAATAAAAAACTGAAGCTTCCAGACTTAAAACTGTAAATATGGGAGATACTTCAATGTCAACTGTTTTAGGGGAATTTATTAATTTAGCAAAAATTCAGTCTACCAAGGCTACAATCAAACTTGCCGAATCCGATGCTGACACTATCAAAGAAATTCAGACCTTACTCAAAAAGAAAGGTCTTTACACAGGTGGAGTTGATGGTATTACAGGCGATTTAACCCAAAAAGCATTTGCAGAATTCAAAGAGAGTGTTTGGCTAGATTCTCCAGAATTGTTAGGGGCATCCGCAGCTGCTGCATTACTAGAAATAGCAGAGGAGCATCAAGTCACTGAACAAAACGAGCGCTCAGAACCTATACCTGAATCAAGTAAAGGTAGTAAGACTGGTAGTAGTATGAAGCTACCAAATGGAACTATTGTTTATGAGAATGAATTGATAGTAATTGGTGTCCCTTTAACTTGGGGAGAGTTCACTAAGGGATGTACCAGAGTTCCAGAGTCGAACGCGATCGCTACTAACATTATCAAAGCAACAAGAGGTTTTGGTAAAATTCGCGATCAATATGGCAGTGCAATTCAGATTACTTCTGGTTATCGTCCACCTGCTGTTAATCGGGAGCAAAAAGGCGCTCGCAATTCGCAGCATATCCAAGGACTAGCAATCGATCTTGCCCCCCTTGATGGCAACTTGCAGCGTTTATTTCAAGTTTGTCGCGCTTCTGATTGCACGGGATTGGGAAGGGGAATGCATAGAGGTTTCGTGCATTGTGATTGGCGTCCTGGCGATCGCGTAGTTTTTGATTATCCTTAAACAGGATCGCGATTGCTATATACCTTGACCAGGTTAAGTTTTATCGTACTCTATTTGTCCATAGTCAAGTTTGATAATTCGGTCTGCTAAATGAAAATAGCGATCGTCATGGCTAATCACTAACACTGTTTTGCCCCGCGATCGCAGTTCTGGTAAAAGTTGAGTGTAGAATATTTCCTTAAATACTGGATCTTGATCGGCTGCCCACTCATCAAATAGATAAATTGGTCGATCTTCCAAGTACGCTGTGAGTAAAGCTAGCCGTTTCCGCTGTCCTTGAGAAAGAGCAGTGGTAGAAAGTTGCCCATTCTCAACTTTTACCTTATGGTCTAATTGCAGTTGTTGTAAATATTTTGTAGCTTGAGCATCCAATTGATAATTTTTAAATCCTAAAAGTTCTTCAAATAAATAAAAGTCCGAAAATACCACAGAAAAATGCTGGCGGTACCATTCTCTATTCTGTTCGCTAATTAGCTCGTTATCGAACCAAATTTCGCCATTTTCAGGGATGTAAAGTCCGGTAATTAGTTTCGCTAGGGTAGATTTTCCGCTACCATTACCGCCGACAATGAAGACTAATTCTTGAGGATGTAGTGTCAGGTCGATAGGGCCGAAAATAAAGCTATTATCTTCTTGCTCTGTGTAGTAAGTGTGGGTAACATTTTTAAATTTTAAACTGTGCCAGTCGGATTTCAGGGCAGGTGGAACAGACGATATTTCAGTTCGGCTAGCTAGAGATAAACCCAGTGACTCAATTTTTTGCAAGGCAATACTGGCTTTGCTTAATAGAGGAAGTTTACTGATGATGTTATCCATTGGTAACACCAAGTAAGTGAAAGTCAAAATGTAGCCAGAGAGAGTTTCGGGATTGATAGTAAGCAGATTAGGCAGGACAAACAGTACAAAACCGAGAGCGAAAAAGAATATGAGTTGACCCCAACTTGAAGTTATGGCAAAAAGGCTTAGACCGTTAACGTTGTGATGACGAAACTCGGTAGCAGTTGATTGCAGTTTTTCTTCTAAAAAGTCTTCACGCCGCCTGTAGTTTAGTTTGAGTTCCTTGACTCCTTCGGTAATGGTGCGAAAATGTTTAAATAGCTGATCTTCATCTTCACGAGCTAAGGCCAGCAATTTACCACCTCTGTTGAGTAACCACTGACAACTAGCGATCGCAACTACTGAAATCCCACAAACCATCAGCAGTACTAACCAAGACAGCCAGGTTATATACGTTATACAACCCAGGACGATCGCTAAATTAATAAAGATAAAAGGCATCTGATAAACAGCATTAGCCACCGCCTGAATATCTTCTGTTAAAGTAGCCAATAATCGAGGATTCCCTAAGCGTTCCAGATGACTCAACTCGGAAGCGAGAATTTGACGACTTAAACGCATCCGTAATTGCAAGACTGCATTCTGAGAAAGACGAATCAGCATCACTTGAGAAATGATACTGGTAATTAGTGCAACTATTGCCAGCCCCGCAAAACCCCAAATTATCGATGTGAGGCGGGAAGCACTACCGCTACTTGCAGCATGGCTAATTAAGGCAATCAAGCCAGCACTACTACCGCCACTCAGGAATCCGGTAGCGATCGCGATCGCCACCATCCCCCACGAAGAACGCAAAAGAAAGTAAATCAAATTCATGACAAATGCCTATACCCATTTGGACACAACAAAAAATGAAAATCTCTCTTTTTATGTCCCATGCGCGATTTCCATAATTGTTGTTTGCCAACCAATTAAATTTGCATTGCTAGGGTAGATTTTATATTTTACCAGTTAAACACCCCTTCAAATATCACCATGAATCAGGCACAAGGTAGATTGGGCGATTTATAATCGCTAGGACTTTGTTTTGAGCAAAAATACATTTCTAATTCGTTCTGCCTCCTGCCTTTCTTTGGTAAGCTAGTTGGAATTACAGCTAAATATGTCAATAAACTGTCAAATTACCTGCTCAGTTTTCCAGGGTGAAATTTGCGATGACTGTAAATTTAAAGTCTTTAAAGAATCAAATTAATGTAGCGGGCAATTCTAAAACCGCTTCTGTCACTCAAGGAACCCGCTACGTTCCTTCACACCATCGACGCATTCTGTGTATTTTTCCCAAGTACAGCCGCTCTTTTGGTACTTTTCATCACGCCTACCCACTCATGGGTAATGTCCGGGCTTTTATGCCACCCCAAGGTATTTTAATTGTGGCTGCCTACTTACCTAAAGAATGGGAAGTGCGGTTTATTGATGAAAATGTCAAATCAGCAACGCGGGCTGATTACCAATGGTGCGATGTGGTGATTGTGAGTGGAATGCATATCCAAAAACCACAGATTAATCAAATTAACGAACTTGCCCATCGAGCGGGGAAAATTACCGTTGTGGGCGGCCCTTCGGTATCTGGGTGTCCAGAATATTATCCTGAATTTGATATTTTACATTTGGGCGAATTGGGAGATGCTAGCGATCGCATGATCGAGTATCTAGACCAAAACTTGGAACGTCCTCAAAAGCAAATTCGCTTTGAAACCAAGGAACGTTTACCCTTAACAGAGTTTCCCACCCCAGCGTATCATTTGCTGAATATCAATGATTATTTTTTGGCGAATGTGCAGTTTTCTAGCGGTTGCCCTTATCACTGCGAGTTTTGTGATATTCCAGAACTCTATGGCAACAGTCCCCGGATGAAAACACCAGAGCAAGTAGTCGCTGAGTTAGACGCAATGCGACAATCTGGCAATCTGGGGGCAGTGTATTTTGTCGATGATAACTTTGTTGGCGATCGCCGCGCCGCCATGAAGTTACTTCCTCATCTGATTGACTGGCAAAAACGCAATGGCTACCCCATCCAGTTTGCCTGTGAAGCAACGCTCAACCTAGCTCAAAGTCCAAAGCTGCTGGAAATGATGCGCGAAGCTTATTTCTGCACAATCTTTTGCGGCATTGAAACACCTGAACCAAATGCTCTCCATGCGATTTCCAAAGACCAAAATTTGAGTATGCCAATCTTAAAAGCGATTCAGGTTTTAAATAGCTATGGTATGGAAGTAGTATCCGGAATCATCATTGGGTTAGATACAGATACACCAGAAACAGCAGACCGAATTATCGAATTTATTCGGGCATCCCAAATTCCCATGTTGACAATTAATCTACTTCACGCATTACCAAGAACTCCTTTATGGCGGAGGTTAGAAGCAGAAGGACGACTTGTCTTTGATGAAAGCCGGGAATCAAATGTTGAGTTTTTGATGCCCTACGAGCAAGTTGTTGAGATGTGGCGGCGCTGCATCACAACTGCTTATGAGCCAGAATTTTTATATCAGCGGTTTGCCTACAATATGGAACACACCTATCCAAACCGCATCGAAGTACCTAACAGCCCATCTCGCACTTCTGGGGCTAATATTCGCAAAGGTTTAACTTATTTAACTAATATTTTGCTGCGGATAGGCTTATTTAGTAACTATCGTCAGACTTTCTGGAAAATGGCCAAGCCAGCACTGAAAGCAGGTAATATTGAAAACTTGGTTCACGTTGGACTTGTCGGACACCATCTAATTAAATTTGCCCAAGATTGCGCCAAAAACGAAGAATCGGCTTCGTTCTATTCCCAGAAAATCGTTACTAAAGTTCGTAGCTAACGTCACAAGTAAATTAAGTTTTGAGAGGCTGAAAGTTCGTTAGAAGTATATACAGAACTCTAGAAAAGTAACCTTGAAGACACACTCGCGATACTTCCTTGGAAAGACGCAACCATATTGCTATCTGCCTAACATTGTAAGGGTTGAAAGCCCACAGTCCACGCAGAACTAGAACTATTTGGTAGCGAGAAAAGCAAGCCATAACCAGCGAGTGTGGAGCAGTTACATAGGAGTTTTGGACGGTTATGAACAGTTTGTTAACCCGACCCCTGGCTGTCGTGACAGGTGCCTCCAACGGCATCGGTTATGAACTTGCCAAACAGTTTGCCCAAAACGGCTTTGATCTTCTAGTTACAGCCATCGGTTCGAGCATTGACGAAGCGGCTATTGCATTTGAGGGGCTGGGTGCCAAGGTTGAGGCGGTACAGACCGATCTCGCTACTTATGACGGTGTTGAGACGCTCTATAACCAGGTTAAGGCAACTGGCCGACCAGTGGATGCGATCGCCATCAACGCAGGTGTTGGTGTTGGCGGTGAGTTCGCCCGTGAAACCGACCTGAAGGACGAACTCAATCTGATCAATCTGAACGTCGTATCGTCTGTACATCTGGCCAAACGGGTGGTGAAGGACATGGTTGAGCGTGGCAAGGGTCGAATCCTTTTCACGTCATCAATCGCCGCCCTGATGCCCGGCCCGTTCGAGACAGTCTACGCCGCCTCCAAAGCCTTTGTGCATTCCTTTTCAGAGGGGCTACGCAACGAGTTGAAGGATACGGGCGTTACTGTCACTGCGCTCATGCCCGGGCCAACTGATACCAACTTCTTCCACCGTGCAGGTATGGACGACACAAAAGTAGGCGCAGATCAAAAGGACGATCCGGCTGAGGTCGCCAAGCAGGGTTTTGAAGCCTTGATGGCAGGCAAAGATCACATCATCGCCGGTTCGCTCAAAACAAAGTTTCAGGGCAATGTGAGCAAGGTCTTACCTGATACCGTCAATGCTGAACAGCACCGCAAACTCAGTGAGCCGAGGTCAGGCAACAACTAATTTCCACCTAATCAAGCGAATGTGCTCATTTAGCACTCATTTTAAGCGGGGCGCGATCGCCTCGGCTAACGGCACCAGCTAAGCTAATCGCGCAGTCGGCAATCTCACACATTTAGGACAGTCAGAGTCGTAACGGAGGATTCATGCAAATTCATCATCTCAACTGTGGCTGCATGTGCCCGATTGGTGGGGCCCTCTTCGATGGCTTCAGTCGCGGCCTGAGAGCTCACCTCGTCTGCCACTGTCTGCTTGTCGAGACAGAGCAGGGACTTGTTCTGATTGATACTGGCTTCGGACTGCGCGATATTGAGTCGCCTTACTCCCGTCTCAGCCCGTTCTTCATTCATTTCAATGGCATCCAGTTTGATAAAAAATACACGGCACTCGATCAAGTTGAGCGGCTGGGATTTTCCGCGCAAGATGTGCGTCATATTGTGCTGACTCACCTCGATTTTGATCACGCCGGTGGTCTGGAAGATTTCCCCGAAGCAACTGTGCACGTAATGCAGACTGAGATTGAGACCGCGCAGGATCGGCGCGGCTTCATCGCCAGCAGGCGCTATCGTCCAGAACAGTGGGACGAGGTTAATCACTGGAAGTACTATTCGGCTGGAGGCGAACCTTGGTTCGGCTTTGAAGCAGTACGTAACCTCGACGGACTACCGCCGGAGATTCTCCTCATCCCGCTTGTTGGTCACACTAGGGGTCATGCTGGTATTGCCATCGAGACGCCAGAAGGTTGGCTCCTGCACGCAGGTGACGCCTACTTTTATCGGCACGAGATGGACTCATCCAAAGCACACTGCACGCCAGGTTTGCGTGCTTATCAATGGATGATGGAGGTGGATCGCCAGGCTAGGTTGCTCAATCAAGATCGGCTACGCGCATTATCGAGCGATCGCAACAAGGACGTGCGCCTTTTCTGTAGTCACGACGCTGTGGAGTTCAAAGCGTTCGCTGACCAATCTAGCGTTCAAAACGAGAAAGTGCATCAATAAAAATCTATAACTTTAGATGGATGTGGTAATTTACAGTGTTATGGACATTCAAAGACCACATCAAATTCAAGTTCATCTATGACCACCAAGCCTTGGGATGCTCAACTTGCTTACTGGCTAGTTCGACCTCTAAAAAACAGTTGGGTAAACCCCAATCATCTCACCACAGTGCGTCTTGTAACTGGGTTGGCGGCTGCTGTCGCGATCGCGCTTGGCGATGCCATTTGGGTTAACATTGGGGCGTGGCTATTTGCTTTATCCAACTTTCTCGATCACACAGACGGTGAATTAGCTCGTTTGAGTGGGAAAACCAGCAAATGGGGACATCAGTATGACCTTGCTAGTGATGCCATCATCCACATTCTTTTGTTTGTGTGTATTGGATATGGTCTTAGGGAGGGAAAATTTGATTGGTGGGCGTTGCTGATGGGGATAGTATCCGGCGTGTCTGTTGCTTGCATCTTTCATTTGCGAAACCAAATGGAACAGCGTTTAGGTAAAGACGCCAGCCGTCAACCAAATTTTGCCGGGTTTGATATTGAAGATGTGTTGTATTTGTTTCCCATAGTTACTTTACTGGATGGACTAGAGCCGTTACTAATGGCAGCGACAATTGGAGCGCCAACCTTTGCTGTATGGGTAATTTGGCAATTTCGCGCACTGCCGCAGCCTGAATCAAACTAGTAACAGGGTATGGGGTAGAAAGCTAATAAAACAGGCTTTTTAGCCTTGTTGAATGGTATGTTTATTTTTGCAATCCTGTATTAGTATCAAATTATCAATGGAGCTTCAAACTGAAATTGATAAAGCTATAGCAGCCGTTGATTACCAGAAACTTCAAGCTGAGTTTCAAGCACAGAATGAATTCTTGGTAGTAGAGAACTTTCTCCCTAACTCGATCATTGAACAGTTCTTGGCGCTTTTGCCGTCTTTGCAACCTGCTATCAACCGCAACTATATTCCCAATCATAAAAAGGGCGGTAGTATCAGCCGCTATAGCTTAGATAGCCTAGCTCCGATTTTTGGAGAGTTTTATCAACTCAGTGCCTTTTTCGAGTTCCTAAACAAGATTACGGCAGAAAAACTCCTTCCCTGTCCTGATTCAGATCCCCATACTTACGCGCTGTACTACTACACTGAGCCTGGAGACCATATCCAGTATCATTACGATACCTCTTACTATCGCGGGAAACGCTATACAGTGTTGCTAGGTTTAGTTGATAATTCATCCAGTAAGTTGGAATATCAACTCTACAAGGATATTCCTGAACGAGAAACCCAAACGCGATCGCTCTCCTTAAACCCTGGTACTCTAGTCTTATTCAACGGTGACAAACTTTACCACAGAGTTACTCCTTTGGGTAAAAATGAACAGCGCATTGTCTTGACTTTGGAGTACGTCACTGACACCCGCATGGGTATGCTAAAACGTTTTGTCTCGAATATGAAAGATGCGATCGCTTATTTTGGTTTTCGCCAAGTATTTCGCAGTTGAGGCGATACAGAGTTACTGTTTCTTCCATGTTAAGAATTAGTTAATATACGTTGAATTGAGCAAAATACAGTCATTATAAAATACTGGGAAAATTTCCAGATTTCCTGGTGTCATAGCTTTGTTGGTGACTTGACGATGAAGGCAATTATATTAGCTGCTGGCGTTGGACGACGCTTAGGTAAAGACGGGCAAATCCAACCCAAATGCTTACTAAAATTTAACGGTAAATCTCTATTAGAGCGCCATTTGAACTATCTTCGTCATTACCAGATTGATGAAGTAGTGATTGCTGTGGGTTACCAAGCACAAAGAATTCAGGAGGAAATCAAAGCGCTGGGAGCCGAAAATTGGGTTAGTACAGTTTACAATCCTGACTACACTAAAGGCAGTGCGATCAGCCTTTGGACTTTACGTCAACAGCTAGTTGCTGGCGATGACATATTATTAATGGATGCAGACGTGTTATACGATCGCCGCATCATTGAACGACTGGTGAAGACAAATATCCCCAACTGCTTCTTGCTGGATCGTGATTTTGAACCAGGAGATGAACCTGTGAAGCTTTGCGTCAGAGATAATTATCTAGTGGAGTTTCGCAAACAATTAGCTCTTGGTTTAACTTATGATTTTGCCGGCGAGTCAGTAGGATTCTTTCGTTTCGGAAGTGCTGTTGCTCAACGTCTTGCGACTCGCACGGAACAGTATGTTGCAGACGGACTAAATGATGAACCTTATGAAGAAGTAATTCGGGATCTGCTGTTAGAAACTCCAGAAGCATTTGGCTACGAAGACATCACTGGATTACCTTGGCTCGAAATCGATTTTCCCCAGGATATTCAACGTGCCCAAAATGATATTTTACCTCAGATAGAAGTCGCAGAAAATGTCTGAAAATATCTTCGTTTATTATATAGGTTGAAAAAAGCAGAATAGATGCATCAAATATTTGCACCCATTGATACCGCTGCAAAATTAAATAAGTGTGCCCAATTGCGGCTATTACTAGAATCACCTCAACTCGACTTCATCATGGAAGCTCACAATGGGATTAGCGCCCGCATTGTGGAAGAGGCTGGATTTAAAGGAATTTGGGCGAGTGGATTAGCCCTTTCGGCCCAATATGGCGTTCGAGATAATAATGAAGCCAGTTGGACTCAAGTTGTAGAAATGCTGGAGTTCATGTCTGATGTCACCAGCATCCCCATTTTGTTAGACGGGGATACTGGTTATGGCAACTTTAATAATATGCGCCGCCTGGTCAAAAAGTTAGAACAGCGAGGTATTGCTGGAGTCTGTATTGAAGATAAGCTTTTTCCCAAAACCAATAGCTTTATCAACGGTAGCCGCCAAGCTTTGGCTGATATTGATGAATTCTGCGGCAAAATAAAGGCAGGTAAGGATAGTCAGACAGACCCAGATTTTTGCATTGTCGCCCGACTCGAAGCTTTAATTGCCGGCTGGGATCTTTCGGAGGCAATGCGCCGAGCTGAAGCTTACCACGCAGCCGGAGCAAATGCGATCCTGATTCACAGTAAATCATCGCGTCCTGACCAAGTGCTAGCCTTTGCCAAAGAGTGGGCGGGTCGTTCGCCGTTAGTGATTATACCGACTAAATATTACAGTACGCCTACTGATGTTTTTCGCAAAGCTGAAGTTAATTTGGTCATCTGGGCAAACCATCTGATTCGATCTGCTGTTGCTAGTATGCAAGCGATCGCCCGCGAAGTGAAAGCCAGCGAAACTTTAATCAACATTGAAGATGATATTGCTCCCGTAAAAGAAATTTTCCGGCTACAAGGGGCGGATGAACTCATAGAAGCTGAAAAACGCTACTTTAACAACGGACGACAAAATACCCAAGCGATCGTTCTGGCTGCTAGCAGAGGCCAAGAATTAGCAGGGTTGACGCAAGATAAACCAAAAGTAATGTTACCCCTTGGAGGTAAACCTCTACTCAGGTTATTGGTAGACAAATTCAAGAAACTTGCTATCAATGATATTACCGTTGTCGCCGGTTACAAAGCAGAAACTATCAATGTCCCGGGGACTAAAGTCATCCGCAACCCAGATTATGAAACAACGGGAGAATTAGCATCCTTAGCCTGTGCTCAAACCAGCTTCGGCGACGAGATGCTGGTACTTTATGGGGATTTACTATTTAGAAGCTATATCCTGCGCGATTTATTGGAATGTCCTGGAGAAATTGTCGCTGTAGTTGATTCTGTGGCGAACAGCAAGTCTGTTAGCGGTTCACCTGACTACGCCTATTGCTCAATTCCAGACGACCTTTCTCTGTTTGGACAGGATGTCAACCTGTTGGACATTTCTAAAACAACACAAACGCAATTGGGTAAATCTAGCGGCCGCTGGATTGGGATGCTACGCCTGCGGAGTCAAGGTAGACAGTGGCTGAGTGAAGCACTCAACGAACTGCAAAAACGACCAGAATTCAACAGTTTAGGTTTGCCAGAATTATGTAATTATTTAATCGAGCAAGGAAAACCGATCAAGGTGCTTTATATTCGCGGTAACTGGTTAGATGTTAATTCTTTAGATGATCTCGACCTTGCTTTTCAATTGAAGCAATAGGGGAGTGGGGAGTGAGGAGGTAGAAATTTTGAACTCTGAGGTTCATCGACGAAGCTTTGAGGTTCATCGACGAAGCTCTGAGGTTCATTCACGAAGCTCTGAGGTTCATCGACGAAACTCTGAGGTTCGTTAACGAAGCTTTGAGGTTCGTCGACGAAGCTGTGAAGTTCATTAACGAAGCTTTGAGGTTCATCAACGAAGCTTTGAGGTTCATCAACGAAGCTTTGAGGTTCATTAACGAAGCTTTGAGGTTCATTAACGAAGCTCTGAGGTTCATCAATGAAGCTTTGAGGTTGAAGTTTTGAGTTCTGAAGCTCAAGTTTCGCTTTCTGAAGTCGAAGTTATAATCTTTCCTCCCCACTCCCTATCTCAATCGTCTAAATACCTGAAAATTGCTGTAAATTTTTAATTATGATCCAGGCAGAGGAATTTGTAGAAGCTGCGCGTAATCTAGGCTTTGGGTGGTACACTGGCGTACCCTGTTCTTTTCTCACGCCTTTTATTAACTACGTCATCAATGACGTTCAACTTAGATATATCTCCGCAGCCAATGAGGGAGATGCTGTAGCGATCGCAGCCGGAGCAGCAATTGCTGGTAAACCCGCGGTGGTAATGATGCAAAACTCTGGTTTGGGGAATGCAGTTAACCCGCTAACCTCGCTCACTTATATCTTTCGGATTCCGCTGCTGCTGATTTGTACCTTGCGAGGCGATCGCCTATTACAAGATGAACCGCAACATCAATTAATGGGGCAAATCACAGATAAATTGCTGCAAACAATGACTATACCTTGGGAATTTTTTCCCACAGACGCAGCAGAAATAGAACCCGTTCTGCAAAGAGCCACAGCCTATATGACACAAGAACGCTGTCCTTATGCTCTAATTATGCGTAAAGGCGCGATCGCCCCCCATGCACTCACCCGTTCTTCTATCCCCGAACGAGAAAATAGTAATAGCGCTCATATTCAGCAAAGCTTTTTTCGGGACAACAAAGAACAACGCATTTCTCGCAGCGAAGCACTAGCTCGGATTGTAGAACTAATTGATGCTGAAAACACTGTAGTAATTGCCACCACCGGATACACGGGACGCGAACTTTTCGCCAGTAAAGACAGCGCCAATCATCTTTATATGGTTGGATCGATGGGTTGTGCTTCCTCAATGGGATTGGGACTATCCTTAGCACGTCCAGACCTCAAAGTAGTAGTAATTGATGGCGATGGGGCAGCATTAATGCGGATGGGTAATTTTGCGACTATTGGCACTTATGGCGGTGCTAATTTGACCCATATTCTTTTAGATAATGAAGTCCACGATTCTACAGGCGCACAAGCCACCGTCTCTGCGGGTATCTCCTTTGCCAAGATTGCCGAAGCGTGCGGTTATGGCGTTACATTAGCCGGAGATGACCCCGCCCTTTTAGATGCCTTATTTACCGCAGATGATAACACTAGACCTAAATTTGCTCATTTAAAAATCCGTCCCGGAACTTTAGAAAAGCTACCCCGACCTAACCTCACCCCAGAAGCAGTTTTGGAACGCTTTATGAAACACATTGGTAATTCGTAATTAATAAATTCAAAGCTGAAACTCTTAATTTATTAATGACCAATGACAAATGACTAATGACTAATAACAAAATGATTTTACTAAATCCCGGCCCCGTCAATTTGAGCGATCGCGTCCGAAACGCCCTGTTGCGTCCCGATTTGTGTCACCGTGAGGTGGAATTTTCCGAACTTCAAAGCAGAATCCGCGAACAATTACTTCAAGTTTATGGTCTTGGAAGCCTAGGCGTAGCCCGCCGTAGGCATCGCTGGGCAGCAGTTCTCCTCACCGGTTCTGGTACCGCCGCGATGGAAGCGATGATCAGCAGTCTAGTACCCACAGACGGTAAATTGCTGGTAATTGAAAACGGTGTATACGGTGAACGACTATCCAAAATTGCCAAAATCCACGGCATTGATTACATCACACTTTCCCATCCTTGGGATGCCGAAATCGATATCAACGCTTTAGTCAAACTTTTGGATGAAAACGCCGACATCACCCACCTTGCTGTCGTCCATCACGAAACTACTACCGGTCGCTTAAATAATTTGGCGGAACTTGCCCCAATTTGTCAAGAACGTGGTATCAAACTATTAGTAGATGCTGTCAGCAGCTTTGGTGCTGAGGAACTAAATTTCGCAGATTGGGGAATCACCGCTTGCGCTGCGACAGCGAATAAATGTCTGCATGGTGTCCCCGGAACGTCCTTTGTCATCCTGCAACGGGATGCACTGCCGTCACTAGATACAATTCCCCGCACCTTATATTTAGATTTAGCAACTTATTGCCAGCAGCAAGACCGAGGTGGCACACCGTTTACGCAATCAGTACAGACATTTTATGCCTTAACAGAAGCTTTGCAAGAAATGGCAGAAGCAGGAGGTTGGCGTGTCAGACACAGCCATTACAACCAACTTGCCAGCTTAGTCAGAGACGGGTTAGCCTCAATGGGAATTAAACCCCTACTTCCTCTTGGCAGTTCATCCGTTGTCTTGAATGCCTACTACTTGCCAGATGGTTTCAGCTATGAGGAATTTCACGACCAACTGAAAGCACAAGATTATATAATTTATTCTGGACAGGGAAGTTTAGCCAAATCTATCTTCCGAGTCTCGACAATGGGAGCTATTACCCACGCTGACATGGAACGCTTTGTTGTTGTTGTTAAACAAATTATTTCAAAAAGACAGTGATTAGACCTGTCCGAAATATTAACGATCGCCTCGAAATACACCACAACTAATAACTTAAAGCGGCACAACGTTTCTGTTGAGCGGCTGCAAGTAACCTTTGCATCATAACCAAGATCACGCTTCAGTCCGCTCCAACAGGGTTTTAGCCTGCGACCATAAAATTACAGCCTGCGGTAACTATGATGAACTACCATTTGCTGCAAAATGGTTATGACATCCGCACGGTACAGGAATTACTCGGACACAAGGAAGTGAAAATTACGATGATTTATACCCATGTAATGCTCTAAATTTACTCATTCAGCTTTACGGCGATCGCCACATCAACAAGCCTGAGAAATCTTTGAATTGTTAGACCGCGCTAGGACTTTAACAAAGAGGCAGATATTGAACTTGTCCTTCCCATTCGCCCTCAAAACTTCCCTTTGTGATCAACAATATATCTTCAATTGCCAATCCCACTGAAATGCTGCGACTAATCTCAAATACCCCTGGCATTTCTAACCCTGCCTGTACACGCTCGTAAGCATATCGAGTTATTGTTTCTACATCATGAGTTAATAGAACCCGACCCTGTTGCGCCGCCCATTCTAGAATGACTCGATCATCGGTTTTGGACAAACCTACATCCTGAACTCTAACAATATCAATCTCAGATTTTCGTCGAAGAATACCTCGAACAATTTGGTTGTTAAAGTTCTCGTCTGCTAAAAGGCGCAGCATTTCAACTCTACTCTTGATGGGTAAGTCTTGCCATGAGGCGATCGCGTATCCCAATTGGATTGAAACGACGTTCATTTTCTTGACGAACTTGGGTGGCACGCTCTTGTCGAATTTTTAGATAAGCATCAACTTCAGTTTTCCGCCGAAGGTAGTAGCCAATCACCGAGTACACATCTGCAAGCTGAAGAGATGGATATTGCTCGACAATCTCTTCTGCTGTAACACCCTCCAAGAAGGCGACAACCACAGTATCAAGGGTTACACGAGTATTACTAACACGCACAACGCCATCAGAATCAAGTGATAGAGGTATAGGATCAGTTGCTACAGTAAGAAACATTTTAGGTTATGAGAGACTTAGCTTTATCCAGGAAAGCAGGAGGCAGACAGCGCCACGGAGAGCGAGTCCGCGTTCGTGCAGCGTCTCGTAGAGAGCGTCGGGCAGGAGGCAGGAGGAAAACTGCCCTTTGCCTCCTGCCTCAAAACCTGTAGCTTTGTACTTCATGCAAAAGAAAACTGCTGTATTACTAATTATTTTAACAGGGCATCAAAGCATTTAATCTCCCCAGTACTGCCATATCTTCTGCATCTAACTCCGTAGGAATGCCACTGCGAATCAATTCTGAAAAGTCCTCATTGGGAATCATAACAGTCAACGTGTACAAGCGAGTAGAACCAGTATTTTTAATCAAATGAGTCCCAGTGGGAGGCACTAATAAACTATCTCCAGCTTTGATCGTGGCACTCTTGCCATCACACATAGCGATCGCTTCCCCTTTGAGAACGAAAAACATTTCCACTGCCCACTGATGGCGATTTGGCGGTGTTTGTCCACCAACATCAAAAATTTCTATACAGCAAGTCAAGGAAGTATTAGCATTTGTCGAATCGAAGATAATTGCTAATCGATTAGAGTCGTTGGGACTGATACGATATACCTGGTAATCTTTGAGAGATTTGATAACCGGAATTACACAACGAGTAGCGTACATTTATTTATCCCCTCTGAACTTATCGATGGGTATGAAAATTCCTAAAATCCAATTCTTGAATATTAAGTTGTTAGTTGTATCTCAAAATCACTCATAATTCCTCACTCCTCACTCTTTTGCAGCGCTGTTAAAATTGCTTGCGAGTCAGCGACAAAACCGAAGCATTGTTTGATGTTGTATAATGTCGCCAGCCAACAATATTCAGGAGAAGTTGTAGCGGTGCAGTCTTTAACTAATACGCAATCATATCCTAGGAAGTTGGCATCACATAAGGTGGTTAGCACGCATTGATCGGCATTAACACCAGCAAAGAATAATGTTGTCCTTCCCAGATTTCGCAAGATACTATCTAATGGCGTATCCCAAAACCCACTCATGCGGTATTTATCCACACGAATATCTTCGGGAATCTGTTCTAGTTCGTCTACTACTGCTGCGGCCCAACTACCTGCCATGAGTACTCTAGCACCATTGCTTGGCAGTGGATCGCCCAATCCCACGCCCTCCCCTGTGGGATTATAAACGTGACGCGAACCAGCACTAATATTGAGCAAGTCGGGACGATTTCCCCAATTTATCCAAATGACTGGAACACCAACCTCACGCAGTTCTGGAAGTAAGTTGTTCAAAGGTTCAATAGGCTGACGCGCTGGAGTTACGTCCACGCCGATATGCGCTAACCAGCCATCTGGGTGACAGAAGTCGTTTTGCATATCAATGACGAGGATAGCAGCTTTTGCCAAGTCTAGGCGCAGGGTTTTAGTTTCTGTTGATAAAATAACGGGTTGTGGGGTCTTTTGAGGACGAGTGATATCTGCGATCGCATCATTCACTGTCCATGCATTTGGTGCAACTCCCAATGTCCGTAATGGTAAATTCATAAAATTGCAATACCCAACACCAGTTTCTATTTTGTAACTTGAAATTCAGTTGAAAATACAATTACTTAATCAAGGTTAAATATGGTAAATTTCACTATCCAGAATGTTTTGATTGCCGCCAGTGATGATTATGCAACGGTAGATGTACAGATTGTAGATGGTGCAATCGCAGCCATTTCCCCCAATCTACAAGTAATTGGCACTGCCATTGATGGCAAAAATAAGCTATTGCTACCTGGCTTTTTCAACGCCCACACCCACTCATCTGAGATGTGGCAGCGAGGAATCATGTCAGTTTTCCCTTTAGAGTTATGGTTGGCGGAACTGTATGATTTTGCCCCCCTCGATCCCGAACAGGTTTATCTCAGCGCCTTGGGTACTGCGGTGGAAACCTTACTCTCCGGGGGTACGAGTCTGGTAGATCATCTGGTGTTAATTCCCGGACTTGAGTTGGAAACGATCGCCATTGCCACTCGCGCTTACAAAGAAGTGGGAATTCGCGCCTTTATCGCCCCTCTAATTCAGGATGAATCCCTCACCGCAGGTATACCATCTGGGGAATCAGCCCAAACTCATGAACCTTATTTTCGCTCAACTACGGCAACACTGGAAATTATCGAAGAGGCGGTAAGACAATTTCATCGCCCAGATGAGGGTGTAAATATTTTAGTTGCACCAACGGGAATTCAATTGTGTACTGATGCTTTATTTGAGGGCTGTACTGAGTTAAGCGATCGCTATAATCTTTGTCGTCACTCCCATTTACTCGAAACCAGGGCACAGGAAAAACTCGCCGAAGAAAAGTACGGTTGTACTGCTGTGGAACATTTGAAAAGAATCGGATTTTTGAGCGATCGCACTTCACTTGCTCATTGCGTGTGGTTAAATGATGCTGATATCACCATCCTCGCCGAAACTCAATCTACAGTTGTTCATAATCCCTTAAGTAATTTGCGTTTAGGCAGTGGTATCGCCCCAATTTTAAAATATCGGCAAGCTGGGGTAAATGTAACTTTTGGCTGCGATGGTGCTTCGAGTAATGACTCTCAAGATTTGCTAGAAGCCATCAAAATGGGTTCTATCTTACATAATATTACAGACTCAGATTATCAACACTGGATTACACCCAGACAAGCAGTGGAGATGGCATCCATAGGAGGCGCAAAGGGACTGAATATAGCAGACAAACTCGGTTCTCTTACTGTGGGCAAACAAGCAGATTTAGTACTTTATGACCTCACCAATTTATCATTGCTTCCACGTACAGACCCCATTGGTTTGCTAGTTTTAGGGCGTCCTAGTAATGTTGTTGATAGTGCTTGGATAAATGGTAAGCAAATTGTTGCCGATGGCAGAGTCACCACAATTAATGTTGATGAATTGCGACAAGAATTATTTAACCGAAGTCAATGGGAGACAAAGCGCAAGTCTGAAACCGTCGCGCAAATAGAGGCTCATTATCGCACGGTTATGGGCTTGTGAAACCGAAATAAACACGCTTCAATGCAGGAATGGAGCGTTTCTAAATTTCATGACAGATAGCAAACTTGACTTTCAGAGCAGGAGTGGAGAGGCTATATTTCTGTTATAGAGAAATCATGATGGGCGCAAGGAATTTGAGAATTATCTCTCGAATAATTTAAAGAAACTGGATGAGATAGATGATTCAGATAGCGGTAGGTATATTCAGAGTGACCTCGATAGAGAGGGTCATACCAATTCACGAAAAATTTGATTCAAATAAAGCATCAAGAATAAAATCCCACCCTGTTATGGAAGCAACGGTTAATGTGTTTAATTTCTCTAAACGCTTCCAGATAAATTGTCTTAATTCATCTAACGTAGCAAAACTTTCCCAAGCCAAATGTCTTTTAACTTCTTCCCATAACCGCTCAATTGGATTAACTTGCGGCGTATGTGGGGGTTGGAACAATAAAATTATATTCTCTGGTATCTGAAGATATTG